>JAWOHX010000125.1:0-14143 GCA_046484975.1 Clostridia bacterium
CCGATGTCCGAAGCGAATCCGGGATCGGTGACGGAAATCTCCACGGTCTCGCCGGCACGGAGGCCTTTGAGTTCCTTGTGGAGTCTCATGATGGGGCCGGGGCACTGGAGCCCGCATGCGTTGATGCGGTTGTCGGATTTTTCCGGTTCCCCTCTGTCAGTGAACCGGTCCGTCGCAGCGGCATGGGCACATGATTGTATGGAATATGTGGTATAGCCTCCCGCCAGGTTCCTCACTTGATTGAACCCATTGTGCAGAAGGATCCTGCATGCCAGGTAGGAGCGAAAGCGCACGGCGCAGTGGACGATGAGGAGCTTTTCAGCAGGGACCTCTTGGAGCCTGTCACGCAGGTCATCCAGCTGGATGTTCAGCGCACCCTCGATGTGGCCCATCTGGTATTCCTCAGGCGTCCTGACATCCAGGACGGCATAGGTTCCCTGTTCCAGTGTTTCCAACTCCCTGACCAGGATGTTGTCCACAACTCCCTTGAGGATGTTCTCGGCGGAATACCCTGCCATGTTCACCGGATCCTTGGCGGAGGAATAGGGGGGTGCATAGCAGAGTTCCAGGTCCTTGAGGTCCTCCACGGTCCCGTTCATGCGGATGACGGTGGCGATGACATCCATCCGCTTGTCCACTCCCTCATAGCCCACCGCCTGGGCTCCCAGAACCTTTCCTTCCAGGGAAAAGACCAGCTTCAGGGTCATGCTTAGGGCACCGGGGTAATATCCCGCATGGGAATTGGGATGGAGGATGGTCACTTTGTAGTCCCGGTTGAGCTCCTTGCCCAACCTGTCAAGGTTCTTCTCGTTGAGTCCAGTTGTGGCGGAGGTGAGGTCGAAGACCTTCACCACACAGCTTCCCTGGGTGCCCTTGTATTCCTGGTCAAGCCCGCAGATGTTGTCGGCGCAGATCCTTCCCTGCTTGTTGGCAGGCCCTGCCAGTGGGACCATGGTCCTGTCCCCGGTGATGAAGTCCGTCACCTCGACAGCATCCCCCACGGCATAAATGGATTCGTCCGAGGTCTTCATGTCCGGGCCTGTGACGATGCCGCCCCTGCGGTTGGTCTCCAGGCCGGATTCCGAAGCCAGGCGGCCATTGGGGCTCACACCGATGGAAAGGATGGCCATGTCGGCAGTCTCCTGCCTGCCGCTTTTGAAGGAAACGGTAAGTTTGCCGTCCTTCCTTGAGAAGTTTTTGACACCGTCCCCGAGGATGAGCTCCACTCCCTTGCCGGTGATATGCCGGTGCAGGATCTGGGCCATGTCATAGTCCAGCGGGGCCATGACCTGGTCCAGCATTTCGGCGATGGTGACCTTGATGCCCTTTGCATGGAGGTTCTCCGCCACTTCAATGCCGATGAACCCTCCTCCCACCACAATGGCGGACCTGACGTTTTTCTCTTTGATATACCGGATGATGCCATCCATGTCCGGGATGGTCCATAGGGAGAAAATACCCTCGGAATCGATGCCCTCGATGGGAGGCTTCAGGGGACTGGAACCCGGGGACAGCACCAACACATCATAACTTTCCATATATGTCCTGCCGGTCCGGTGGTCGACAATCTCCACCTGCTTTTCCTTTCGGTGAATCCTCAAAGCCTCGTTGAGGGTGCGGATGTCCAGATTGAACCGTTTGCCCATTTCCTCAGGGGTTTGGAGGATGAGGTCTTTCCTGTCCCTGATGACATCGCCGATATGATAAGGCAGGCCGCAATTGGCGAAGGAGATGTACGGGCCTCTTTCCAGGATGATGATTTGAGCGGACTCATCCAGCCTCCTGAGACGGGCCGCCGTGCTGGCGCCTCCCGCCACTCCGCCCACGATGACTATTTTTTTCGACATGACAAACCTCCTGTCGATTGATTCATGGATTTCCCCACTTGTTATACCCAATATTATACATGAAATCACCCGTTCGATGGAAATGCCCGGGGACACGACGGTTCAGCATGAAAAACGCATGTTTGGACACAATCAGGTTTCACGCCGACCCATTCTTTGCTAGAATGGTGCCATAGGGGAGGTGCATCATGGGAAAACTGGCGGACAGCTCAGCTTGGGACCCGCAGAAGGGTTTTGTGAAGCAGAACCACAGGAAGACAAGCAAGATCATTGTTGTCGTGGCAATATGCCTGGTGGCCGTTGCATTCGTCGGTACCCTGGCCGTATCCTACGGATGGTTGTTCCGCAGGCCGGATTACCGGGTTGACACGGAGACGGGGACCCTTCTTGGCTGGGAGGGGACGGACGGCCGGCATGGCCGGTTCCGGACCGCTTCGATTCCGGCCGAATGGGAGGGAACACCGATCCGGATCATCGGTGAATACGCCTTCGCAGGCGATCTGCTCTCCCGGGTCACCATCCCGGAAGGGGTGGAGCGCATCGAACGATATGCATTCTGGGCGAACCAGCTCGAGGAAATCACCATCCCCAAAAGCATCACCGATGTCGGGGATCGTGCGCTCCAGTCCAACATGCTGACGCGTATCACCATGATGCAGGGGGACACGGTGCTGGGGGACAACCTGCTCAACGGGAGCGACAACAATTTCAGGGATGCATACCTGGTGGGGGGAGCCGGGACATATGCCGGGACCCAGGCCGGGGAATGGAGAAAAACCAGTGAGGCCCCCTCTGGCGCCAGTCCCTGAGGGCATGGTATAATGGGGGCATGGGAGAGAAAATCGCAGAGTTTTTCAGAAGGTCCGTACAGGCCACGGGAAGGTATTTCATCGGCAAGACCATTACCTCCCTGATCATTGCCCTGCTATGCTACATTGTATTCCGGATCATCGGCATCCACCTGTCCGGCCTCATGGCTTTCATCGTGTTCCTGACCAATTTTGTCCCTGTCTTCGGCCCATGGGTTGGTGCTCTGGCAGCCGGACTCATCGCATTGTTTGATGTCCCTGTCTTCGCCCTTTACGCCGTGGGAGTGATCCTCGTCCTCCAGATAACGGAGCAATTCCTGCTGATGCCCCTCATCGTGGGAAAGGCGGTGGAGCTCAAACCTCTGATCATTGTGATGGCGGTGATCCTGGCAGGAGCCTTCCTCGGATTCTGGGGGATCCTGTTCGCCGTGCCTGCGGCGGCCGTCATCAAGATTGCGTGGCAGGTGTTCTCCCGGAAGAAGGAGAAACCATGATTTTCCTCACCGGGACGGTGCCCCTGTTTTTCGCCATACTGGCTCTTTCCACAGGCAGGTATTTGTACAAGGCCCTGGTCACATCCTCCATCCTCCTCATTCTGACGGCATATATCACGCTGTCAGGAAACAACATGTCATATTTCATCCTTGCAGGCGCCCTGGCCTGTTCCATCCTAGGGGACTATTTCCTTTCCTTCAAGGAAAAAAACAAAAACCACTATATCCGAGGCATACTGGTCTTTTTTGCGGCCCATGGATTCTACCTGGCATACATGCTTGTGAAAGGGGTTATGCACCTGCCTGCCTTGCTCATCCTTGTTGGGGTCTTCGGCCTGTATTTCATCCTACGGATGAAAAAGGGCATCAAGGAAAGGGCAATGCTATATGCCGTCCTCGCCTACCTGCTCATCTCCTGCTTCACCCTGGCCGCATCCCTCGGCCTTGAGGTCGATCCGACAGCCAAGGCGCTGCTGGTGTCTGCGATTGCACTGATCATGTTCTCCGACATCATGATCGCGGAGACGGATTTCATGGGAAACAAAATGACGGGGGAATGGATCCTCCCCTCATATTACCTGGCCCACATCCTCATCCTTTTCGCCGGGTTTCTGGTATAATGGTCAGTAGGCGGGGAAAGGGGACTTAGGCGATGTTCAACATATTCGACATGCTGGGCAGGGAGACAATCCAGAACTTCAGGAGCGCGTTCTTTGCGGCCACCGGGATGCTTTTGTCCTTCGCGGACAGGGACCACAGGCAATACAACACTTACTACGCAGGCTCCCGTTGTGAATACTGCCACCTGATGAACGCATCGGTGAAGGGCCTGGACATGTGCATCACCTGTTCCCGGGAGGCGGGGAAAAGGGCTGCGTCCACCGGAAAACCCCTCATATACAAATGCCACAGCGGACTCTCCGAAATCGTGGTCCCCATCCTCATCAACGGGGAGCACTTTGGCAGCGTCTACAGTGGTCAGGTGATGTCCGTGAAGCCGACTGCCGAGTTGTTCCAGCCTGTGAAGGAACGACTGGAAAAGGAAGGCCTGCTCAACGAAGCCATCGAGAAAGCCTACTTCAATGTGCCCGTCATATCCGAAAGCCGCCTGGAGCTGGTGGTGAATCTCCTTGGCATCATGGTGGACTATTTCGTGGAAAGCGAAGTAAATGCCATCCTGAAGGAACACATCAGGGAGGAGAAGGAAAGGTTGGACCAGGTGGTCCCGTACATCAGGAACGAGATCTTCAACGACATCATCCACAACGAAACCCACAAGCTCGCCGGCCTGGACAAAAGGGTCAGCGCCCTGGGGCTGACCCAGACACCCAATGTGGTGCTGGTGGGAAAACTGGACGGCTTTGCGGATTTCATGAAGAGCCGGGAGAAGAATGACGAACTGGAGATCAGATACATGATCATGGAGGCCCTGTCCCGGCAGTTCAACGACTCCAGGGACAGCCTGTTCCATGTCCTGGAAGACGGCCGGTTCATGGCCCTTTTATATATCCGGGCCCATCCGGATGAAGACTTCCGGAGAAAGCTCAGCCTTGCCATGGCGGAGCACATCCGCATGATCATTTTCAGCAAGACTTTGTTCACCTCCATCATCGGGGTTGGGAGGGTTTATGACGACACCCCGTACCTGGGTGCCTCATATATTGAGGCCAACAACGCCCAGATCCACGGGAAACTTCTGGGAAGAAACCAGATCATCCACATCGACGACATCGTGGTGAGGAACGAGGAGCCTGTTGTCTACCACATCAATCACCGGGAACTCATCAACAGGATCATCCTTCTGGACGAGAACGGGGCCGTGGATGTGCTGGATGGCATGTTCCGGGATTTCTTCCTGCTCAACGAGAACGATGTGAACAAGGTCAAGGCCTTTGGAATGGAGCTGCTCAACGAGATCCTGGACAGTGTCGTCCATGGAGAAACAGGAACCGATGTCCATGCCGATAAAATCGAATATTTCCACAAGCTCATACAGCTGGGCACTGTGCCGGAGATTTATGAGTGGGAAAAGGCCACCGTCATGTCGGTCATCGGCCTGGTCCGGGAATCCAGAAGCCAGCGGGACAGGACCATCATCAGGAAGGCCCTGGATTTCATCGAGGAGAACCACAGCCGGGACATCAACATAGACGATGTGGCCGCAGCAGTGTTCTTAAGCCCCAACTATTTCGGATGGGTGTTCAAGAAGGAGATGAAAATGACCTATGTGGAATACCTGACCGGATTGCGGATGGAAAAAGCAAAGAAGCTTCTCAAAAACACCGATTACTCCATCCAGATGATTGCTGAGAAAGTGGGTTACGACTACGCAAACTATTTCAGCCAGGTGTTCAAGAAGCATACAGGTCTCAACCCCAGCATCTACAGGAAAAGCAAAGAGTCATAAACCGTTGCTTTTTATCCGATTGGCATTGAATATTGCACATCCGCTCCAGCTTTTTCCTGTAGAATGACCGTATATAAATGAATCATGAACAGGAGAGTAGGATGATATGATGAAGAATATTCTGTCTTGCAGCACCCACTGCTACAACAGGTTTCCTTTCGAGAGGGCTTTGAAAGGCATCGCAGCATCAGGGCTTGGCTATGTTGAAATCGGCGCCATACCCGGGCATTGCGACCATGTGCGTCCGGAGGCGATGAGCCCCGTGCAGGTCCGGGAAGCGCTTGCACTGGTGGCGGGTTATGGGCTCAAACCCTCCAGTATCAGCGGGCATTGCGACCTGACCACCCCCGGGGGGGCGGAGCTGTTCAAAAAGCGCATGGATTTTGCCGTTGCTGCGGGGGCGGGCATCGTCAACACAGCAGAGGGAAACATCCAAAGCCGGGATGACGAGGAATCGTTTTTCCGGAACATGAAGGAACTGGCGGCCTATGCGAAAGAACGGGGCCTGCTCATCGCCCTGGAGACCCACGGAGGCATCCTCGGGACGGCGAAGCGCTGCATCGAGACACTGGACCGCATCGGTTCGGAACACGTTAAGATCAACTACGACCCTGCCAACCTGATCTATTTCGAGGGGAAGGACCCGGAGACGGACATCCTGGAAGCCGTGGACCATATCGGGCACATGCACATCAAGGACCAGCTGGAAGGCAAGGGGGTCTGGAACTTCCCGGCCATCGGGGAAGGGACAATCAATTTCAGGAAACTCTTCATCATCCTGGCGGAGAACGGCTATGCGGGGCCGCTGAGCTTTGAGATCGAGTTCGTGGAAAAAGGCCCCGCCAGCCCGGAGGAGGTGGACCAGGCCCTCATAAAGTCCGTCAGGCATGTGAAATCCATCATGAAGGAAATCAAATAGACAGGGGGACCGGGATATGAGAATCGGGATACTGGGTGCCGGATTCATGGGAAGGACCCATCTTCAAAGCTATCTGGGGCACCCGCTGTGCGACAGCTGTACCGTCTATGACAGCAATGCCGATAAGGCGAAGGCCCTGGCTTTGGCCTTTGGCGTCAACCACACAACCGACCTGCAGACCATGCTCTCGGCGGACATGGATGTACTGGACATCTGCCTGCCCACCTTTCTGCACAAGGAGTATGTTGTGATGGCGGCGGAGGCCGGCAGGCACATCCTGTGCGAAAAACCCATGGCCGTCAGCCTGGAGGAATGCGATGAGATCATCAGGGCGGTGAAAAACAAGGGCGTCAGATACATGGTGGGCCATGTGGTCCGTTTCTGGCCTGAGTACAAGTACATCAAGGAGATGGTCCTGTCGGGGGAGTTGGGAAAACCCCTCTATGCCTCCGCAGCCAGAATGCAACCCATCCCCGCCTGGAGCGAGAACCACTGGATCGTGGACCCGAAACTGAGCTGTGGAGGGATCGTAGACCTCCAGATCCACGACCTGGACCTGATGGCGTGGCTCTTCGGCATGCCTTCCACCGTCAGGACAGTGGGAAACAAGTCGGTCCACGGGGCCTGGGAACAGGTCATCACCGTCATGGAGCATGGGGACGGCGTCAAGACGGTGGTGGACGCCTGCAACCTGATGCCTGAGGGGTATCCGTTCACCGCAAGGCTCAAGGTGGTGTTCACCCATGGATGCATCGAGTACGACAGCAACCTGGGGAACACCCTGGCTGTCTACCGGGAAGGCCAGAAGGAGGAACACCCAAAACTGCAGGAAGAGGATGGATACCGCCAGGAAACGGCATACTTCCTCGAGTGCGTCGCCCATGGCAGGGAAATGACGATCGTCAGGCCGGAGGATGCGAGAAACGCCTTGCTCCTGGCCTTGTCCACCAGGGAATCGGTGGAACGAGGGCAAACCATCATCATACAGAAACAATAGGAGGAAATCATTTCATGGAGAAACTTGCTTTGTACGGGGGAAATCCTGTGGTCAGGCAACCCCTGCCGGTGGTGGAGGATGCCAGCGGAAGGTTCATCGGGGAAGAGGAGCTGGCCCTGGTGACCGAAGTAATCAGGTCCGGCAGGCTCAACTATATCAACGGCGAGAAAATCGCCCGGTTCGAAAAGGAATTCGCCCTGAAATTCGGGGTGAAATATGCAGCCACCTGCAGTTCGGGGACCGCCGCCCTGCACGGGGCCGTTTTGTCCCTGGACCTGGAACCCGGGGACGAGGTCATCGTACCTCCCATCACAGACATGGGGACGGTGATTCCGGTGCTGTTGCAGAACCTTGTCCCGGTTTTTGCGGACGTGGACCCGCAGCTGCACAACATGGACCCGGAAAGCGTTCGGGCCAACGTCACGGAAAAGACCAAAGCCATCATCGTGGTGCACATGTTCGGACATGCAGCGGACATGGATCCCATCATGGAGATTGCCAGGGAGCATAAACTGTATGTCATTGAGGACTGCTGCCAGGCTTTCCTGACCCCGTACAAAGGAAAGCTCTGCGGTACCATCGGGGACATCGGCTGCTTCAGTTTCCAGCAGAGCAAGCACATGACCACGGGGGATGGGGGCATGTTCATCAGCAACGATGACCGGCTGGGGGCTCGCATGAAGCTGTGTGTGGACAAGGGCTGGCCCAGGGACGGCCGGTTCCGGGACCACCTGTTCCTGGCCCCCGCCTATCACATGACAGAACTCCAAGCAGCGGTGGGCATCGCCCAGCTGGGGAAACTCGACGCCATCATTGATGCAAGGCGAAGGATGGCCCGCCTCCTCAGCAAGATGCTCTCAGGCCTGGATATGGTTTTTGTCCCCGTGGAACGGGAGTGGACGGACCACACCTATTGGAAATACCCGCTGAAGGTGGACATGGAAGCCGTCGACGCGGACATGGATACCCTGGCCAATGCCCTTTCCAAAGAAGGGGTCCCCTGCTGGGCGGGATACACCAAGGTCCCCATGTACATGTACGATGTCTTCACAAAGCCATATACCTATGGCACATCCGGCTATCCCCTGACAGGAAGCGGGCGCACCTATGGCGAGGGACTGTGCCCCGCATCGGAAAAAGACCTGAAGGAGATGATCGTGTTTCCTTTCTGCGAAGGATACAAGCCGGAGCATATCCGGCAGATCGCCGATGCGGTGACAAAGGTCTTTGAGCATTTCAGGAAAAACTGAGGAAGGGGAATTTGCATGATGATCATCGACAGCAACATATTGTTCGGATTCGACATCCATCGCAGCATCGACCTCGGGATTGAGAGGTCCCTTGCCCTGATGGAGGAAAAAAACATCCACCGGGGGATGGTCTCCAACCTGAGGTGCAAATATGACGATTTCAGGATTGGAAACGAGGAGACAGCACGGCTGGTGGAGGCCCATCCCGGAAAGCTCTACGGCCTGGGAGGCTTCCATCTCTCCCGGTTCCTGGACTTGGAACATGAAATCCACCGCTGCATCAATGAACTGGGATTGTCCGGCTTTCGGATCTTCAATACCAACACAGGCTTCATCGCGGAATGGGGAGGCGGCATCGACTCATATACCATGCGGATGGTCCTTAAGATCCTGGACGGCATGGATGTGCCTGTCTTCATCGAGGGCGGGTATCCTTTCATCACCATCGGCACACTGGCGGGGGAATTCCCCCGGGTGCCCATCATCGCGTCGGGAATCGGTTACGGGAACATGGGGGAAGCCATCCTGGCCGCCCAGCGCAACCCCAATATTTCCCTGGAAATCTCCGCCCTGGACACCCATGACGGGATCGGGGTCCTGGTGGAATACCTCACGGCGGACAGGCTGGTCTTCGGCACAGGAATGCCCTACAACTCCCCCTCCTGCCAGCTTCTCATGGTGGGCCGGGCAGACATCCCCGACGGGGACAAGGAAAAAATATTCTCCGGCAACCTGCTTGGGATTCTCAACGCGAGGAGGGTGAAGAAATGATCATTGACGTCCATATCCATTACGGATACCTTTTCCTGCCCATCCGGGCAGCCAAGGCCCCGGAACTCATTGCGTCCATGGACAATTATGGCATCGACCTGGGGATTGTTTCCCACCTCGGTGGCATTTTCGGCGATTTCAGGCAGTGCAACCGGGAATTGAAGGAAGCCATTTCCCCATATTCCGACAGGTTGAAAGGATATATCGTGGTGAACCCGAATTATCCGGCGGAAGCCCTCGCCCAGCTGGAGGAATTCGCCCGGGAGCCTTCCTTTGTAGGCGTCAAGCTCCATGCCAGCTGGCATGACCAGCCCATCGACGGACCCGCCTACCGGACAATATTCGACAAATGCGAAGAGCTTAGCCTTCCGGTGCTGGTTCATTCCTATGTCATCGGGGAAGACGACCAGGTCAGCAGCCCCGAGCGCATCGCCAGGGTGGCGAAACGGCATGCCATCCCCCTCATCATGGCCCACATGGGCGGCAATGCCACCAGGGGATGCAGGGCGGTCATGGAGGCGGAAAACCTGTACATGGACATCAGCAGCGGCCGGGAACGCGCCTCGCAGCTCTATGTGTGGGAACTCGGCAGGGTGGAAAACGCGGTCAGGCAGCTGGGAGCGGACAAAGTGCTGTTCGGGTCGGACCTGCCCCTGTTGGATCCCGCCATCTGCATGGGGATGATGGCGGACAGCAATCTCACCGCAACGGAAAGAAGAATGGTCATGGGGGATAATGCCGCCAGGATCTTCGGATTCGGAAAGGACTAATCATAATGTTCAAACTGAAAAGGCCAAAACCTGCCCTGCCGGACTCCTTTTTCTGGACCTGGGACCACAGCACCAACTGGATGCTGGACGATCCAGGACTGCAGACCTTCGGAAGTTCCAATGTCTACCTGAAAAAGACGGAGACATTCGTCGAGGACTACCGGCGCCTGAGCGATTTCGCAGCGGGCATCGGGGTCGGGGGCATCGTCATCTGGGGATTCCTTCGGGATACCCATGGAGGCCCGGAGGCCTCCAAAAGGGTTGCCTCACATGCCATGCAAAAAGGGGTGCGCATCATGCCCGGGCTGGGGACCACTTCCTACGAAGGCCCATATTATGAGGGCAACAATCCATACAACATCAGCACCTTTGTGAAAAACAATCCCGCCGCCGGGGCGCCGGGTGGGGTCTGTCCCAGCAGTCCTCTTTTCAAGGAATGGATCGAAGAGGGCATCGACTGGCTTTTCAATACCTTTGAAATCGGCGGTGCCAACCTCGAGAACGGGGATTTCTTCCTTTGCGACTGCAAGGATTGCAGGGCCCACAAGGAGAACTGGCCGGCAGGCGACCCGGAATTCTTCCGGATCCAGGCCTTAAGCTACAAGATCCCGCTGGAACATCTGGCCAGGATCACCGGAAGAAAAAAGAACCTTCTCATCACCTGGGCCACCTACACCGGGTTCCTGCCCGGGGTGGAGCAGGGAAGGATGACCATGACCCCGTACATGGGGTGCGACCGTCCCGTCCTGCTGGACCACATCAAGGACCTTCACCACACCCAGTGGACCCTGACCCGGATGCTGCGCCAGGAACCCCTGCCCCTGACGGCATACCTGGACGAAGGAAAGCCCGGGGCCATCTTCGACAACGACAACTGGCCGAAGGATTTGTCCTCCCCCGTGGAAAACAGCGTGGGCTTCATCCACCAGGGCAGCCAATGGAGAGGGCACAGCCGTTACGACCAGATCATCAGCACCATCAAGGAAGGCTGCCTGAGGGCCCACCTGTCCGGTTTGACAGGGGTGAGCATCCATGGGGAAGTCACTGCGATGCATATACCCAACGCCCTGAATTACCTGGCTTTTTCCCACTTCATCCATTGGCCGGAGGACACCCTGCGGGACTTCGGCAGGAAAACCCTGGGGGAGGTCTTTGAAAACGAGGCGGAAGGGGAGGCTTTCATGGAGATTGTAGCCCATTGGGATGCAGGGACCCTGACCCAGGATCATATAGCCAGGACGACAGCCATCCGAAAACAGCTGCTGTCCCATGTGCTCATCGGGGTGAAGGCGGACCTGGGCACGGACATGCACCGTCTCCGTTTCTGGTGCTGGCTTCACAAGATGGTCACGGGAATCCGTGAACTGCATACCGCAGGATTCTACTGACACAGGGAAAAACGGCCCAAAGGCCGGGAGGAACCAATATGATTTTCAAACTGACCAGACCGGTGCCAGCCCTGCCCGAATCATTTTTCTGGACCTGGGACCACAGCACCAACTGGGTGCTGGACGACCCGGGACTCCAGACTTTCGGAAGCTACAACAGCTATCTCAAGACCCCGGACACATTCGTGGAGGACTACAGGAGGCTCAGCGACCTGGCTGCAGGGCTTGGCATCAAAGGCATCATCATCTGGGGGTTCCTGCGGGATTCCCATGGCGGGGTGGAAGCTGCCAGGAAAGTGGCTTCCCATGCCATGGGCAAAGGGGTGCACATCATGCCCGGAATCGGCACCACCTGGTACGGGGGCATCTATTATGAAGGCGACCATCCCACCAACATCGACACCTTCCTGAAAAACAATCCCTCGGCCAAGTCCCTCAGCATGGTCAGGGATTACCAGGGGGTCTGCCCCAGCAGCCCCCTCTTCAAGGAATGGATGGAGGAAGGGCTGGACTGGCTTTTCGACACCTTCGACATCGGAGGCGCCAATTTTGAGAACGGGGACTTCTTCCTCTGCGGTTGCGATGACTGCAAAGCGCACAAGGCGAACTGGCCGAAGGAGGACCCGGAATTCTTCCGGCTCCAGGCCTTGGGATACAAGGCGCCTCTGGAGCATCTGGGGAAGGCATCCCGAAGGAGAAAAGACCTCCTCGTCACATGGGCCACCTACACGGGTTTCCTGGCCGGGATGGAAAAGGGGAGCATGACCATGACCCCTTACATGGGATGCGACCGTCCTGTCCTGCTTGACCACATCAGAAACCTCCACGCTACCCAATGGACCCTGACCCGCATGCTGCGGCAAAACCCCCTGCCCCTGACAGAATATCTGGATGATGGCATGCCGGAGAGTGTCTTTGACAATGATTGCTGGCCGAAAGGACTGTGCTCCCCCGTGGAAAACAGCGTGGGGTTCCTCCATCAGGGAAGCCAGTGGCGGGGGCACAGCCGCTATGACCAGGTGGTGGGCACCATCAAGGAGGCCTGTCTGCGGGCCCACCTGTCCGGGCTCAAAGGAGTGAGCATCCATGGGGAGGTCACATCCAGACACATCCCCGCAGCGCTGAACTATCTGGCCTTTTCCCATTTCACCCACTGGCCCCTTGACAGCCTGCTGGATTTCGGAAGGAAAACCCTGGGGGAAATTTTCGAGGACGAATACGAAGGAGAAGCCTTCTCTCGGATTTTTGCCCACTGGGATGCCGGTTCCCTCACACAGGACCATAGGGCAGAGACGGTTTCCCAGCGCAAAGACCTCATCCGCCATGTGCAGCTGGGATCTAAAACCGCAAACGCCACCAACCTGGTGCGGTTCCGTTTCTGGTGCTGGCTCCACAAGATGGTCATGGGGGAAAAGGAACGGCATACCGCGAATTTCTTTTAAGAGCAAGGCCAAAAAAGCCGAAAGGATGCAATATGATTTTCAAACTGACGAGGTCGGAACCAGCCCTGCCGCAATCATATTTCGGGCCGTCATGGGACCATAGCACGGGTTGGGCGGTGGAGGATCCCGGACTGCAGACCTTCGGGAGCTACAACAGTTATCTCAAGACCACGGAAAGCTTCATTGAGGAGTATCGGCTTCTCACCGACCTGGCTGCTGGGCTGGGCATCAAGGGCATCGCCCCCTGGGGGTTCCTCCGGGATTCCCATGGCGGGGTGGAAGCTGCCAAGAAAGTGGCTTCCCATGCCATGGACCAGGGAGTGTATATCATGCCCGGGATCGGCACCACCTGGTATGGAGGCATCTATTTCGAGGGAAACCATCCCACCAACATCGACACGTTCCTGAAAAAAAACCCCTCAGCCAAGTCCCTCAGCATGGTGAGGGACTACCAGGGGGTCTGTCCCAGCAACCCCCTCTTCAAGGAATGGATGGAGGAAGGGCTGGACTGGCTTTTCGACACCTTCGACATCGGAGGCGCCAATTTTGAGAACGGGGACTTCTTTCTCTGCGGATGCGATGACTGCAAGGCGCACAAGGAGAACTGGCCGAAGGAGGACCCGGAGTTCTTCCGGCTCCAGGCCTTGGGATACAAGGCGCCCCTGGAGCACCTGGCGGCCATTGCGGAGAAAAACAAGGATTATCTCATCAGCTGGGCCACCTACACAGGCTTCCTCCCCGGGATGGAATCCGGGAACATGACCATGACACCGTACATGGGATGCGAGCGTCCGGCACTCTTTGATGACATCAGGCATCTTCACACCACACAGTTCACCCTCACCCGGATGGTGCGTCAGGAACCCCTTCCACTGACCGACTACCTGGAAAACGGCGTGCCCGAGGGCGTCTTCGACAACGACTGCTGGCCCAGGGGACTGGTGCCCCCGGTGGCAAAGAGCGTTGGTTTCCTCCATCAGGGCAGCCAATGGCGGGGACACAGCCGCTACGACCAGGTGGTGAGCACCATCAAGGAGGCCTGCCTGCGG
>JAWOHX010000159.1:0-11245 GCA_046484975.1 Clostridia bacterium
TGGTGATGTCGTCTTTGAAATGCAAGGCCTCATGCATGAGGAACCAGGCCGCCTCGATGGCATGTCCGGGATTGACCACCCTTCCCATAGGTGTGTCCAGCCGTTCTCCGTGGACTCCCACGGTTTCCAGGAGAGCCTTGCAATCAGGCTTGAAAAAATTATTGAGAATGTCATTGATGTAAACCCGGGCCATCTGGTCATAAAACCCCGCCCGTTCCCCATCGGCATCCCGCAGGACATGGTTGGTGTTCAACAGGATCATGGGCACCGCCATGGCTTTCATGGGCCGGACGGCAGGATTGAATTTCGGGGGCATCCGGTATGGGTCGTTGCCGGGATCACGGTAGATGGAAACCACCAGGTCGTAAACCTTCCTGGCTTTTTCCAGGGCGCCCTTGTCGCCGGTTGCCTTTGCGTACTCGGCAAAAGCAATGACCGCAAAAGTCTCGCTGAACATGTAGCGTCTTTTTCTCAAGGGCTTTCCATCGGCGGTGAGCTGGAAAAACATGCGCCCGTCGTCATCGAAACAATGCTCGTTGAGGAACCTGTAGCCCAAACGGGCGGCATCCAGCCATTCGTCCCGGATGCCATAGGTGTTGCAGAGCTTTGCATAGAGCCATAGGCCGCGGCCCTGGAACCATACCGGCTTGTCTGTGCTGTATACCTTCCCTTTCTGGTCAAGGCAGGTGAAATATCCGCCGTTTTCCCTGTCCAGGGAATGATCCAGCCAGAAGGGGATGCAGTCGTTGAGCAGTTGGTCCCGGTATAGCTGATGGAGTTTTTTAGCCTGGAAGCCTTTCATGGGAGCCCTCCTGTGATTGTTATCTCCAATATACCATATTTCAAGGGGCGCGGTAAGGTGCAAGAATCCTTCCCGGGGGATTCCAGAAGGGGGAAATCATGGTATAATGGGAGGGTCTAGGAGGTGGATCATGGACAAGACGAAAAACAGATATTGGAAGGTTATTGCCCTTGCTGGACTGGTGGTCATCCTGGTTTTTGCCCTGGCGGGATGCGTGCCGGGGGACGGAACCAACACAGTAGACAGGCCAGCGGGTTTCTTCTGGGGGATTTGGCATGGATGGCTGGCCCCGGTATCCCTGATCATCAGCATTTTCAAGGGAAACATCAGGATTTATGAAATCAACAATGTGGGCTGGCTGTATGACTTGGGTTATTACATGGCCATCATCAGCGGGTTCGGCGGGCTTTCCATCGTAAGGAAAACCAGAAGGACAATCCGGAACAGGGACAATCGTTGACCCGGTGGAAATGAGGGCGGCATATGAAAGACAAACTGCAGCAACAACTGGATTTCATCATAGAGATCGACAGGATCAAGAGCATTGTGAGGAAATCCAAGATTTTTCACAAGAACAGGTATGAGAACGATGCCGAGCACTGCTGGCACATCAGTGTCATGGCCATGGTGCTGGCGGAATATGCCAACGAGAAGATGGACATGCTCAAGGTGCTCAAGATGCTCCTCATCCATGATGTGGTGAAAATCCAGACTCCCGACAAAATACTGTACAAGAAGACAAAAAAGGATTTTGAAGAGGAAAAAGCCGCCGCCAAAAAGGTCATGGCAATGCTGCCTCCGCCCCAGGAGGAGGAATTCTTCGGCCTCTGGATGGAATTCAAGGAGAAAAACACCCCGGAATCCCGGTTTGCCGGGGCGGTGGACGGCCTCCAGCCCTTGATGCAGAATACCATTCGGGACGGCAAGGAATGGCGGGCCTACAACATCACTTATGAGGAAGTCATCGAACGGAACAGGAAGATATCGGAAGGCTCAAAGATTCTTTGGGACTACATTAAAAAAGAAATCGACCATGCGGACCAGTATGATTTTTCAGACGACATGATGATAACTGAATAGAATTGCCATATGGACAAAAAAAACCAGGCAGGGATTTCTCCCTGCCTGTGATTTTATCTTGGGATTCAATAATAGAAATCCATATCCCTGAACAGGGTCGCGAACAGGGAACCCATGGTGATGGCCATCACGATGCTCAGAATGATGCCCAGGATTACAAGGATCATCACTGCGATGGCATAGTTTTTCTTGTTCTTGTTGGTGCTGCCCCCGAACGCCCAGACAAAGACCATGATGATGTTGACGATGGGTATGGCCAGCAGGATGAACATCCCCAGATATGCGCCTACGGACAAAGGCTTGTCCAGGGAAACCGCGTTTGCGCCTGGGCCATAGGTGTATTGGTTGGTCTGCTGTACAGGTTTCGGTGGTGGTGGCGGTGGTGGCGTTGCTGGCACCGGAGGTGGAGGAGGAGTGGTGCTTTGTTCGGGTTTTATTGCCTCCATGGTCTCCGGAGGCGTGACCCTGGTTCCGCAGTCGTCGCAGAATTTTGCGTTCTCAGCCAGTGTCTTTCCACATTTTTCACAATACATAATATTCCCCCCGATAATCATAATTTGTTTCCATTATACCAGATAACCGGCAGGATGTAAATTTTAAATGGGCATCCGGGCCGATACTCCTGTATCCCGGGAGATGAACCGGGGCCCGGAGCATGATATAATGGACGGGAGAAAAAAAGAGGTGAAAGAGATGAAAAAACTGGAAAAAATCAAAGACATCATCATCTACAAGGACGATTTCTACAACTCCTTCCCCAATGTGGTCCGGCTGAAGGACGACAGGCTGATGGTAAGTTTCAGGAACGCCCCGGAATGGCAGTACCGCTACCATGATGTGACCCACGGGGATCCCTGCTCCAGAGGGGTCTATGTCCTGTCCGACGATGAGGGGCAAACCTGGAGCCCGAGGCCTTTCGTGATTTATGACGACTATCTCTACGGCGTCCAGGACCCTTGTCTCAACCTGCTTCGGGACGGGACCATTGTCTCCTCATTTTTCATGTGGAAGGCCTGGGAAGCCGGGGATTTCCCCGGGGATCCTGAAAAGAGCCACAGGGTTTTCGGCAGGTATTGCCTGGAACTGAAGGATTTGCATACCGTCCGTTCCCATGACGGGGGGAGAACCTGGGAAGAGCCCGTTCTGGTGGACTTCCCCGGAAAAAAAGCCATGAATTCCGCCCGGGGAAACATGGTGGAGCTGGAGGACGGATCCCTGTTGTTTGCCGTGGCTTCCTATGGCCACGAGAAAGAGAACCGCAGGGTCATCGTCCTGAAGTCCATGGACCGGGGCAGGAACTGGGTCAGGCTCTACGACATCCCCAGGGTTGAAGAGGCGGCCCTGATGGGGGAGCCCAACCTGTACAGGGCGCCTTCAGGGAAGCTGGTCTGCATGATCCGCACCCATTTTGAAAAAGAGAACAAAACACTGTATGGGGGCTCTGACGCCAGCCTGTCCCCCATGCATGTTTCCGTATCTGATGACGACGGGAAAACGTGGTCCATGCCAAGGGCCACCAAGTACACCTCCCCCAGTCCCTTTGAAGCCATCCGGCTGGAAAGCGGAAGGGTGGTCATGACCTATGGCCACAGGTATCCCCCCTACGGGATCAAGGCGGTCTACATGGATGGGGAAATGGAGGAACTGGACACGGCGGAGGAACTGCTGATCCGGGAAGACGGGGTCAACCATGACCTGGGATATACCCGGTCCGTCCAGCTGAAGAATGGCGACATCCTGGTCGTTTACTATATCTTTTCCCCCGAGGACGGCATACGGCACATCGCCGGCACCTTGCTCCGGGAAACGAAAGGGTAAGCGGATTCAACCCCCCATGAGGGTTGCGTTGCAGGCACGGGCAGCCTCACGGCCTTCCCGTATGGCCCAGACCACCAGGCTCTGGCCTCTTCGCATGTCCCCGGAAACGAAAACTTTTTCATTCCCTGTGCGGTAGGACCCCGGATCCATGGGCAGGTTCAGACCGAATTCCTTCACAAGGTCCGGGTCCGGACCGGTGAAGCCCATGGCCAAAAGAACAAGGTCCGCAGGGTAGGTTTTTCCAGAACCGGACAGTTCCACCGGCTGGAAACGGGATTGCCTGTCCTTTTTCCATTCCACCTCCGCAACGTCCACGGACAGGAGGACACCCTGGTCGTTCCTGTTGAATGCCTTTGTCGCGATGCAGTATTCCCGGGGGTCGCGACCGAAGACCACCAGATGCTCCCGCTGCCCGTAATCGGTTTTTTTAATCCGGGGGAACTGGGGCCAGGGATTGTCCAGTCCCCTGGCTTCCGGAGGCTCGGGAAGGATTTCCAATTGGCGTATGCTTTTCGCTCCCTGGCGCAAGGCGGAAGCAACACAGTCATTGCCGGTGTCTCCTCCCCCGATGATCACAACATTCTTCCCTTTCGCCGTGATGGTTCCCTGGCCATGAATGCATCCGGAGAGGTAATCCAGGGCGAAATGGACCCCTTCCCCAGCCCTGCCGGGCACGTCCAGGTCCCGGGGGACGGGACTCCCGCAGGCGAGCACCAGAGCATCGAAGCTTTCCAACAACTCATCTTTTGTCAGGTCTTTCCCTACGCAGGTATCCGTGACGAAGGTGATGCCTTCCTGTTCCATGAGGGAAATCCTGCGTTTGATGATCTCCTTTTCCAGTTTCATGCTGGGGATGCCGTACATGAGCAAGCCCCCGGGATGGGATTGCTTTTCATAGATTGTCACCAGATGCCCCGCTTTGTTGAGTTCCTGGGCACAGGCAAGCCCCGCCGGGCCGCTTCCTGCCACAGCTACCTTCCTGCCTGTCCGTACGGCAGGGAGGCAGGGTTTCACCAGCCCCCTGGCAAAGGCGTCCTCGATGATGGCCAGCTCATTGCTCCGCACCGTCACCATGGGACCCAGAAGGCCCAGGGTGCAGGAGCCTTCGCACAGGGAAGGGCAGACCCGCCCGGTGAATTCCGGGAAGTTATTGGTTTTTTGAAGCCTTTCCAGGGCCCGCTCCCACCGACCCTGTCCCAGGTATTCATTGAATTCCGGGATCAGATTGCCCAGGGGGCATCCGTCATGGCAAAAGGGCGTGCCGCAGTCCATGCACCGGGAGGCCTGTGTTTCCCGGTCCTTTCCACACAGAGGCAGGAGGAACTCGTTCCAGTCCTGTAGCCTCAATGCCTCTTCCCGGCATGCATCGTCATTTCTTTCACAGGTTATGAAGCGAAGGGATTTATCCATGTCATCTCCTGTCATTGGGCCACCCCCTGCTTGAAGGCCATGAGCTTGGCCGTTTCCTCGTCGACGCCTTCGTTGAGGTATTCCCGGATCCGCATATGGATGTTCCGAAAGTCCAGGGGAATGACCCGGACCATTTTCCGGAGGGTGGTCTCCCAGTTGTCCAGAAGCCTTTCTGCAAGAATGCTGCCGGTATGAACGAAATGTCTTTTGATCATGCTCCTCACCATATCCGCCTCGTGGCTCGTGTTCACCGGCTCCAGCAGCACCATCCCGGGATTCGCGTTGGCGGGGAAAGTGCCGTCATCATCATATACATAGGCGATGCCCCCGGACATGCCTGCCGCAAAATTCCGTCCTGTCCTGCCGAGGACCACAACGCGGCCTCCCGTCATGTACTCGCACCCGTGGTCCCCGAGGCCTTCCACCACCGCATGGACTCCGCTGTTGCGTACGCAGAAGCGTTCCCCGGCCATGCCATTGACATAAGCCTCCCCGCTTGTGGCCCCGTAGAATGCAACGTTTCCGATGATGACGTTCTCATGGGCGGGAAAGGTGCATTCCACCGGGCGTTTCACGATGATCTTGCCGCCGGAAAGGCCTTTGCCCACGTAATCATTGGCGTCACCTTCCAGGATGAGTGTCACCCCCTTGGGAAGGAAGGCGCCGAAACTCTGTCCGGCGGATCCTCGCAGATCCAGGGTGATGGTGTCTTCCATCAGCCCCTGATCCCTGTAGGTCCTGCTGATTTTGCTCCCGATGAAGGTGCCCACGCTGCGGTCCGCATTTTTCACCGGCAAAAAGACCGTTGTCTTCTTCCCGGTAACCACTGCGCGGCCAACCAGGTCCTCCAGCACCTTCTTGTCGAAGGATGCCTCGACCAGGTTCTTTTGTTTGCTGGTACAGTGCCTGGATGCGTTGCCTCCGACATCGGGGGGAAAAAGTATTTTCGAGAGGTCCAGACCGTTCAGCTTGTAGTGCCCGTCCAGGGGTATTGTCTTCAGGATATCGACCCTTCCCACCATCTCGTCGATGCTTCGAAATCCCAGTTCCGCCATGATCTCCCGCAGTTCGGCAGCCACGAAACGCATGAAATGGATCACAAACTCAGGTTTTCCCCTGAAATTTTTCCGAAGTTCGGGGTTCTGTGTGGCGATGCCGATGGGACAGGTGTCCATGTTGCATTGACGCATCATGACACAGCCAATGGCAATCAGGGGAGCGGTGGCGAAACCATACTCCTCAGCACCGAGCAGGGCTGCCACTGCCACATCTCTTCCGGTCATGAGTTTCCCGTCGGTTTCCAGGACCACCCGGTCCCGCAGGTTGTTCAAAAGCAAGGTCTGATTGACTTCCGCCAGTCCCAGCTCCCAGGGAAGGCCGGCATGCTTCATGCTGGTCCGGGAGGCGGCTCCAGTGCCCCCGTCGTAGCCGCTCACGAGAATCACATCGGCGTTGCCTTTGGCCACGCCAGCCGCAACAGTGCCAATCCCGGCCTCCGATACAAGCTTCACATTGATCCGGGCCTCTTCGTTGGCCATTTTCAGGTCATGAATCAGTTGGGCCAGATCCTCGATGGAATAGATGTCGTGGTGGGGAGGAGGGGAAATCAGTCCCACCCCGGGTGTGGAAAGACGGGCTTTCGCAATCCAGGGATACACTTTTTTACCGGGCAGCTGGCCCCCTTCCCCGGGTTTGGCCCCCTGGGCCATCTTAATCTGAATTTCTTTTGCGTTCACCAGATAATGGCTGGTGACCCCGAAACGACCGGAAGCCACCTGTTTGACGGCGCTGCACCGGGAATCCCCGTTTGTGTCCCGGATGAAACGGTCGGAGATTTCCCCGCCTTCCCCGGAATTGCTTTTCCCACCCAGTCTGTTCATGGCAATGGCAAGGGTTTCATGGGCTTCCTGGCTCAGGGAGCCATAGGACATGGCCCCCGTCTTGAAACGTTTCACGATGTGTTCCACCGTTTCCACTTCCTCCAGGGGGACGGGAGAAAGCGGGGACTGGAAGGCGAAGAGGTCCCGGAGGGTACAGGGGCCTTCCTCATTGATCTTCCGGGAATACTCCTTGTAGACGGCATATTTCCCGCTCCTGCAGGCGTTCTGGAGAGAGGAGATTGTCCCGGGATTGTATTGGTGATACTCCTCTCCCGAACGGTACCTGTATTCACCCCCTGGGTCCAGGGTGTAGTCGCTGCGATGAATGTCATAGACCAGCCGGTGCCGGGTCAAGGCTTCCCGGGCGATGTCCTTCAGGGAAAGGCCCCCGATTCTCGACGGGGTGCCGGTGAAGAACTCACCCACTACCTCCGGACCGATGCCAAGGGCTTCGAAAATCTGGGCACCCTGGTAACCGAGCAGGGTGGAGATGCCCATCTTGGACATGATTTTCACAATTCCTTTTTTTATGGCCTGGGCATAATTTTCCTGGGCCATGTTCAGGAGGACGCCCGGCAGCATGTCGTCCGTGCTCATTCCCCGGATGATTTCGAAGGCCAGGTAGGGATGTATTGCACTGGCGCCATATCCCAGCAGGCAGGCGAAATGGTGGACTTCCCGGGGTTCGGCGGATTCCACCACAAGGCTCACCCGGGTGCGTTTGCCTTTCCGGATGAGATGGTGGTGAAGCCCGGAAGTGGCCAGCAGGGAGGGGATGGGAACCAATGAGGCGTTAACACCCCGATCGGAAAGGATCAGGATGTTGGCGCCTTCCGATATGGCTGATTCCGCCTGATCAAAAAGCTGATACAGGGCTTCCGCCAGCCCTTCCCCGTCTCCCGAGGGAGAAAAGAGCATGGGAAGGACAACGGATGTGAATCCGGTAACAGGGAGGTGTTTCAGCCTTTCCATCTCCCCGGTGGAAAGGACGGGATTGTCGATGCGGATCTGGCGGCAGGCTTCCTCCCCTGAATGGAGCAGATTTCCCTGGGATCCCAGATAAAGTTCCGTTCCCGTCACCATTTCCTCACGGATGGCGTCGATGGGCGGGTTGGTGACCTGGGCGAACAGCTGCTTGAAATAGCTGAAGAGAAGCTGGGGTTTTCTGGAGAGGACCGCCAGAGGGATGTCATTGCCCATGGCACCGACGGATTCCTCCCCGGTGCCCGCCATGGGCATGATGACCAGGTTTTGCTCCTCATGGGTGTACCCGAAGGCATGGACCAGTTTCTCCATGTCCCGTAGGGGCAGGGAAGGGGAAGGGGGAAGAGGAAGCTTCCCAAGGTCCAGCATGTTCTTTTCCAACCAGGCGCCATAAGGTTTTTCCCGGGAGATGGAAGCTTTTAGTTTTGCATCATCGATGATTTCCCCTTTCACCGTATCCACCAACAGCATCCTGCCCGGACTCAGACGCCGTTTGCATAGGATCTCCTCTTCCTCGATGTCCAAAACCCCCACTTCGGAGGCCAGCAGGAGGGTGTCATCCCGGGTGACATAGTAGCGGCAGGGACGCAAGCCGTTCCGGTCCAGAATGGCTCCCAGGACCAGTCCGTCGGTGAACACCATGGCGGCGGGGCCATCCCAGGGCTCCATCAGGCAGGAATGGTAGCGGTAGAAATCCTTCCGCTCCTTCTCCATGGTGGGATTTTTGGACCAGGGCTCGGGGATCATCATCATGGCCACATGGGCAAGAGGACGCCCCGACAGGTAGAGGAATTCAAAGCAGTTGTCGAACATGGCGCTGTCGCTTCCCTCGGAACTGATGACGGGGAATGTCTTGGGCAGATCCTCCCCGAAGGCCTCGGAGACCAGCACGGATTTCCGGGCGTTCATCCAGT
Source organism: Clostridia bacterium (assembly GCA_046484975.1). GTDB lineage: Bacteria > Bacillota > Clostridia > DUPQ01 > DUPQ01 > JAWOHX01. The sequence continues at coordinate 8,889 of JAWOHX010000159.1, forward strand.
TGACATTGCCGTGTAGGGTGTTGATTTCCCCGTTATGGATGAGATACCGGTTGGGATGGGCCCGTTCCCAGCTGGGGAAGGTGTTGGTGCTGTAGCGGGAGTGGACCAGGGCGATGGCTGTTTTCTGGTCAGGATGGGTCAGGTCCTTGTAGAAGACTCCCAGCTGCTCTGCCAGGAGCATGCCTTTGTAGACAATGGTCCGGGAGGAAAGGCTGGAGACATAGAAGGAAGAAATATTCTCCCTTTTCAGGATGGTTTCCGTCTGTTTGCGGATGAGATAGAGCTTGCGTTCGAAATCCATGGCGTCTTGTACGTTTTCCCCCCGGGAGACAAAGGCCTGGAGGATGCGGGGCATGCAATCCTGGGCGGTGGGACCAATGCAAGCGACGTCCAGGGGAAGCTCCCGCCAGCCCAGGAATCCCTGGCCTTCCCTTGACACGGACTGCTCGAAGACATACTGGCAATGCTGTTGTTGCTGGGGGTCCCGGGGGAGGAAGAACATCCCCACCCCGTATTCCCCTTCCCCTGGAAGGGGAATGTCAAGGCTCCCGCAGGCTTTTTGGAAAAAAGAATGGCTGATCTGGATGAGGATCCCGGCCCCGTCGCCCGTACGCTCGTCGGATCCCCGGGCTCCCCGGTGTTCCAGGTTATTCAGGATGGTGAGGGCCTTAATGATGGTGGCATGGGTTTTCCTCCCCCGGATGTCGGCCACTGCGCCGATGCCGCAGGCATCGTGTTCGAAGGAGGGATGGTACAGGCCCTGGGGGCCGGGGCTGGTATGCATGTTGTTCTGCTCCTTGCCATTAAAATGCAATAAATATTTAGATGTCTTGCATTATAGCAAACCAAACAGAAGAAATCAATGCTTTTTGATAAAATATGAAATATATGAAAATGTTACTTGCAAACAGGAGACCAAAGACTGGTTGGTCATGGTGCCTTGGTTCCGTGAATCTCCTTCCGGGGCAGTGCCTGGTAGTAGCTCACATGGATTCGCTGGTTGGATACGGTTTCTCCATTGATGGTGACCTTTCGGAAGGTCTCCACCACGTAACCGTCGGCGCCGTTGGTCTGTACGATGACGGTGCCCTGGGGAAGGGTGTCGTCATACACGATTGTCGTCGGATAGGGGCGTTCCTGGATGGTCCGGTTGGTCACCACGACTTCAACTTCATCGAAGGAGGTACCAATGATCTCGAAGGTCAGGAGGTTCTGGGAGGGATCGACAGTCTCCACTCCGAACAGGATCTTGACGGGCCAGTCGGAAGTGTTTCTGAATTTTAAATCGAGGGTTCCATAGGAAACGGCCGCGTCCTGGCCGAATGGGACATAAGAGACGGTCAGCTGGTGGGCGACTCTCTTGGTGACCTCCAGGGTGGTCAGAAGAACGGCGTTGTAGAGGGTGGAGGAAACCTGGCATATGCCGCCGCCGATGCCTTCCACCACATCCCCGTCATAATAGATGTTGGCAATCTGATATCCCCGCAGGGAGGAGCGTTCCCCCACGATGTCGTTGAAGGAGAATTCCTCCCCCGGGCCAAGAACGGTCTCATGGATGGCCGCCCCGGCAATGCCGATGTTCACCCCCCGGTTGATGGTGTTTCTGTTCACCGTCTGAAAGACGGTGAAATAGCTGGAAAGAACATCCCGGAAAAGGTTGGCTTCCAGGTATTCCTCATGGATTTCCGGCATCAGCCTGGTGATGGGGAGAAAAAGGCTTGTATTGTGTTGGCCTTCAACTTCCTCAAGGCGGCTGCGGAGAACCTCCATATCCAGGTGGCTGCCCTGTTTGCTGGGACGGATATGGACGGTCTTGAAATCGAAGACCTCGAAATAGGCGTCAGTGGCAGGATGGTTGGCGGCCCCAAGGATTCTGTCCACCGGAAGAGGGTCGGGAAAGACCATCTTCACTTCCGGGGTCAGTGTGGCGGAGGTGAGACCGAGGACATGCTCCTTCAGGGAGGACAAAAGAGCCTCCTTGTTCATTTCCTGCAGGGGGGAGCCCAGATAAACGACCAGGGAGTCCCCGATGATGCCGTACCGGTTGTTTGCATAAGGGCTGTATATCTCCGAAGCGACCAAATCCACGAAGGCCTCCAGATTTTCTGCGTTGTAGCAGAAATCCGAGGTGAGGTATATGGGGGTGGGCGGCATGAATAGCCTCAGCACCTTCCGAAAGAGTCGGGCTTCCTTTCCAATCGAATAAGCCCGGTCCACGGCATTGTCGCAGGTGAAGGAATAGCCGATGTCCTTCAGTGTAACGGACTGTACCACCTGTTGCCACACCACACGGTATTGCAGGTCGTCATATTTCTCCCGGTAGATCCTGGTTACTTTTTCGTAGGCTTCCTCCGTTG
>JAWOHX010000137.1:0-4927 GCA_046484975.1 Clostridia bacterium
TTGTGTATGTCCACTACGAGACGGTCAGGTGTATCAAGTATGACGCTTCCCATACGCAATTCAGGCATTGCCATATCAATAATGCAGCGTACATCGTGTGCACAATTAGCCCCAATTATATTATAACCTATATCACTAGCATCCCATTCGCGGCGAAGGAAACTTTATAGTGGCTGACTGACGGGCTACGATCTTCTTAACCATCACGAAAAGGAGGTCGATATGCCAGCCAGTACAGCCGGGAGTAAGCGTGCCATATTTCGCCAGGTCTGTGAACTCATTCCTGCGCACCTGGTGCCAAAACTTGCGCGCAAGCACGGGATCAACTCGCGGGGCATCACGCCTTGGAGCCACACGGTGAGCATGTTGTTTGCCCAGTTCACCCACGCGATAGGTCTGAACGACGTCGTGGATGCGCTGCGCGCCAATCGGGCGCCGCTGGCGAGCATCCGTGGTGCGGAGCCGCCGAGCCGTAACGGGCTGTCGCATGCGAACAAGACGCGTGACCCGAAGATGGCCGAGGAACTGTTCTGGTCGGTGCTCGATCACTTCGAGACGTTGCAGCCTGGGTTTGGCGGCGTGAAGTTCCGGCGCCTGCCGCGCCGCTTCAAACGGACGGTGTACGCTGTGGACTCCACGACAATCAAGCTGTTTGCCAACTGCATGGACTGGGCGAAACACCGACGGCGCAAGGCGGCAGCGAAGCTTCACCTTCGGCTGAATCTGGAGAGCTTACTGCCGGCCTTCGCGATCGTGGACTCGGCCAAGGGACACGACAGTACCAAGGCGCACGAGCTGTGCGCGGGCCTCAAAGCCGGCGAAATTGCGGTGTTTGACATGGCCTACATCGACTACGCGCATCTCTTCGACCTGACCGAGCGCGGCGTCTTCTGGGTCAGCCGGGTGAAGGAGAGCATGAAACTGCGCTGCGTGAAACGGCTGCTGAAGAAGCCGTCGGGGCGCATCTTGCGTGACGACATCGTTCTGGTTGAGAACCCCGGCAAGCGGCGCGACTACCCGCAACGACTACGACGGATCGTGGCGATCGTCGAGATCAAGGGCGAAGACCGGGAGATGACCTTCTTCACCAACAACTTCGATTGGGCCGCGTCGAGTATCTGTGACCTGTACAAGGCACGCTGGAACATCCGTGTCCACCCTTCGGTAATAGCCCTCGTCATGGAGGGCATCATAGGCCGACCGGGTGACATCCCGCAATCCCTCCCGGAAAACCAGCCTGTTGTGGTAGAGGTCCGCCCGGTACTTCCCGTTGGGAAGGCGTTCCCTGTAGCCCCCGTCATGGAGCAGGATGCTCCCCTTTTTCTCCAGTTGGATGACGGAACCCTCGTCCCCGTGGCCATGGTGCATCTTCTCCGCCTTGACGGGGATGGAGGTGCGCAGGTATCTTCTCGGGATATGGGCATGGTACCCCTCGTCCCTGTAGTTGTAGAGCATGTAGGAATGTTCATCCCTGAAAATGATCTTCTTGCCCACCAGCTCGTCCAGGTCTGCGGAAACCGCGGGGATTTCCCCGGGCTCCACGGAATCATCCCCCCACTCATATGCATACACGCAGTAGCTTCCGACTCCGGGGGAAGGATCCCCGCCGCCAGTCTTCATGCCGTAGGCAAACACCTTGTGGGCGGCGGCCTTCATGGCCGGGCACCGGTAAACGGCGGCTCCCTTTTCCAGGCAGGCGGCCCAGATGTGCCAGTTGGAATGGAAATATGCGTCCCCGAACCCTGGGATTTGCCCTTCCGGTGTCAACAGCGCAGTGATGTAGTCGAAATAGAACTTCGTCTGGGGTTTCTTGTAATATTCCTCCTCGGTACCCGTCCATTTCGCATACATGATGCAGGCGAACAGCCACAGGGCGATGTAGAGGGTGGTATCCTCGATGGACCACCGGCCGATGCTTTCCTCGGCGAGATAGGCCGCCAGCTTTTCCCAGCGGAGGGTGTCCGGGTTCTTTCCCAGAACTGCCCCGGCCTGTGCAAAGGCGCAGGCCCGAAGCATGGAGCGGTTGTGGGCGCCCCATTCGGCGGAATACTCCAGGGTGGACACCGACTGGTCGATGGCCTGGAAGACCTTGGCCTCGTCCTCCTTGTCCAGCACGCCGCTGTCCTTGATGGTCAAGTAGGCGTTCATATAGGCGTGGAGCTGGAACAGGGGATCCATCAACGGGACCCCTTTCTTGTACTCCACCCTCTCCAGCCGGATTTTCTCCGGGAATATGGATGAGAGCTCCAGCACCTGGAGGAGGCCTTTTCTCACGAAGCGGGCATGGTCCTTGTTCCCGGTGAGCTTGAAGAGCAACCCTTCCATATGGATCTGGGATGCGATGATCCCTGGGGAATTGTAACCGAACATGAACATGGGGTCGAAATCGTCCTGCCACTGCCTGATCTGTGTGTCATAGGTTTTCCTGCCCGCAGCGCTTGCTTTTTCCAGGTAATCCAGATAGTCCCTCTTCTTCATTTTCTTCTCCTCCTCAGCCTCATGCCCAGACTGCTGGCAAATTCCCTTTCCTCTTTCAGGTTGTTGTCCTTCCTGGCTTTGATGACCTTGAAGATGTACAGGCCCAGCACCAGGAACGCTGAGCCCAGGAACATGAGCCGGAACTGGGGATAGCTGATGAATGCCAGCCGGCCCATGTTGTTCTCCAGCATGTTTTTCATGAGGTTCCCGAAGAAAGGTGCGGCCAGGATGGTGACACCCACCGCGCTGACATAGAACCCGTCATATATGGTGCGCCCCTCCTTGGGGATGACCTTGAACCGCAGGTTGAAAATGCCCAGGGTGGCCATCGGCCCGATGATGGAGGCATTGATGTTCAGGAGGATCAGGACAAAGGGATAGGACTCCTTGGTCAGGAAGAAATATATCACTGCCTGAACGAAATACAGGAGGAAGGAGGTACGGACCATGAATTCAGGGCCGTACCGGTCCAGCATGCGTCCCACGACGGGATACCACATCATCTGCAGGATGGGATTGATGGTTCCCGTCACCGTGAGGAAGGTATAGGAGATTTCCAGGTAACGGATCTCATACAAAGCGGCAAAGGAAAAGGACAGGAACCAGGCGGTATAGAAAAAGAGCATCATGCCCACGAATGTCATGAATGGCTTGTTTTTAAGTGGCTTGAGGAACATGTCCCGGATCCGGAGGTGTTCCTTTCCTGCCCCGATGAACTCCGGCTCGTTGATTTTGGAAAAGGCGGCGCCTTCCATCATCATGAACAGCCAGGCGATGGAATAGATCACGCAAAAGGCCACATAGCGGTCCGGTGCGGAGTCCAGGTAGCGCCCCCCGATGATGGGGAACGTGGCGGAAATCATCAGGGCGAAGATCTGCTGGACCCCCATGAACCGTCCCCGGATTCCCTCATGGATGGCATCCACATACCAGCTGCTCACCGCCAGGGACATCAGGGCGTTCAGGGCAAAACCCGTGAAGGTGAGTCCTATCATGATGAAGGGGGCGATGCCCCGGTCGAAGAGCAGCGGGACCCAGACCACGGAAATGATCAGTGTCTTGGCGATGAAGTTCAGATAGAGGACAAACTTCTTGCGGCTCTTCTGGCGCTCGATGATGAGACCCCCGAAGATGAGGATGATGCCGGCGATGCTGCCCACCATGGGGATGTATCCCATGAGGCTGTCGGGGGTTCCCATGTGGATGTAAAGGCCGGAAAGGAACACGCCCCCCACCAGGGACATGAAGGCGTTCCCCGTCATGGCCTGGATGATGAACCAGTTCCGGTCCTTCTTCCCTGGCGCGGTCAGGAGCTGGACGTCGTTTCTATAGAAAAGCAACAGAAAAATCCTGTATGCCGCCTTTTTCACTTTTCCCATAATCTATTCAAATCCCCCTGCAGGATTACCCCTGCCAGGTTTTACCTTTTTTTCAAATATTCATCAATGGCCATGGCTGCTTTCTTCCCTGCCCCCATGGCAAGGATGACGGTGGCCGCCCCCGTCACGATGTCCCCTCCGGCGTAGACGCCGGGGATGCTGGTCTCTCCTGTCTCCTCGTCGGTAATGATGCCTCCCCAGCTCTGGGTCTTCAGTCCGGGGGTGGTGTTCTTGATCAGCGGGTTGGGATTCTGTCCGATGGCCATGACCACCGTGTCCACTGCCATGACATGCTCCGACCCTTTCTTCACCACGGGCCTTCTCCTGCCGGATTCATCGGGTTCCCCCAGCTCCATGCTGACGCATTCGATGCTTTTGACATTCCCCTCTTCATCCCCCAGTATCCTCACCGGATTCTCCAGGAGATGGAAGACGATGCCTTCCTCCCGGGCATGATGGATCTCCTCCAGCCTGGCGGGAAGCTCCTCCTCGCCCCTGCGGTAAATGATATATACATTTCTGGCTCCCAGCCGGGCGTCCAGAGTAGCTCAACCGTCGCCCCTCCCCCGAGGTCGATGACATGTCCGTCCTCGACCGGCACAAGGCGTGTCGGTCGGGGAAGGAGGCGCCTCTTGGAGCGCTCCTCTGGCGATAGAGAGCCCCTGCTTATGGCGTACATCGACAAACGGAACGGCCAGCCCGAGTGCCTGCGCGCCAGGGGCAGGTCCGCAGAATGTATCAGAACCTCTGGGAAGGCCGCGTTGCCATGAACGTGATCCGCATGCCCATGCGAATTAAGAACGAGGAGTGGAAGGTCGGTTATCTCCCTGACAGCTGCGCCGATGTCGCCGAAACCATAGCCCGTATCGATAAGGAGGGCCGCCCGGGAGCCCACGACGAGGGAGCAGAAGACATCAAGCGACTCGCGGATATGGTAGGCGCCTTCGGCGAGCTTATAAATGGTCTTGGCCATGTCCCATTCTACGCGCTACAGGCACTGCGGCCTGTCTTGTCAGCAGTGCCTGTAGCGCGTAGAATGGGACATGGCCAAGACCATTTATAAGCTCGCC
>JAWOHX010000036.1:0-6288 GCA_046484975.1 Clostridia bacterium
ACCATGAAGATATTTAGAATGAAGGCAGGTGCGTGATGAATGTGAACATCCTGTCACATCGCTGGGACTGGCCCGGAAAAAGTCGCGATGGAATACGGGGGGCGGGAATCACCCTGCAGGTCAATGGTGCTCCAGTGGACCTTCTGGAAGACGCCCTGGATTATTCCGGGGAGACCACAATGGTGGAGACCCGGCGGAAGGGCTTGCTGCTGCAGACGTTTTTTGAAGTCCAAGACGGTGCCCTGCACCTCCATGCGAAGATCAGCAACACAGGGGATTCCCCGGTCGCTCTCGGACGGTTGGAACTATTATCCTGCACCCGGGGGACCCGGATTGATTTCACCGGGAACAAAGGAATGATCAAGGCCCTGTGCCAGTCGGGATGGGCACTGGGGAATAAAATCCATACCCTGGAGGAAGGGAAGATGCATACCGGGAAGACCATGGGTCTCCTGTATGCTCCGGAAAGCGGGTCATGCATCCTGGCCAGTTTCCTGACCTTTGACAGGATGAACACCGAGGTGGAGTACGGTTATTCCCGGGAACTTGGTGCCCGGATGACATGCGCATGTGATTTCGACGGGTTCCTGCTGGCTCCGGGCAAAAGGATCTGTTCCGAGACCCTGTATGTGTCCCTGGGAGGGGACCCTTTCTTTTTGCTGAGGCGATGGGCGGAAGGTGCGGCAGGAACCGCCAAACCCCGATTCATGGAGCGGCGGGCCATTGGTTGGATCGGATCCTGGCAGTTCAAGGATGTGTTCTCCCGGGGAAACTACGAGGAGAACCTGTTGGCGAATGTCACAGCCATCGGGGAAAGGCTGAAGGGTTTTGGTGTCCGCTATGTGTGGGTGAGCATCGCCAACCTCAAGGATTTCATCCCGGGCAACTGGCTGCTGGAGAACCGTGCGTCCTTCCCCAGGGGACTCCGGTGGCTGTCGGATCATCTGGCAGGCAATGGCATGGAACTGGGCTTATGGATGGCACCCTTCTGGATTCCCGACAAATACACCTCCCATTTCGGTGAGCAGAAGGACCAGGTGCTGAAATACAAGGGCGAGTATGTCCGTGAGGAAAAGGGATTCAAGTTTTATGGATTGGGAAAACTCCCTCCGGAGGAACGGCTTGGCTTCTATTGCAGGGATGGCTCCCACCCGGATGCCCAAGAATATATCAAAGACGTCTTCACTGCATACCGTGAAATGGGGATTCGCTACTACATGATTGATTTCCTGTGGGCGGGGTCCGGATCCACCCCCGGGGCATTCCTCTATGACGAATACCACGACAAGACCCTGGTCAAGGGACCGGGGCCCTACCGTTCCCTCCTGAAGGTCATCCGGGAAGCCGCCGGGGAGGACACCTATCTGCTTTCCTCCACCGGACCCACGTTCCAGAACATCGGCCTGGTGGACGGGGTAAGGGCAGCCCCGGACTATGGGGAAGGCCGTCCCCTCATTCAGGGATTCGCGGAATATCCAGGCACCTACATGCAGATGAACTGGAATCTCCTGAAAACGGTGTGCACCAATTATGCCACCACTTTTTTCACGGACAGGCTTTTCTATCACAATGATGCCTTCAACATGCTCACCGTGGACAGACCCATTCCCCTGAACGAGGCCCGTATCTCAACATCCATGTTCGGCCTGTCGGGAGGTCCGGTCATGCTGGGGGATGAAATACCAGAGATTGATGAAGAACGGCTCAGGCTGATCAAATGCGTGCTTCCCCAGTACGGGAAAAACGCAGTCCCCCTGGACCTGTTCCATTCGGAGGATTATCCCCGCCTGTATGCCCTGGATGTGGAGACAAGCTGGGACCATTGGAAGGTCCTCGGTGTCCTGAACCTGGAGGGTGAGAACCTCAGCAGGGAAATCAGGTTTCAGGATCTGGATTTATTGGACGACGTGGAATACGATGTCTTTGAATTCTGGGACATGCGCTACATGGGGTCCTTCCGGGAGGGATTCACCGCCAATGTGCCGGAATATGGGGTGAAAGTGTTCCGCATCGCAGGAAAGAGGGCGCATCCCTGGGTGCTGTCCACGGACATGCACCTGACCCAGGGGGGCATGGAAATCCTCTCTGTGTCCTGGGATGATGAAAACAGCACCCTGCGTGTCGACTGCACGAGACCGGCAGGAGAAAAAGGGCTTGTCTATCTCATCGCTTCCGACCAATGGATGCCCGTGGATTACAACCGTTTCCATGTCACCCGAATCCATGGGTCCAACAACCTGGTGATCACTGTGCCCGTGGCCTTTGAAAAGACCGTGGAAAGCCTTGAAATATGCTTTGAAAAAGCATTCCCATGTTGATTCGTGGTTTATGTTGCCATATAATTGTTGTAACATCGGACGGACAAGGAGAACATCCATGAAAAAGAAAATGATCATATTCAATGTGACACCCATCAATACCGACTATACCGACATGGCGAAATTCGAGGAGAACGTGAAGCGGGCGGCCGGGCTGGGCGCCACCCACATCCATGTCACGGAAATAGAGAAGAGCACCTGGATCTGGGACCGGGACAGGAAGGACCCCTATCCCAACTGGGGCATGCTCAACACCTCCCTGTTCAAAGTCATCGTCCCGGATGAACTCAAGGAGTTCCTCCCCGGGGATTATGCCAAAAAAAACCTGGAGCTGATCAAGAAAAAAACCAGAATCTGCCGGAAATATGGACTTCAGGGTGCCGGCCAGTTCTGCGAACCCTTTTATCTTCCCGAGGAGGTATACCGTGTCCATCCCGAGTGGCGGGGCCCAAGATGCGACCATCCCAGAAGGGCCAGGAACGTATACTACAGCCCCTGCATGGACCATCCGGAGATCCTGGCCATGTACCGGAAGGCCATGAAGGAATTCTGCAGCCACGTGGATCTGGATTATCTCTTTGTCCACACCAATGACTCAGGATCCGGCATCTGCTGGAGCAGCGGTCTTTACAACGGGCCCAACGGGCCGGAGTGGTGCAGGCACATCCCGGTCTCCCAGAGGATCCTAAGCTATTTCAAGGTCTTTCGACAGGGGGCCAAGGAAGCGGGGAGACACCTGTACATCGAGACCAACAGCAACATCGGGGTCAAGGAGAACGAGCATGCCATGGATGCCGTCTGGCCCCTGCTGGAAGACGGGATGGCGGTGAACTTCAAGAACAACAGGAACCAGCCATTGTCTTCCATGGCGGATGTTCTCTATGAATACAACTTCGCCCCGGTGCGGAACATTCCCCTGGTGTGGAGGTTTTTGGAACTCCTGGAAAAGGGATGGCACGAACCCAGTGAGATCTACAGGATCGGGACCATGGACGACGATTTCGACCTGTATTTCAGGATCATCGAAAAATTCATGAAAAAACCCACCAAAGGTCTGTTTGACAGGGTGAAACTGCTCCGGGAGGTTGCCGTGGAAACCGTTGGCAGGAAAGGCGGGGACCAGTTGGTCCTGGCCTGGGAACAGGTGGAGATTGGCCTCAGGCATTTTCTGGACACCTATACGGAAGGGTTCTCCTGGTGCAGCGTGAACCAGAGGCTCATCAACAGGCCCTTTGTGCTTTTCCCCCAGGAGCTCACCCCCGGGGAGAAATCATACTACAGGGACTACCAGTTCCAAGCCAATACGGAGGAGCATGCAGACGATCTCCTGGACAACCAGAACACCGCTTTCATCAGGGGCCATTATGCCATATTCATTGCATCCAGGAACATCCGGCGGGCCATGGACTGCATGGATACCGCCCGCAGGGCCTGCCTGGAGGCGTCCGGAGGGGAGGTTGCCCCCGGTACCCGGGACAAACTCCTGCTGGGAGCTGACCGGTTCGAGCTTCTCAACTGCTTTTTCCAAAACTACATCCATGCCATGAAGTTCCAGGACATCATCGACAATACGGACTATGAGGAAAAGCCGGAGATCAGCGCCAGATGGCCCATTGAGGCGGAGGATAGGATGAAGCAGTACGATTCGATCACCCGGGCGGAGATTGACAACACCTACAGGATCATCGGGCTCATCGATGGCAGGGAACGGGAGATGCTTGTGCTGGCACCGGACAGGGAGCAGGAGGACATCTTCTGGCTTTCCCCGGACATAACGGAACAGCTCAAGAAAAAGGCCGGCATCATGCTGGACCACCAGCTGGACGGGAAAAGGCTGTTCGTGAGCCATAACAAATAGGAGGAAGAGCCATGGAGATCATGGAAGTCAACACCCCCGGGCATACTTGTTTCGTGAACATCACAGAGGAAGTGCAGGAGCGGGTACGACGGAAAGGGATCATATCCGGTGTCCTGACCCTGTTCGTTCCCCATACCACCGCCGGGATCACCATCAACGAGAATGCCGACCCGGATGTGGTCCGGGATATCCTGGAAGGACTGCAGAAAGCAGTCCCGGACACCGGCTTGTATGCCCACAGGGAAGGCAACTCCCCGGCCCATATCAAAGCCGGGCTGATGGGGTTTTCCCAGCATCTGGTCATCGACGGGGGGCAGGTTTTGCTGGGGACCTGGCAGGGGATCTATCTCTGCGAGTTCGACGGGCCAAGAACCAGGAGAGTAGTATTGAAAATGACGGGGGAATGAGCATATGCACAAAAGCGCAGCCAAACTGAGGGATTTTTATGCCATGAAGAAAAACGCCGCCATCTTCCAGACGGAGTTCGGCTTCTACAGCCTTGACCGCTGGAAGAAGGAAGGGCACATCGACGACACGACCGACCTGGACACCCTGTTCGGGTATGACGAGCCGGGAAGCTTCCCGTTGCGTGACTTGGGCTGGTGCTCATCTGCATTCATCCCAGGTTTCCCCGAGGAGGTCATCGAGGACCGGGGAGAGCATGAGGTGGCGGTGGATTTTGCCGGACGCAAGGTCCTGTATTTCAAAGGCCGCAGAAGCGGCTTCATGCCCGAATATCTGGACCATCCGGTGAAGGACATGAAAACCTGGGAGACAAACTGCAGGTGGCGCCTGGACCCGGAGGATCCGAAGAGGTATGAAGGGCTGGAAGAAAAAATGAAAAATGCCCGCATGGCAGCGGACCAGGGCAAAATGCTGGTCCAGCATGTCATCGGAGGCTACATGTACCTGCGCAGCCTCATCGGTCCCGTGGACCTTCTGTATATGTTCTATGACCAGCCGGAGGTGATCCATGCCTGCATGGAGGGCTGGCTGGCCCTTTGCGACAAGGTGATTGCCCGCCACCAGGAGCATGTCACCCTCGACGAGCTTTTCATCGCGGAAGACATCTGCTACAACAGGGGCCCGCTCATCTCCCCGGACATGATGCGGGAGTTCCTCTTCCCATATTACAGCCAGCTCATCCAGAACATCAAGTCAAGGCAGAAGGACCGGGAAAGGCACTTGTATTTCCAGGTGGACACCGACGGATTCGCGGACCCGGTCATCGACCTGTACCGGACCCTTGGGATGGACTACATGAGTCCCTTCGAGGTGGCCTCGGGATGTGATGTGGTTGCCATCCGCAAGCGGTATCCGGATCTCCTCATGCGGGGAGGCTTCGACAAGCGCATCATTGCCCGGGGAAAGGAAGCCATCGACCTGGAAGTGGATCGGATTCTTCCCTTCATGAAGGAACAGGGAGGCTACATCCCCGTGTGCGACCATGGGGTTCCCGAGGAAGTGGCCTTCGAGGACTATATGCACTACAGGAAAAGAATCAAGGAATTCGGGTGAGGCAAATGAGAAGGAAACCGGAATTGGTGGTGCTGGCACTGGATGGGGCAGTCCCCTCATATGTCAGGGAAATGGCGGGAAAGGGAAAACTCCCGGCCTTTCAGAGACTCATGGAAAGAGGGGTCTTCTTCACCGACTGCCGGCCGCCTTTTCCCACCATCACCCCCACCTGCTGGTCGAGTTTCGCCACAGGGTCCACACCAGCAACCCATGGTGCCACATGCCAGGACATTCATGTCAACGGGAAGTATCCACCGGAATACATCAGCGCCTATCATTCCGGCAACATTCAGGCACAGACCTTCTGGGAAGCCGCCGCCAAAGCGGGGAAAAAAAGCCTGGTCATCCAGCTTCCCACTTCCGGACCCGCAAGGTCCGCCAATGTGCTCCAGGTGGCCGGGGCCGGCTGTGCGGCGGTGAACATGGCACTGCCCGACCGCCCGACTGCCTTCGTGTCGGCAAGCCGGGCAAGTCTGCTAAAAAGAAGGAAGCCGGAAAAAAAGAACCGGAGGCTGAACAAACCAGGCCCGAACCGGAGGCAGCAACACCGGCACCGGTGGCTCCCGAGCCGTTAGCTCCCGAAGCACCCGAAGC
>JAWOHX010000073.1:0-17164 GCA_046484975.1 Clostridia bacterium
TCCAAACCGACCCATGGGAATATGGTTGAGCCGCCGATTTCGGCGCTCTTCATCACTTAAAAACTTGGCCAACAGCGGAGTCATAATCGGACCTGGACATAGGGCATTGGCTCGAATACCTTGGCGGGCGTAGATCACGGCAATTTCTCGTGTCATAGCCAAGACTGCCCCTTTTGAGGCCGTGTAAGCGATTTGGGGCGTTGCCGCACCCATGTGCGCCACGAAGCTGGCCACATTCACAATTGATCCCCCACCAGAATCAAGCATGGCTGGAATGGCGTAACGGCATCCCAACAAAGAGCCGAGGACGTTGATGTCCATGGTCTTTCGGTAAACCTCAATCGGTGTATTCACCGGACCATCGTCATCACTCAACATCACTCCGGCGTTGTTATAAAGAATGTTCAAGCCGCCGTAGGTCTCGACGGCGAATTTCACCGCGGCTTCAACTGAGGCTTCATCGCTGACATCGCAACGCACGAAAGACGCTTCCCCGCCATCTGACGCAATGGCATCAATCACTTCATCGCCATCGTCGCGGTCGGCAATAACCACGAGCGCGCCCTCGCGGGCAAACATCTCCGCGCCCACTCGTCCAAGCCCGGCGGCCGCGCCGGTAATGAGGGCCACCTTGCCCTGCAAACGTCCGGCGCGCCACGGCCCACTCGGTCGCACCTCGGTGCCATCATCAATAATCAATTTCTTCTCCCTGATTCGCCGACGCCGCTATGAATTCGTCAGATTCGTTTCCGGGAGCAGGTCCTAGCCATCAGGGAGGTATTCCCCAGCCACGGGCATCATGCCTTCCTGGGAAGGGGCTTGGACGTGGACACCTTCATCGAGGCGGAGGCCATGGCCTTTGACTGGCAGATCCGGGTGTTCCAGAAAGCCATGGAGCATCATCAAATCGATATCGCCGTCATCTATTCGGTCTATCTTGATTCCGTGAACCACCGTTACCGGAGCCTGCTGGAAGGCGTGGAGAAAGGCAGCCCGGAGCAATTGGCGGAAGCCCGGGAGATCTACGGGAAAGCCTATGCCCTGGCGGACACCTTCCTGGGCAGAATCCTGGATCTGGTTCCGGAGGAAACCACCGTCGCCGTGCTTTCCGACCACGGGTCCGTGGGATATGACACCACATTGGACCCCTGGAAGGCCCTGGAGGCGGAAGGGTTGTTGTTCTTCCGGGACGGGAAGGTGGAATGGGAAAAGACCCGGGCATATCCTTCCAGCACCTGCCATGTCTATGTCAACCTCAAGGGTAGGGACACCCTGGGGATTGTGGAGGAGAAAGACTTCAAGGAGACCGTAGGCATGGTCATCCGGGCCCTCCAGAAGCAGTTCGGGGAAAAGCTGGCCTTCGCACTCAGGAACGAGGAAGCGGGTCTTGTGGGCCAGGGCGGGGAACGGTCCGGGGATGTGGTCTATGGAATCAGCGGAAGCCGGGCAGGGGGCATCATCGGTGGCGTACACGCCATGCAGATTCCAACAGCCAGGACCGAAACCGGGGACATCCGCTCCCTGCTTGTCCTCTCCGGGCCACGGTTTAAAAAAGACATCCTTCTGGACCGTTGCGTGCACCTGTATGACATCGCCCCCACCCTGTGCCATGCATTGGGGTATCCCCAGCCGGACCAGGCGGAAGGGGCCGTTGCTTACCAGGCGTTCCTTCCGGCATAGTAAAAAGGACGCCGTCCATCAGAATAGAAGTAAAAAAAGGAAAGTGGGTAAGAGCATGCGCGGACTGATCAAAACCACACTGGTCATGGTACTTTCCATCTCCCTGTGCCTGATGCCGGGAGACATACAGGGCGCACCAGTCGCAGCGGCCAATGAACTGGCCTTCACCATCCTCCATACCAACGACGAGCATTCATCCCTGACTCCCCATTCCTCCACCACGGACAATGTACCCGGGACAATCAATCCCTCCATCGGTGGATATGCCAGGCTGGCCACCCTGATAAAGGACATCCGCAGGGAGAACGAGACAGAGAAGAAGCCTGTCCTGCTGCTCAATGCCGGGGATTTCATGGGAGGCACCGCCTACAGCTGGCTGATACCCCGGGGAGAGGCCCCGGAGCTGATCATCATGCAGAAGCTGGGCTATGACGCCGTCACCATCGGAAACCACGAATATGACTACGGCACGGACGTCCTGGCCGGTTACCTGGCCAAGGCGGGCTATCCGGGGGCCCACACCACCACCGCAGTGGTGGCCTCCAACACTGTCATCGGAGGGGACCAGCCCCTTGAAAAAGATGGCCTGTACAAGACATACCACGTAAAAGTGCTGGAAAATGGACTGAAAGTCGGATTTTTCGGCCTCATCGGCATCGATGCCATCTCCGTGGCATCCGATTACAAGCCCTTCACCTTTGAAGACCAGGTGGAAGCCGCCGGGAAAGCCGTTGCTGGGTTGAAAGCGATGGGGGCGGACATCATCATCGCCTTGAGCCATTCGGGAGTGGACGAGGACGTGGACCTTGCCAGGGAAGTGGAAGGCATCCATGTCATCATCGGAGGGCATTGCCATACCGCCCTGCACGAGCCTGTGGTCCAGGGGAAAACCATCATCGTGCAGGCAGGGGCATACCTGGAGTTCCTGGGACGACTGGAGCTCAGCTATTCCGTGCAATCCGGGGAACTCCGGGTGACCAACGGAGACAAGCCCTTCCTCCTCCCGGTGAACAGCTCGGTGCCGGAAGATCCTGAAATGGAAAAGATCATCCGCGGATTCACTGAGGATGTCAATGCGCTGGTGCAGCTAAAGACGGCAGGTGCATTCACTGACATGTTCGGGACCATTGCCTACTCGGACTTTTCCCTGCCCAACCGCCCCGGGTTGGTGGAAACCCCGCTCGGCAATTTTGTGGCGGATGCCATGCGCATTGTCACATCCCGGGTCACCGGGGAAAAGGTTGATGTCGCCTTCACAGCCAACGGGAACATCCGGGGGACCCTCTATCCGGGGACAACAAAGGGATCGGAGGGGCGGATTTCCTTCTACGACCTGACCCAGCTCATCAGCCTCGGGGTGGGGGAGGATGGATATGCGGGATATCCCGTCGCCTCCTTTTATCTTACCGGCCAGGAGTTGACCAGGGCCCTGGAAGTGGCCGCCTTGCTTGCAGAACTGAAAGGGGACGACTATTTCCTCCAGTTCTCCGGATTGAAATACCGGTACAACCCTGCGGACACGGTGCTGTTCACCATCCCCTTCATCGATACCCCCCTGCCCAGCACCCGGGCTGTCAAATCAGCCCATGTGTATCTTGGGGATGGCATACAGCCAGACGGGGAGGAACAGTTTGCCAGCCTGGACCGGAAATCGGAACAGCTCTACCATGTGGCCACGGACTACTACATTCTGTCCTTCCTTCCCATGGCCGGGGACATGCTTCCCCAGCTGGAGATTGTCCCCAAGGACAAGCAGGGAAACCCGGTGGCCTTTGAGGATTTCCACCGCTTTGTGGTCTACCAGAACCACATGGAGTTGAAAGTCTGGCAGACGGTGGTGGAGCACGCCCAGGGAATGCCGACGGATGCCTGGGGCAATCCCAGGATCCCTGACATCTATATGAACGCTTCCGGCAGGATCGTTCCCGTGAACACCTTTCCCATCGCCGGATGGCTGCTGATCCTGCTCCTGATGGCCATGGGTGGAATCGCAGCCCTCGTAATCATGAAAAGGAGGAAACACAGAAGATGAGTGACTTGTTGCAGCGCTACCTGCATGCCGTCGGAAAACATATCCCTGAGAAGAAAAGGGAAGAATCTCTCATGGACCTGCGCCGGAAAATCATGGAAAGGACAGGAGAAGAGAATCCGGGGGAGGCAAAGATCCTGGAAGCCATCCGCTTCTTCGGAAAGCCTGCGGATGCTGCCAGGCTGTACACCGGCCAAGGCAAGCACATCGTGGGGCCTTTATTGTACGACCTGTACCTTTTGCTGCTGGTCATTGTGGTCTCTGCGGTGGGGGGAGGGCTGTTCATCGCCTTCCTCGTGAGCATGATCACTCTGGAAGGTTCATTTTCTGAGGTTCTGAGCCATTTCGGAGAGTTCCTGCTTGCCTTCATCTGGGCGGCCCTTGCCGCAGTGGGCTCCATCACCGTCGTGTTCGGCATTCTGCAGCGTTTCGGTGTGGAGAAGGAACTGGAATGGGAGAAAAAAGCCTTCGATCCCACCAGGCTTCCACCCGTGGGAGCAAGGAAAGACCGCATCAAACCGGTGGAGCCCATCATTGGCCTGGTGTTCATCATCGCGGCCCTGGTGGTGTTCAACACATATTTCAAGCGCGGGGATATCATCAGCCGGGAAGCCCTTGAAGCATACCTTCCACTCTGGAACATTGCCTGGGTGGCAGCCATGGTGATCCATGTCCTGCAGCTGATCAGGGGAAGATGGACGGCAGGGCTCCATGCCATGGAGGCTTTGTCGGACGGCTTTGGAATCTACATCGTGGTCACCATGATCAACGGTCCCTTTCTGCTCAGTACAGAACGGTGGGAATTCATGGGCATGCTGGAACCCCTCTTACGCATCGCCTTCATCTTTGCAGTGGCAGGATTGATCATCGGCATCATCGTGCAGCTGGTGAAAATGATCCGAAAACTTGCCGGATGAAGCATGTCTCTAGGTTGTCCCGGCAGATCATAGCGGGATTTCCAGGAGATTCACTTCCTCCACCCGGCCTTTTGGATGGATCATGAAGGTTTTGACCTGCCGGGGTGAAAATTCCGCATCCCACTCCGCAGAAAACAGCGGGAAACGGAAAGAACCACGGACAGCGGCGCCGGAGGACTCCACGCAGCGCAGGATGGCGCAGTCGGTTTCCTCACCCATTTTCAATGCATGGACCAGAATGTTCCCGGGCTCCACGCTGATAAAGCTGTTTTCAACCGGCAGCGGACCCTTGTGGAACGTTTCCGGGATGCAGATGGCAGGCGCATTGAGTTCCATGGCCTTCCGGGTCAGCAGTGCGCCCGGGATCTTCCCATGGAAGGGGACCAGACGGTACCGTATCCGGTGGAGCCCGATGTCCATGGGTTCGTTGAATTCGTCATGCTCCCCGAAGTGATCCGCATAGAAGGTGCTGCGGAGCAGCGTCATCCGCATTTCGCTTCCAAGGACATCATAACTGTATTTGCTGTCATTTGCCATGGCCAGCCCGCCGGAGGATCCCTTCACGGCGAACCATTGCTGGCCGGCTTCCTCCGTCCCGTCGGCAGGTTTCTCCATGGAACCATAGGGGATCTCATATTCCGCCTTCGCCTCATTCAAATCCACCACATATGAGACTTTCAGGATCTTGCGGCTCTCCTGCCAGTTCACCGTCAGCACGACATCAAGGTCCGGGACATCCCGGTAGATGGTAAAGTCGGAGATTGCGGTGGACTTTCCGTAGCTTGTGTAAGTCCGGAGGGTTGCCCGGAGGGGCCCTTTCTCTGTCAGGCTGAAGCGGGGGTCGGCGAACCTGCCGATCTCATTCCGAAAACTTGTGACCCCGTGGGCCCAGGTGTCGGTGTCCTTGTCGTCCAGGACCACCAGAACCCCTCCCGGGCCCAGGAGCATTTCCCGGTTTTCTTCTTTGAGGACAAGGGATTTCATCCAGCTTGTGTTTTTGTCGAACCCAAGCCTGATCCAGTTGTTCTCCAGGAAATCCTCCCCGGCATCCAGCACATTCATGCTGGCGGGGGGCGTGTGCTCCTGTTTCGTGAACACCCGGTAGGTGCTGTAGCCCAGCGGCTGGACCAATGCCATGAACAGGGTGTCGGTTTTGCTTTTTCCGTTGGTCCGGGAGGCACGCACCTCCTGGATGGGAACCGCATCGCCATTCCAGTTTGTGACGGAGGCCACAAGCCTTGGGACGGTGACGGGACAAGTCACCTCCCATGCATGGGGATTGAATACAACAAAGGGCGCACCGCGGTTCTCCATTTCCCACAGTGAACCGCTCATCTCCTTGGATACGGGGAATGAATCCTTTCCCATGGTATCGATGGACCAGGATATTTTTTGCAGGGAGGCATTCAGGACATCCCCGGCGATCTTCAGGGCTTCCCCGTGGGCCTCAGCGGCATCCTCGTATGCCTCCTTGATGCTGCAACCCCCCATGATGTCATGGAACTGGTTGAACAGGACATCCTGCCAGGCTTTTTGGAGCAGGGACCTGTCATAGGGCAATGACAGCAGGTGATGGGCGAGAAGGGCGAATTTTTCAGCGCTGACCAGCCGGTTTTCACAACGGCGGTTGTCCTGCTTGACCTTCGACAGGGCGGAATAGCAGCCGGAGGCATGGTACTGCAGGTCGTCCCTGACAACGGGATGGGCCATGTTTTTGCTCCTGACCGTATCAAAGTACCTGTCGACCCCGTCGAAACGGATGTCCTCCCCGGGATGATCCGCCATGATTTTTTTGAAATGCCCGATGAGGGCGCGGGTGGGCCCGCCGCCGTGGTTGCCCACCCCGTAGAAGGCCATGAAGGGGATGCCCATATCCCGGGACATGCCCAGGATGCTTTGAAACCGTTCCCCGACCTTCTCCAGGTCCAGGGAGCTGTTGTATCCGTAGGGGATCCGGAATGCAAGCACCCGGCTGCCATCAGGACTCTCCCACAGGAAAAGGTTGGACGGAAGGGTCTTCTCATGGTCACCGGGCCGGGTGAAGACATAGTTCTCCATGCCGCTGAGCCGTAGAATCTGGGGAAGCATGGCGTTGTGGCCGAAGGAATCCACATTGTAGCCTGTCTTCGCCATCCGGCCGAACCTGCTGAGGAAATAACGCTGGGAATACAGGCCGTGGCGCGCGAAGGATTCCCCGGAAGGGATGTTGCAGTCAGGCTGGATCCACGAGCCCCCGGCGATTTCCCATCGCCCCTCGGCAACCCTTTCCCGGATTTCCCGGAACATTTCAGGTTCGTTCTCCTCGACCCATTGGTAATATGAGGCGCAGGCGGAGGTGAACACGAAGTCCTCGTATTCCTCCATCCGGTCCAGGGCGGAACGGAAGGTGGCCTTGATCTCCGCGAAGCCCTCCTGCCATCTCCACAGCCAGACCGGGTCAATGTGGGCGTTGCCGATAAGGTGTATGCTCATGGTTGGTCCCCCCCTTGGAAAACGGAATGTGTTGCACCCATTATATCCCATCCCATTTCCGGTTCAAAGGAAAAAAAAGGGAAAAAAAAGGTCAAAACCGGGAAGTTGCATTTACAGGGGAAGGGTGATGCTATAGAATGGAAACAATGATGAATTCATTGTAAGGGGTGCGCCATGTATTGTAACAATTGTGGAAAACAGGTATCCGACCAGGCCAGGTTCTGCCCGGGCTGCGGGCATTCCTTTGACCGGCCTGCTCCGCCAGTAGCTCCGGAACCCTCCGGGTATGCGGTACCCGCAAAGAAAAAAAAGACGGGGCTCATCGTTGGTTTGTCCCTCCTGGCGGTGATTGTGCTGCTGTTGGTCTGGTTCGTGGGGAAATTCACCTTTCTGGGGCCCAGGGACCTGGGGGTGCGGTATACTGAGGAGGATTTCCAAAGCGCCATGGAAAAGACCGGTGTGGAGATCACCTTCGATGGCATGAGCCCGGATGAGATGGAGGAGTACAGGCAGCAGGTCAGGAAAGAGGGGACCAAGAGCAGCATCCATGACTATACCTATGAGTTCTCGGATTACCAGAGGAAAACCTTCGAGCTGACCCCTTCGGAGGCCACCGCCCTGCTCAACGAGATTGCCCCGGAACTGTGGTGGTTCGACAATCTCCAGGTGAAGGTGATGCCGGACGGCTCCATGGCCGGCTCCAGCACGGCGGACATAAAACGCCTGAAAGAGGACCTGTACCCGGATGTGGCGGACAGGATCCCCATTCCTCTGCCGGACAAGGTGAACATCTACAGCAAAGGGGATGTGAGCATCCAGAACAACAGGCTTTCCGGAGACCCGGAGGATTTCCTCATCGGCATGGTCCCCCTGCCTGAACGGTTCATGACCCCGGATGCCGTCTCTACCATGGAGACATACTTTGAACGGCTCTATACCGTGGTGCCGAACATGGAGATCCATGCCCTTGAATCCAGGAACGGCAATTTCTATTTTGACGGCACCATTCCCCAGAAGGTGAATGTGAGCAGGAAATAAGGAGAGACCGTTGCCATACATGAGGATCAACGGGGCAAAGGAGAAGATCCCTCCCTTTCCCCATCATAAAACGCATATTTACCTGACGAAAAAATTCTTCCGGGCAAAAAACCTGATGAGCCACGTTGCCATGGAGCATTTCTATACCCTCAAGGAACTCCGAAGGGTCATCCGCCTCAAGACCTCCCTTCCCCGGACGTTGCTCATCGATCCCACCACCGACTGCAACCTGCGGTGCAGGGGCTGCTGGTCCAACGATTATGAAAAAGGGGAAAACCTCTCCTTCAAGATACTGGACGACCTGATGGACCAGGCCAGGGAGATGGGGTTGATGACCATCAACTTCTCGGGTGGGGAGCCCCTGATGAGGAAGGACGACCTCCTCAAGCTGATTGAAAAGCACAAGGACCTTGCTTTCGGCGCATACACCAACGGGACACTCATCGACGAGGCCTTCGCGGATGCCATCGCCAGGGCAGGAAACCTGTTGCTCTACATCAGCATCGAGGGGACAAGGGAAGAGACGGATTTCAGGCGGGGCGAGGGGGTCTACGACAAGGTGATGAAGGCCATGGACATTCTAAGGGAAAGGGGCATCGCCTTTGGGTTTTCCGCATGCTACCATGCAAAGAACCACCAGACCGTGTCCAGCCGGGAGTTTTTGGATTTCATGCGGGAGAAGGGCTGCTGGTTCGGCTGGTTGTTCAACTACATCCCCGTGGGCAGTGATGCTGATCTTTCCCTGGTTTGTTCTCCGGAACAAAGGGCCGATGTGCAGCGGAAGGTGTCCGGGTATTGCCTGGAAAAGGATTACATGGTCATCGATTTCTGGAACAACGGCCATGTGGCTTTCGGCTGTGTGGGGGGAGGCACCGGGTTTGTGCACATCAACGCCAGGGGGGATGTGGAGCCCTGTGCCTTCTGCCACTATTCGGATTCCAACATCAACGAGGTTTCCCTGCTGGACGCCCTGAAATCAGATTTTTTCACCGCTTTCCGAAAAGCCCAGCCATTTTCTAAGAATCCGTTCCGGTCCTGCCCCGTCATTGACGTTCCCGGGAAACTGGCGGAGGTGGTGCAGAACACCAATGCCCGCTCCACGCACATGAAAAACCCGGAAACCTGTGGGGATCTGGCGCAAAAGACTTCCCCGATGGCAAAGGCCTGGGAGCCCGTGGCGGAGGAGCTATACCGGAGGAGCCCGAGGAAGATCCGCAGGAATTTCCCGGTTTATCTCAGGTATTATGCATTCCGTAAAAAAATATCCGACCAGAGAAGAGAAAAAAGCTGATGTATGCTTCCCGGGTCCTTTTTTCGTCCAACGAGCGGGAGTGGATTGTGTTCATCCACGGGTTTGGTGGAAGCGCCAGGACCTGGGACAGCCAGGTGGACCTGTATGCAGAGAAATACAATCTTCTGCTGCTGGACCTCCACAAGCCGGAAAACGGGAAGGGAAAACTGGACCTGATGACAGTGGCTAGAAGGATCGCCCTGACCATGGAGAACCACGGCATCGAAAAAGCCCATTTCCTCAGCGCTTCCTTTGGTTCCCTGCTGGCCATCGCCTTCGTGGCCACACATCCGGAGAAAGTGATCTCCATGGTGATGGGGGGAGGCATTGTTTGTTTCAACCTGCGGACTTCCTTGCTGCTGGCCATGGCCAGGGCGCTGAAGAACATCCTTCCATACATGTGGCTCTACAGGTTCTTTGCATTCATCATCATGCCCCGGAGAAACCACAGGAAATCCCGTGGGATTTTCGTCAGGGAAGCAAAAAAGCTGGGCCACAGGGAGTTCACCCGCTGGGTGGACCTGATCCCGGAGGCCAAAAAAAGCAAGGGATTCATCCAGACCGTCAACCGTCTGGCGAATCCACCGGGAATCCTCTATATCATGGGAAGCCAGGACCACCTGTTTCTCCGGGAAGTGGAGAAAAGACCCTTGCGTTCCGCCCTTGTCCACGTCATCCCGGAGTGCGGGCATGTCTGTTTCATTGAGAAGGCCGCGGAGTTTTCCGCCTTGGCCTGCACATTCTTTTCCGGCTGCAGGGTTTCTTTTCAACCGGGGAATATGGTATAATTCGCATTGGAGAGAATGAAGTAAAAACAAAGGGGGAATCCATATGACGAAAGGCAAACACGGCATCATCCTCGCTGTATTTGCAGCATTGGCCTATGTTCTTGCGCTGTTCGGCGTATATTTGGGATTGCTGCTGCTCCTTGGATATGTCATCATCGTGGAGAAAAACGACTGGCTGACCCGGCAGACCCTGACGGCATTGTACCTGAAGCTGACCTTCGACATTGCAACAATCATCATCAGTGGGATTTTCGGAGGAATCGGCGGCTTTTTCAACCTTGTAAGAGCCTTTGGGGTTGGAGGTTTCTTTGTTTCAGTCGGTGGTATCCTGAGCACCGTGCTGAGCATCATCCTGTTCGTCATCTGCCTGCTGGCCATCCTGAAGGTCGCCAAGGAGAAGGATTTCACGCTACCTGTATTGAGCGGACTTGCTGACAAAAGCATGGGGGTGTTCAAGCCAAAGGAAATAAAACCCAAACCGGAACCAAAACCCGTGCCACCGCCACCGCCGCCACCGCCACCTCCTTCACCCAAACCGGCCCCGGCACCCAGACCTGAGCCAAGGCCCGCACCACCACCGCCACCACCGCCACCACCGCCACCACCGCCACCGCCACCACCACCACCGCCGCCACCCAAAGTGGAGAATCCCGAGTGGGTATGCTCCTGCGGCACCAGCAACAAGGGTAAATTCTGTTCTTCCTGCGGGTCGCCAAGATCCTAAGGCAAGACAACCATCATTGAAAAGAGCTGAACACTTTCAGCTTTTTTCATGGAAAGGCTCATATGGATAAAGAAAAAGCCGTCAAACAGATCCGGGACCATTTCATCAGGACCGTGAGCCGTGACAAAGGCATCCGGAATGCCTATTACTATGTATGCTCCAGAAAGCAGGACATCGACCTGAAAATGGCCTGGGGAAAGACCGGGGATTTCCCTGCGGATTCCGACCAGCCCTATTTCATCGCCAGCATCGGAAAACTCTTCACAGCGGTGCTGGCGGGCATTCTCACGGAGAAAGCCGGCCTCTCTTTTGATGATCCCGTCTCCAGCCATCTGGAGGAGTCCATTCTCAAAGGGCTCCATGTTTTCAAGGGCAAGGATTACTCCGGGGAAATCAAGATCAGTCAGCTGCTGAACCATACCTCCGGCCTTCCCGACTATTTCGAGGACCGGCCAAAGAATGGGAAACCCATGCTGGAGCTCATCAAGGAGGAGCCGAACAGGGCCTACGGCCCCGTGGGACTGGTGAACTGGTCAAAGGAGAACCTTGTGCCGCATTTTCCCCCGGGAAAAGGCTTTCATTACTCGGACACAGGCTATCAGCTGCTGGGGCTGGTCCTGGAGAAGGTGGCCGGCATGCCCCTGCACCAGGCCATGGAGCAGCATATCTTCAAGCCCCTGGGCATGAAGAACACCTTCCTCTATCATGATTTTTCAAATCTGGACAAGCTGGAAAAACCGGTGGCAAACGTGTTCTTGAAGGACCTGGATGTGACCCGCTACGGCATCCTGCTGGACGATTACGCGGGAGGGGGAGTCGTTGGAACTTCGGAGGACCTGTTGAAATTCATCCGGTGCCTGGTGCACCATATCCTGTTGAAGAAGGAAACCTTCCAGAAAATGCAAGGCTGGGTCAGGCATACTGGATGGAAATTCATGGGGATAGATTACGGCTACGGACTGATGCGATTCAAGACCATCCCCTTGCTGATGCCCCGAAAATACATCATGTGGGGGAACATGGGCTCCATCGGTTCGGTATTGTTGTACCATCCCGATACCCAGACATATTTCATCGGATGCCTCAACCAGTTCCGGAGCACAAGGAAAATGGTCCGCATCGTCCTGCGGTCCGTTGACATCATCCTGAAGAATCAATAGCGAAGGAGATTGGGGAGGAAGGTCACAATCCCCGGGAACAGAATCAGCAAAGCAAGGCATACCACCAGGGCAATCAGGAAGGGCCAGATCCCTTTGTAAATGGTTTCCAGGGGTATGTCTTTTGCGATGCCCTTGACAATGAACACGTTCATGCCCACGGGAGGCGTGATGACTCCCATGGCCACCACCATGACAATGATGACCCCGAACCATATGGGGTCGTAGTTCAGCACGTTCACGGCCACGGGGAAGAATATGGGGATGGTCAGCAGGACAAGGGCCAGGGCGTCGATGAAGCAGCCCAGGACGAAATAGATCAAAAGGATGATTCCCATCACCACGAAGGGAGGCAGGGCCAGCCCGGATGCCCAGTTGGCCAGTTCAAAGGGCAGCCGGCTGACTGCGATGAATTTGCCAAAGACCATGGCTCCTCCAATCATGAGCATGATCATGGCGCCTGTCCGGGTGGTGTCGAAAAGGGACTGCTTGAATCCTTTCCAGTTGATCCGCTTTTCAAGAAGGGAAACCAGGAGGATGCTGCCCGCACCCACCGCACCGGCTTCACTGGGGGTGAAGAACCCCAGGAAAAGGCCTCCAAGGCTGATGGAGAAGATGACCATGCTTTCCCAGAGGCCTCCCTTGAGGGAGCCGAGCCTTTCCTTCCAGTTCGCTTTTTCGCCTGCGGGTCCCAGGGAAGGATTGACTTTGACAAGTATGCGGATGGTCAGCATATAGAATACCATGAGGATCAGCCCCGGGACGATCCCGGCGATGAAGAGCTTGCCCACGGATTGCTCGGTGGCAATGCCGTAGACGATGAAGATGACGCTGGGGGGGATGAGCACCCCGAGGGCTCCCCCCGCGGACACGCTGGCCGTGGAAAGGGAATCGCTGTATTTGTATTTGCGCATCTCCGGAAGGGCGATGGCGCCCATGGTGGCGGCTGTTGCAGTGTTGGAGCCGCAGATGGCACCAAAGAGGGCACAGGCCGCCTGGGTGGCGATGGCAAGGCCGCCAGGCCTGTGTCCGGTCATCTTGTATGCGAAATTGTAGAGGCTTGCGCCGATGCCGGAATGATAGGCAATGAAGCCCATCCATACGAACATGAGGATGACGCTGAGGGAGTAGGATGAAAAGGTGGCATAGATTTCTGCGGCCACCATGCTGAAAGCGGCCTGGGGGGATACCAGGATGGCGAATCCCAGGAATCCTACTGTGAGCATGGCGTAGGAGATGGGGATCTTGATGGCGATCATGAGCAGGAAGACAACAATTCCCAGGATGCCGATGATTTCAGGCGCCATGCTTCACCGCCTTCAACAAGCTGCTCACCGCCTGGAGCAGCACCACCAGGGCCAGCAGGCCCAGGCCGATGCCGGTGATATGGATGAAGATGCTGATGGGCGTCTGGGTTGTAAGGGAAACCTGGCCTGCTGAGGCGACCCTGGAGGCATACCCCATGATATTGTATGAAAACAGGGCCATCATGATGAAAATGAATCCCTTGGTCACTGTTTCCAGGATGGCTTTCCTCCTGTCCGACATTTTGTCGACGAAGATGCCCACGGAAATGTGGAAATCGATGTATGCGCAATGGGACAAGGCAAGGGCCACCGCCACCGCCGTCAGGAACCCCACGTATTCATAAGTCCCGACGATGGGGCTTTTGAAAATGTTTTTCAGAAGGATGTTGGATACCATGAGCAGCATGACCAGGAAGATACCCAGTCCCGCGAGGATATCCGCTCCTTTGGTGAGTGTTTGGACGGCCTTGTCGAATTTCTCCATGCCTTCTACCTGTAGATCCCGTTGTATGTGTCCGCAAGGTCCAGGACCGTCTGCACGATTTGTGCACCGTCATGTCCCTTGGTGGTGATTTCCACCTTGTAGTTTTCCAGCATGACGGAGACTTTCTCCTTCCAGCGGGCTTGTTCCGCCGCGCTGAGCTCAATGATCTCCATGTTCTGGGTTTCTTCTATCCAGGTGAGGGCATCCGCATTCTGTACGTCCCATAGACCGACCGCGGTTTCCTCATAGACCCTTGCGGTGACATCAAGGACGATTTTCTGCAGTTCCTCGGGTAGTGCGTCCCATTTCTGGTTGTTCACGTTGATGAAGAACAGGGTGTTGTACAGGAAGGGTGTCAGGGTGATGTAGCTGGTGACCTCGGCTTGCCTCCAGCCCTTGAGCACCTCAATGGGGGAAAGGTTTCCGCTGATGGCTCCCCTGGAGAGGGCCTCGTAGGCTTCGCCCTGGCTCATGGCATTGGGGTTGGCATTGAGCAATTCCAAAACCTTCACGCTGATGCCTGTGGCCCTGATTTCCATGTTCCGAAGATCCTCAAGGATTCTGACCGGTGTCTTGGTGAACAGGTCGCCAGGGCCTGTGGCAAACACCATGAGAAGCTTGGTGTCCTGGACTCCGGCGGGATTCATGGCCTGGATTCCTTCCCAGGCCACCTTGCTGGCAACGCTGGAGTTGTTGTAGACGACCCCCGGAAGCTCAAAGACTTCCAGGACGGGGAAGCGTCCCCGTGTATATGCAAAACAGGAAAGGCCCATGTCCGCCACGCCGTCCACCACTCCGCCGTAGATGGCGGGGGCTCCAAGGAGGGTTTCCCCCGGATAACTGGTAATCTTGACCTTGCCGTCGGTGGCTTCCTCGATCTCGCTGATCCACTGGGTCAGCAATACCGTCTCCGCGGGATGGGTGCCGGGGAAGAAGTGGGCGAGCCTGAATTCATACACGTCGGATTTCTGTGCGCATCCGCCAAGGAGCGCAAACACAAGGACCATGGCCAACAAGACAACAAATGATTTTTTAAGCATAAAAATACCCCCTAGATTTTCGGGAGCGCAGGAAACCATACACTCCATACTACCATTCTTCGATTCCACCTGGTGCGGACTCCTACCGAACTACCGTCATACATGAGAATTCCCGCACACTTTATATTTCATTATTATATTGGCGGCCCGGAAGATTGTCAAGATGTAAACAGAAATGTCCGGGGACACGACGGTTCAACGTGAAAAACGCATATTTGGACACAATCAGGTTTCATGACGCTGCATTCTTTGCTAGAATGGTGTCATAGGGGAGGTGCATCATGGGAAAACTGGCGGACAGCTCGGCCTGGGACCCGCAGAAGGGTTTTGTGAAGCAGAACCACAGGAAGACAAGCAAGATCGTTGTTGCCGTGGCAATATGCCTGGTATCCGTTGCTCTTCTGGGGTTAA
Organism: Clostridia bacterium; assembly: GCA_046484975.1. Lineage (GTDB taxonomy): Bacteria > Bacillota > Clostridia > DUPQ01 > DUPQ01 > JAWOHX01. Next base: position 15,339 of record JAWOHX010000073.1, read on the forward strand.
CAGGATGTGCTGGGCGAACACAAAAGGGCAATGAACAAAATTCCAAATTGGATTTGGGATCATTATTGACGGAACCCTCGGTTCAGGAAGAATTGTTTACCCATCACACTCTTCCATATGTGTCCTTCAGCAGAAGCCACTCTCTATATATTGATGAGCATGGCAATCTTTGGGGAAGGGGCGCTCTAGGGAACATCAATGAAGATGAGAACGTCCCCTACGGCTATTATGAGGAATGGGTGAAAATAATGGAAAATGCCGTACAGGCCAAAGCAAACAACCTGATGAGTGTGGTGCTGAAGCAAGACGGTAGCCTATGGATGTTCGGATATCATGCCCCCTATGAAAAACCTACGGAAATAGGGGAACGCATCAAGGAAATCATTGACTCGAATGACAGGTCCTGTATCGTACTTTCTGATGATGGAGATGCCTTGGTGTATAATGTTGTCAATGTGGTTGATACAAAAACCCTTGAATACCTAGGGAAGGCCATTGAAAAGAAAGTATTGTTTTCAGATGTTCATACCATTGCAACCGGAAGAATGGTCAGGTTCTATTTGCAGAACAATGGGGCTCTTTGGGGAGAAGGCCAGATTTATGGGAGCATCTTTGAAACTGAACCAGTAAAGATAATGGAGCATGTCAGCTGGGTGCATTCAAACGGATGGTTCACGTTTGTTGTGACAGAAGATCATCAGCTGTATGGATGGGGAAACAATGTGTTTGGACAATTGGGTGTGCCTGCAGGGGATGCTGTTTTATTTCCCATAAAAATTATGGACGGAGTCAATAAGGCATATGCCTCTTCGCATACATCCTATGTCATCATGGAAGACAACTCATTATGGACTTTTGGCAGATATGTGAGTCCCCATTTACGGAACGATGAAGATACCACGAAAATGCATCAACCGGTCAAAATGCTTGATCATGTTCTTGAAGCATATGTCTTTCAAACGGACAGCACTTTTTTAGCGGCTTATGCATTGCAAAAGGATGGCACTCTTTATGGATGGGGCAAAAATGGCAGTTACACTGGGAACGGTTCTAGTGACCTGTCTATCAATGTCATTTCGCATGGCGTGCAGGATGTATTAAAGGATAACATATCCGGTGGCCGTCCATCTTTCCTCAGGAATGATCAAACAATATGGACATGGGGAGTCTGTCCCTCGTATATAAGAGTTGATATTACTGGTTTCCGATATGAACTAAAACCTATGGAATATATCTATGATCCTGTGTTGTTCATTTTCCCATAAATAAGACAGGTTATAAAAGATTGTCATTCGAGTGGTTCCGCACATAGAGATCCGCATGAAAATGCAAAGTGGTTCTTAGTGAGTTTCATCTGTCTTCATAACAATCCTCAAAGGGAAGATTCCCTGATGTTTTCATTTTTTCATTATTGCGGTGATCATGAAGAACAATTTGATGTGTCTGCATCATGCACCTTTAGGCAGGATTCAAAGGGGGAGCATGGCCTCCCGGCGGCTTGCCCGGAGAGGAATCTGCGGCGGCCGGGGGAAAGAAGATTGTTTTCCATGAATATGCATTTATTTTATTCATTTTTCCTTGCCTATGTGTTATACTGTTGAAAAATATATTGAGATGCAAAGAGAGAGACTGCATAATATGGACATCAATGAAAAGGTCGGAGGCAATATCCGGGCAACGAGGATTCTGGGGAACATGTCCATCGAGGAGTTTTCCCTGAGACTGAACCTTCCCCTCAACAGGGTCAATGAGATTGAGGAAGGGAAAGAGGACATCCATCTGGATCTCCTGTTTGAGATTGCGGATGTCCTGGAGGTCACCCCCGG
>JAWOHX010000142.1:0-35897 GCA_046484975.1 Clostridia bacterium
TCCATTCTGACCCGCCGATTCTGGTGGCTGCGTAAGATATGACCATGGCTGCGGCATTGTTGACAAAATGGGCAATCATTCCGATGAATATGGATTTTGTGACATACACCACATAGCCGATGACCACTGAAAGGAAGAAAATGCCCAGTAGCTTTTCAAAACTGAAATGAAAGAGGGTGAACAGCACAGAACCCATCAGGACGCAAGGCCATTTCCCGAACTTCTCGAATGCGCTCTGGAATATGCCCCTGTTTAAGATTTCCTCACAAACGGCCGGAACCAGGGCCACCACCGCCAGGCTCAGGAGAAGCTGGGGCACGGTTTCAGGGATGGGAACCTCCGGGATCCTGGACTCTCCGAACACCGATTCCACCAACCATAGGTTCAACGCGGAAAGAGCCAGTGTCACAGGAAGGGAAAACAGGGTAATGAACACCACCATGAGGGAATTGATCCATCCCGGTGGCTTCAGCTTCAGGTTGAGCCTGAAGCTCTTCCGGAAGATCATAAGACCGGCCAGGGCAGGAAGAAGAAGAGCAATCACCTCCACCGTCACCCCGGTGACATAGAAATCCTCAAAGGGATTCAATAGGGCAAACCCCAGGAACAGCACCACGGATGTGGAAAAAATGATTCCAGCCTGGAAGGTGGTGATTCTTTTTTCCGTCATTTGGAACCTCCTTCACATCCCGTGTGCAATCACTTCCCCCCGGTCAGCTCCCTGTGGAGATTGGGAATGGAAACCTGGTGGTCCACACTGAAGTGGTATCCTGTCCCGCCCCGGCTCACCGGGCGGTTCACGATGTTTTTCCTGGGCCGGTAGTAATAATTCGGATCTTCGTATCCGATATCCGATTTGTAATCGCCAAGCTGCACCAGGTCAAAATTCGCCGTGGTGAAGCGGAACACGTCAAATCCCATGTTCCTGGATATGGAAAGGGCTTTCAGGAAAACCTCCGGGCCGATGACGGCTGATCCGAAGTTGAGAAACACCCCTCCGTCCAGCCGGGATACGGAATGGCAATATCTTTTGAAATCAATCCCGCTGGCTTCCCCGATGTCTCCGAATACACAAGCCGGATGTTGATGGATGATGTCGGTGCCGATGGCGATATGGTATGTGGCAGGAACCTGATGGAGCCAGGCCTGATAAAGGACACAGTCCTCTTTATATGGAAACAATCCGGGATTCTGGTGGATGAATACCGCAAGGCTCTCCCCGTATCCCATGCCTTTCTGGACTCCGGCGCTGATGGCCTCATTCATCCATCTTCCCGTTTCCTCCCACATGCCGAAGGAGCCATCCTCGATGGCCGAGGGCACATCCTCCGATGTTCCCCCGTTGTAGGCCAGTTCGAAGTCGTGGATGCTGGTGGCCCCGTTCCCGGCGATATGGGTGATGGTTTTATTCCGGATGAGTCCGATGACATAGCGGGACAGCCTGTTCTTCACCACATGTGCCCCCATGGACCAGATGACCTGCCGGTCCTCCGCCCTGGCGGCCTTGATCCTGCGGACAAGCTCCAGAAAATCCCCGTCCTCCCATTCCGGAACAGGGGAAACCCCCGGGGTCAGAAGGTTGTCAATCCTCACCAGGTCTCTTCTTCCTTTCACTGACCAGGTCCTGATTTTTGAAAAATCCAGCGTTTCATTCATATAAAAGCTCCTTGAAGAACTGATAGGTCAGATCCGCGAATTCCGGGATGTTCTCATGCTTGAAGTCAGGATACACCTTCATCTGCTTTTCCGATCGGATATTGTTGTATGCCGCGAATACGGAGGAAGGAGGGCAGATGGTGTCCATGAGGCCTGTCCCCATGAGGACTTTTCCCGATATTCTCTTCACGATGTTCTTGACATCGATGTACCCAAGTGTATGAAAAATCTCGTTCTCCCTGTCATGTCCAGGGTCGAAATTCCTGAAGTGGTAACCGATTTCCTCGTAAGCCTGGATAACCAGGTCCATTTCCCAGACCCTTTGGTAGTCGCTGAGGAAGGGATGGAGGGAAACCACCCTGCTGATTCTGGGTTCAAGGGCGGCGCATGCCAGAGCCAGACCCCCTCCCTGGGATCCACCGTAACATCCCACCCGCCGTTCATCCACTTCGTCGATGCTCATGATGATGCCCGTCAGCTGGGCGGCATCCAGAAAGATGTGGCGGAAAGCCAGGTTTTGTGGGTCATCGTCCAGTCCACGGATAATATGCCCCTTGATGGTGGAGCCTTTGTAGCTTGCTCCATCGGAACTTAGTCCTCCCTGTCCCCGGACGTCCATGGCTGCCACGGTGAATCCGGAAAGGGCGAATGCAAGATACTGAGACCAGTCCTGGGTATTGCCGTGATATCCGTGGAACCGGATGAGGGCGGGCGTCTTCTTGTCACTCTTTTGTGGAACCAGAAGCCGGGAATAGATGTTTCCGTTCCGGACTCCCGTGAAATGCATGTCGTAGCATTTGATGCCTTCCCATTGGAAGGAAGCTTTTTTGACCTCCACTTCGGGCTTCACGGCTTTCATCTCCTCCAGGGCCCGGTTCCAGTACCCGTCGATATCAGCGGGACACGGGCTGATGCCCATGTATGTCTTCAGTTCTTTCAATGGCTTGTCCACGAGTGGCATGTAAAGGCTCCTCCAATTCTGTTTTCATTTCTCCATGATATCATAGTCGTGAGCTTGAAAGAACCGGTTTTTTCATATATCATGGGTTTATGGGTTGGTCATAATAACTGGGGGCAACATGAATACAAGCCGCATCAAAAAATATCCCGTCTGGCGCAAATTGTTTTTTGGGGCAGGAGACATCGCACCTGCGACTTCCCATACCATCATCGCTTTTTTCTTTTTGTTCTATCTGACTGATGTGGTGGGCCTGAGGCCTGCCCTGGCCAGCACCGTGGTATTGGTGGGAAAACTCTGGGATGCCGTCAGCGATCCATTGATCGGGCATCTCTCCGACAACACCCGCTCCCGCTTTGGCAGGCGTCGTTCCTATCTCCTGTATGGCTCCTTGCCCTTGGGGGTCAGTTTCTTTTTTCTTTGGGCATTGCCTCCCGGATTCACCCAGTGGCAGCTTTTCTCCCTGGCTGTCATCGCCTATATGGTCCACATGACCTTCCTCACTGCCGTCGCCGTTCCTTACCAGGCCCTCCTGCCGGAGATGGTGGAGGAATATGATGAGCGGACCTCCTTTACGGCCTACCGCATGCTTTTTTCCATATTGTGCGGTCTGTTCGCCGTGGTCATCCCCGACCTTATCACCAAGGGATTCCCTCTCCGCTCCCAGGGGTTTCTGGTGATGGGGCTGGGTTTCGCCGTGGTCATCGCAGGTTCCCCCCTGTTTCCGTTTTTCGGATGCTACGAGAAAAACAAGATGCCGGAGAAAAGAAAATTCCAGGGATACAGCCATTACCTGAAGCCCATCCTGAAAAACATCCCCTTCCGCCTGGCTACTTTCATCTATTTTTTCACCTGGGCGGGCATCGCCCTGGTGGAGACCATGTTCCTGTATTTCTTCACCTACTGGCTGGGAAGGGATGATGTCTTCTATATCGTGGTGGCCCAGCTTTTCATCATCGCCGCCCTGTTCCTGCCCCTTTGGGTCAAGCTTTCCGAAAAATATGACAAAAAAAAATGTTTCATCCTGGGGATTGCAGAACTGGCTGTATCCCTGGTTGCCGTTCTCTTCATCACCCCGGAAACCCCCCTGTGGGTCATTTTTGTTCTGGTCACATTCCTGTCCTTCGGGGTCAGTGCCGCCCATGTCCTGCCCCATTCCCTGATTCCGGACTGCATCGACTACGGCAAGCTGATGAGCCGGAAGAACAACGAGGGCATCTATTACGGAATGATCACCTTTTTCCACAAACTCGGCGTGGCCGTGGTCATATGGATATCCGGTATTGTCCTGGACCTGTCGGGATACATCAACCCCAACGGGCGGACAGATGTCGTTCAACCCGGCAGTGCACTGACGGCCATACGGATCATGCAGAGCCTTGTCCCGGCATTCATCCTTTTCATAGGCGTCGGGGTCGCCCTGCTGTATCCCATTTCCAGAAACAGGCACCAGGCCATCATGCGGAGGCTTGAAAAAAGAAAAGGAGTCTGATGACATGACCTATCAACTGACAGAGGTCCGTACGAACCGCCAGCTAAGGGCTTTTATCCGGTTTCCCTTCCAGATTTACCGAAAGGATGACAATTGGGTCGCCCCCTTGAATCTTCTCATAAAACGGACATTGAGAGGAAAGGACAACCCATTGTTTTCCAACGGGCCCCACATCACCTTTTTGTTGCACAAGGACGGCAAACCCGTTGCCAGGCTGGTGGCGGGCATCGATGAGAAGGTGAACCGGGAGAAAGGACTCCGGAGGGGATATATTGCCTTGTTTGAATGCGTCAATGACAAGGAGTCCGCCTTTTATATCCTGGACCAGGCCAGGAACTGGCTCAAGGACAAAGGAATGCAGTTTATGGAAGGACCTGTTTCCCCTACCAACGGAGATGATTACAGGGGCCTTCTGGTCAAGGGCTTCGAAACATCCCCGACCCTTTTCAATTCCTACAACCCTCCCTATTACAATGTGTTTTTTGAAGCTTATGGTTTTCATAAGTTCAAAGACCTGGTTGCCTTTGATTTCAGTGTGGAGCGCTATCCCTTGGAACGGTTTGAAAAGACGGTTGCCTACTCCCTGAAAAAATATGATTTCAGGGTGGACCCCGTGGATGTGAAGCAGATTGACAGGGAGATCCGGGACATTCGGGAGATCCTGGAACAGGCCGTTCCTGAAGAGTGGGAGAACTTCGTGGTCCCTTCTCTTGAAGACATCAGGAAGGAAGCAAGGTTCCTGATCCCCTTCATTGACCCCGATTTCGTCTGCATCGCAAGAAGAAACGCCGATGACCGGCCTCTTGGCTTCGTTGTAGGGGCCCTGGACTACAACCAGGTTTTCAAAAAACTCAAGGGCAGTCTTTTCCCTTTTGGAATCTTCAAGTTTCTGTATCATAGAAAAAGGATTACAGGCCTTCGGTTGTTCATCCAGTTCGTGGTCCCTGATTACCAGGGAAGAGCCATCAACACTGCCATTTTTCATCATTTTTTCAAGAATGCCCTCAAAAGGAAACTGGAATATGCAGAAGGAGGAACCGTCGGGGAGGACAATGTCCAGTCCAACAAGATTCTCATGGTGAGTGGCGGCCTCGTCAGCAAGATCTATCGCATCTACAGGAAGGACATCTGATCCGCCATTTTCATTTTGCTGAAAGAAGAGTATAATGAAAAAGGAATCATTTTATGATAAAGGAGGGATTTGAATGAGTTGCTGGTTTTGTACAGGCAAAGAGGCGGATAGCGGGAAAGAACTCATTCTCAGCATGTACGGGGAGGTAGGATCCAATCCCAGCGAAAGCGGAACGAGGGTGAACTACAATCTGAAAACCATCCATGTGCCCCGCTGTTCAGACTGTAACAGCCGTCACAGGATAGCCAAAAGAAGCATTTTCATGGCAGTGCTGATGCTTTTAATAGCCATTGTCTTTGCCATTTTCATCCTGGTGGAAGCCAGCCTGGTCATACTTTGGGGTATTTTCCTTGGACTTGCCATGGGTCTTTCTTTGGGATACCTGATGTCCCGGCATTATGTTGAGAAAGGCATCCAGCCCGCGAGAAATGCAAAAAAACATTATCCGGAAGTGGTGGAGCTTCTTGAAAGGAAATACAAATTCGGGAAAATGCCCAAAGACCATGTAAAGGAAGGCAAGAACAATCCTCCGGAACAGGCATGACCATCAAAAAAATTAATTTTATGATTGACAAATGCATATGTGGATATGTATAATGTTTTTTAGAGAAAAATATTGAAAGGAGGCCTGTTTAAATTGAAAATTTCGGTATTTGAAACCACGAACAAGATTCTACGGCCTCCGGTATCATCCATTTGATTTTTTCCTGGAAAAATCAGCCGCGGGCAGGTAGGTGCCCGCGGCTTTTTGTATCCATCCTGTAAAATCCCCGGGACACCTGAAGACATGACACACTGTTAGGGAGGTTTACCTTGCACAAACTGAAACTTTTGACATCCTTCATGAAAGGCGGAAAGGCCGCTTACATCATCTCCATGGCAAGCATGGCCATCGCAATGGTGGTCTCATTGGTCAACCCATTGATCATCAGACTCGCCGTGGATTCCATCATCGGCGACCAATTACCTGAAAGTGCCGGTCTGATTCTCAGAATATATAATCACTTCGGCAGGGAAATCCTGCTGGCCAACCTGTGGATCTGCGGGCTCTTTCTGGTCTCCTTTTCCATTCTGAACGGGTTTTTCATGTATTTCGCCAGGAAATATACCGCAGTGGTTTCCGAGAAAATCGCCATGAGCATGCGGATGCGTCTTTACGACCATATCCAGCATCTTCCATATTCCTACCACATCAAAGTCCAGACCGGCGATCTGATCCAGCGCTGCACCAGTGACCTGGAAACAGTACGAAGGTTCATAGCGGTCCAGTTCATCGACATCGTCCGTGCTGTCACCCTGGTGACCGCAGCCATGATCGTCATGCTCTCGCTGAATGTGAGCCTGACCTTGATCTCCTTCACGGTGACCCCGGTGATCATCTTCATGTCATTCAAATTCTTCACCTTCATCAGGGACAAATTCCAGATATCCGACGAGGCAGAGGGGGAGATGACAACCATCCTTCAGGAAAATCTCACCAGCATGCGGATTGTCCGGGCTTTCACCAAACAGGACTATGAAATTGAAAAGTTCAATCGTTCCAGCAGGAATTACATGGACAAGGATTTTGTGGTCTCCCGCCTGATGGCTTGGTACTGGTCGGCCTCTGACATCCTCTGTGATGCGCAGATCGGCATCGTCCTGATCCTGGGGACCTTCTGGGCGGCCAACGGCATCCTCACCATCGGGACCCTGCTGGCTTTCATGAGCTATACATCCAACATGATCTGGCCTATCCGTAATCTGGGAAGAGTGTTGGCGGACATGGGAAGGGCCAGTGTCTCGCTGGGGCGTATCGACGAGGTATTGTCCACGGTTGCAGAGAACAAGGCGGACGATGTGGGGCTAAGGCCTGACATCAAGGGGGACATCACCTTTGAAAACGTCAGCTTCAAATATTCCGATGACATTGATGTGCTGAAAAACGCTTCCTTCCATATCCGGGCGGGACAGACCGTGGCCATATTGGGAAGGACGGGATCCGGGAAATCAACGCTGGTCAACCTGCTCATCGGTCTTTTCGACTACAATGAAGGCTCCATCCGGATCGACGGCACGGAACTGCGGGACATCAACAAGAAGTGGCTGAGAAAAAACATCGGCATCGTGCTGCAGGAACCCTTCCTGTTCAGCCGGACCCTCCGGGAGAACATCTCCATCTCCAGGCACGACTGCGATGCCACGGAAATCGACCAGGTGACAAGGATTGCCGCCATCGACAAGGTCATCAATGAGTTCGACCAGGGATTCGACACCATGGTAGGTGAAAAAGGCGTGACCTTGTCAGGTGGCCAGAAACAACGGGTGGCCATCGCACGGACCTTGCTCAACAGCGGTAAAATCCTGATCTTCGACGATTCCTTAAGCGCAGTGGATGTGGAGACCGATGCACATATCCGGGAACAGTTGAAGCTTCACCTGAAGGACACCACGACCCTCATCATCTCCCACCGGGTCAGCACGCTGAGGCAGGCAGACCTGATCCTGGTCATGGAAAACGGAAGCATCTCCCACCAGGGGACCCACGAGGAACTCATCCGTGTCCCCGGATTGTATAAGGAGGTCTTTGAACTGCAGAACGCACTGGAGGAAGACATCCTGACCCATGAAAGAGGTACTGCACATGCATGAACAAAATGAGGACTACAAAAAGAACTTCGACCTGGCATTGTGGAAAAAGATATCCAGGTACGTCCTGAAGTACTGGAAGCTGGTGGCGGCCCTTACCGGCGTCATGGTGACATTGGCGGTGACGGACGCCCTGATGCCCCTGCTGACACGCCATGCCATCGACACCTATATCGCCGAGGCCGATACCAAAGGAATGCTGGCTTTCACCCTGCTGTATTTTGTCCTGCTCGTCATCAAGGCCAGCACCATCTTTTTCCTGATCTACATCGCGGAGCGGCTCATGCTCAACGTCGGGCATGACATCCGGACAGCAGGGTTCAAAAAACTCCAGGAGCTTTCCTTCTCCTATTATGACAAAAACACCGTCGGCAACCTCATCGCAAGGCTGACCTCGGACACCCACCGTCTCACCGGCATCCTCTCCTGGGGCCTTGTGGACCTGATCTGGTCCATCTCCCTGCTGACCTTCATCACGGTGATCATGGTCACCCTGAACCTAAGCATCGCTTTGACCGTGCTGACTGTCATTCCTTTGCTAGTACTGGTTTCCATGTTCTTTGAGAAAAAAATACTCAAGTCAAGCCGGGAAGTGAGAAAGAACAACTCCATCATCACCTCTGCCTTCAACGAGGGAATCAACGGCGCCATCACATCAAAGACTCTGGTAAGAGAAAACCGGAACCTGGAGGAATTCACAGATAAAGCCCGGGCGTTGAAAACCAGCGCTGTCAAGGTGGCTGTTTATTCCGCCTTGTTCTTCCCTATCGTGAGTACCCTGGGGATGGTGGGAACCTCATTGGCCATCTGGAGGGGCGGACTCCTGGTGTTCAGCCAGGTCATCACCTTCGGGACCCTTGCCGCCTTCATCTCCTACACCCTGCAGTTTTTCATGCCCATCAATGACCTGGCCAGAATCTTCGCGGATTTCCAGTCCGCCCAGGCGGCCGGGGAAAGGATCATGACACTCCTTGAGACTGAGGCTGAGATCAAGGACAGTCCGGAGGTCCTCCTGCATCACGGGGAAGTCAAGCCTTCCCATCCCGTTCCCCGTCTTCAAGGAGACATCACTTTTGAAGATGTCAGTTTCCAGTACAAGGAAGGGGAAAAGGTCCTGGAGAATTTCACCTTGGAAGTCAAAGCCGGGGAATGCATCGCCATCGTCGGGGAAACCGGGAGCGGAAAAACCACCATCGTCAATCTGGCCTGCAGGTTCTATGAACCCACCGGAGGCCGCATCCTCATCGACGGCAAGGATTACCGGGATATCCCGTTGATGCATGTGCAGGGCAACCTGGGGTACATGCTTCAGACCCCGCATCTGTTCAGCGGGACCATCAAGGACAACATCAAATATGGGAAGCTGGATGCGAAGGATGACGAGGTGGAAGAAGCTGCACGGCTGGCGGGTGCACACGATTTCATCCTTTCTTTCAAGGATGGCTACGAACACAAGGTATCACAGGGTGGCGGGGGCTTGTCCACCGGGCAGAAGCAGCTCATCTGCATCGCCCGGGCCATCATCGCGGATCCATCCATTTTCATCCTGGACGAAGCCACTTCTTCCGTTGATACCCATGCGGAAAGGCTCATCCAGCATGCCATCAACACGATCATCCGGGGAAGGACCAGTTTCGTCATCGCCCACCGTCTGTCTACCATCAAATCCGCTGACCGGATTCTGGTCATTGAGAAAGGCAGGATGATTGAGGAAGGCAGCCATCACGACCTCATCCTGAAGAAAGGTCATTACTACAACCTGTATCGGGGCCAGTTCATGGAGGAGAGGGAATCCATCCTCCTGGGAGGTGCCTCATGAAAAAGGGGGATGGTTTCAAGCTGACCGGTAATGTTGTGAAAATAGGTGTGTTCGGAGCAGGCAGGGGGGAAAGCTATGCAAGCATGGTGAATCTCACTGACGCAAAGGTTGTGGCGGTATGCGATGCATTGCAGGAAAAAGCGGAGAGGCTCAAATGCAACTGTGCGCCGGATGCTGTCATCTATACCGACTTCAATGAATTCCTCACCCATGAAATGGATGCGGTGATCCTGTGCAACTATTTCGACGAGCACGCTCCTTACGCCATACAGGCAATGAAGGCGGGAAAGCACGTGATGAGCGAATGCCTGTCCAACATCACTGTTGCCGAGGGCGTGGAGCTCTGCCGCACCGCCGAGGCGACGGGAATGATATACAAGCTGGCGGAAAACTACCCGTACTGCGCATCCAACATGGAGATGCGCAGGATATACCTGGGTGGGTCCCTGGGCAGGGTGCTGTATGGAGAGGGAGAGTATATCCACCCGATGAAGCAAAGAGACCGGAACCAACGCAGCCCGGGCATCAAACACTGGCGCAGCTGGATTCCGGCGACATATTACATCACCCATGCGCTTGCCCCCTTGATGTACATAACGGACGCCATGCCAGTCGAGGTGAATGCGCGCTCTGTCTATGCGCCCGAGCTCATCAAGGGAACAGCAGCTTCCAGCGGTGATGCCTTGGGAATTGTGCTGTGCACCATGGACAATGGCGCCTTGTTCCGTGTCACTGGTTGGGCAAACATGGCGGGTCACGGGAACTGGTACCGCATCAACGGCACCCGTGGAGCGGTGGAATCCGTACGTGGCAACCAGGGCAATGTGATGTTGGGCTATAACAGCTGGGACATCCCCGAAGGTGCGCAGGCCCACTCGGTTTATGAAGCACAGTGGCCTTCGAATGCCCATCTGGCAGACAAGGCGGGGCATGGCGGAGGCGACTTCTGGGTTGTCCATCACTTTGTTGAAAGCATAAAGAATGGCAGCCAGCCATATTTCAACGTATACAGGGCGGCGGCGGTTTCCACTGCCGGACTGATGGGTTGGCGCAGCGTGCTCAATGGTGGTGCGCCTGTGAAGCTCCCGGACTTTTACAGCGAGGAGAGCAGAAAGCAATTTGAAAATGACCGGTTTGTTGCAAATCCCTTTGCCGATGTGCCTGAGGAGCTGAGGCTACCCAACAGCACGACACCCGGTGTCCATCCCGGACCCGGGGACCTGGAGGAGGCTTACAAGGATTGGGAGAAATGCGGGTTTGATGTTGTGGCCGATGGACGGATGGGCACCTGAATGTTCAACGCTGCGCCAGAGTCATATGCACCAGGTTGTAGAAAAAACCGTCCGTCTGCCCCGCCTTTTTCATTCCATGGACAGTTCCCGGTCCAGCTCCTCAAGGATATCCGGGATGGGGATGGATTGCGGGCACTGGGGCTCGCAGAGGCCGCATCGGATGCAGAGGTCCGCAGTGAACCTGCCCTGCTCCCTGGCCTTCCATTCCTTGTAGTTTCTTCGTGCCTCCTCCTTACCCTCGAACCTGGAATAATTGTTGTACAGGCTGAAGAGGAAAGGGATGTTGACACCCTGCGGGCAGGGCATGCAGTACTTGCATGCGGTGCATTTCACCTTGGTCCTGTCCAGGATGATTTTCGTGGCTGCGTCCATGATCCGGGTCTCCTCTTCATCCATTGAGCCTGCCTTTGCGTCTTTGAAAATCTCAAGGTTTTCTTCCAGCTGCCCCATGGTGCTCATCCCACTTAGAATAACCTTGATTTCCGGACGGTTGTAGAGCCATCTGAAAGCCCATTCCACAGGCTTCCTTCTGATGCGGGACTTTTCAAAATGCCTGAGCAGTTCATCCGGAAGGTTGTCCACCAGGTCCCCTCCCCGAAGGGGCTCCATCACCACCACGTCAATGCCCTTATGTGCAGCGTATTGCAATCCTTGCATTCCCGCCTGCCAGTCAATGTCCATGTAGTTGAGCTGGATCTGGCACATGTCCCAGTCATAGCTGTCCAGAATATCCTTGAAGCATGTCAGGGAATCATGGAAGGAAAATCCGGCATGGCGAATCCGTCCGTCCTTTTTTGCCTGGTCCAGGAATTCCAACACCCCGAGTCCCTTCATTTTATCCCAGCTGCCTCGATTCAACGCATGAAGAAGATAAAAATCAATCTGCTCCAATCCCGTCTTTTCCAGCTGTTCCATCAGGAGTCTTTCCATGTCCTCCCGGCTTTTCACTTTCCCGCAGGGCAGCTTGGTAGCCACATGGACCTTTTTCCTGTACCCTCCGGCCAGGGCTTTTCTCAATACCCTTTCGCTGTTTTCACCATGATAGACATAAGCAGTATCAAGATAGTTGATGCCATGGTCAATGGCATGATGAATCATGGCCACTGCAAGTTTTTCATCAATGCACTCATATGAGCCCTCTATTGCAAGAGGCAGCCTCATCAGGCCGAATCCCAATGCAGAAACCTCGATGCCTGATTTTTCCATTTTCCGTTTCTCGATGTTTCTCGCCTCCTTTCCATCAGTCGAATATGCTGACCTGGTTTCTTTTTTTATCCCTGTCGGACAATGACCTGCCCACCGCAGGCACGTTATTGGGCACATAGTTCTCAATGTCCTTGAGCCTTGCCTTGTCCGCAGGAAGGATTTGCGCGACCAGGTCATCTTTTTTTAACTTGATGACGGTGATTCCCTGGGTGGAACGGGTGGTTTTCAAGGGGATCTCCTTCGTGTTGAAAACCAGGGCTTTCAGGTTCCTGGTCATCACCGCCAGGTCCATGTCCTCATTTCCCCGGCAATGGTTGATAAACCGGATTTTGGATTCAGGGAAATATGCCTTGGCCATTTTCTTTCTATTGGTGACCGTCCTGTATGCTTCCAATGGCACCCTGGCGAATTTGCCGTTCTCAAACCCGAAAACCATGTCCCCCTTGAAATCATCGGTGGTCAGCACATAGACAATGGACTCTCCCGTCTCCATGCCCAGGAGATTGGGCAGGTATTCCCCGAAATCAGCAGCTTTGCAGTCCTCAATCTGGTAAAGCTTCATCTTGTAGACATTGGCTTTATCGGAGAAGAACAGGATTTCCGCCATATTCCGGGACTCCATCTCCTGCACAATCTGATCGGTGTTCTTCAGCTTCTGTTCAGGATTCACCCGGAGTGAGGTCAGGGGGATTTTCTTCATATAGTTTTCCTTCGTGAAGAAAACTTTCAGATTGTAGTCTTCCACATGGAGATCCTCCGTGCTCTCCCCCATTTCCCCGGAATCCAGAATCTCCGTCTTCCGATCCATTCCATATTTCTGTATCACGCTCTCCAGTTGGGTGATGATGATCTTTTTGATTTTCAGATTGCTTTTCACGGTCTCTTCCATTTCCGTGATTTCCCTTCTCAGGTCCTTGATCTCGTCCAGCCTGGAAAGGATGTATTCCCTGTTCAGATACCTGAGCTTGATTTCGGCAATGTACTCTGCCTGTCGCTCGTCGATGCGGAAGGCTTCCATCAGGTTTGGCACCACCTGGCTTTCCTTGTCTGTGTTGCGGATGATGCGGATGGCCTCGTCGATGTCAATCAGGATCCTGTCCAGGCCCAAAAGCAGGTGAAGCCTGTCTTTATTGAGGCTGAGATCGTAATGCAGCTGGTTTCGGATGCAACGGATCCTGAAATCAATCCAGTATTCCAGGATTTCCCTGACGCCAAGCACCATGGGCTTGCCTTCGATGAGAATGTTGAAATTGCAGTTGAATACCTCCTGCAGGGGTGTCCTCAGGCACAACTTGCTCATGAGCTTATCCAAGTCTGTACTTTTTTTCGCTTCAATGGTGATTCTCAACCCGTTCAGGTCCGTTTCATCCCGGACATCGGTGACCTCCTTGATCTTGCTGGATTTCACAAGCCCGATGATGGAGTCGATGATGGCTTCCGTGGATGTGGTGTAGGGGATCTCCGTGATCTCAATGAGTCCCTTCTTCTTGTCCACCCTGTACTTCGCCCTCAGTTTGAAGCTGCCCCTTCCTGTCCTGTAGATGGTTTCCAGCTCCTGCCTGTCGTAGAGGATGTACCCCCCTGTGGAGAAATCCGGCGCTTTCAGGCAAGAGGCGAGATCCACCTCCGGATCCCGGATGTATTCGATGGTGGCCAGGCAGACCTCCCGCAGGTTGAAACTGCACAGGTTGCTGGCCATCCCAACGGCAATCCCCTGGCTTGGATTGACCAGGACATTGGGAAATGAGGAGGGAAGGATCACTGGCTCCTTCATGGTCCCGTCATAGTTGTCCGAGAAGGGGACGGTGTTCTTGTCGATGTCCTTGAACATCTCCTCACAGATCCTGTCCAGTTTGACCTCCGTGTACCTGGATGCAGCATAGCGCATGTCCTTGGAATACTGTTTGCCGAAGTTCCCCTTGGAATCTATGAAAGGATGGAGCAGGGCCTCATTGCCTTTTGTGAGGCGGACCAGTGTTTCATAGATGGCCATGTCCCCGTGGGGGTTGAGCTTCATGGTCTGTCCCACCACATTGGCTGACTTCGTCCGGTTCCCCCGCAGGAGCCCCATCTTGTACATGGTATACAGAAGTTTCCGATGGGAGGGCTTCAGCCCGTCTATTTCCGGGATGGCCCTGGAGACGATGACACTCACCGCATAGGGCATGTAGTTTTTTTCAAGGGTATGGGTTATTTTCTGAGGAATGACATTGTTGTCCATTTCCCGTTCCTCCCTAGCTGACATCAATCATATCAAGGTATTTGTGGCTGTTTTCCGCGATGTATTCTTTTCTTCCCGCAAGGTTGTCCCCCAGAAGCAGTTCGAACATATCCTCCGTGGCCTGCTCCAGATCGGGAGTCACCTGGATCAGTTTCCTGGTCGCAGGGTTCATGGTGGTCTCCCACATCATCTCGGGCTCGTTTTCCCCAAGTCCCTTGGACCGCTGGATGGAACTCACTTTCTTGCCCTCCGACCGTATTTTCTCCACGATGACGTTTTTTTCCTGTTCATTGTATGCGAAATAGGTCTGTTCCCTGGTCGTAATCTCAAACAGGGGGGATTCGGCGATGAATACTTTCCCCGCTTGGATGAGAGTGGGGACCAGCCGGTAGAGCATGGCCAGGATGAGGGTCCGAATCTGGAATCCATCCACATCGGCGTCGGTGCAAATGATTACTTTCTCCCAGTTGAGCTTGGACAGGTCGAAGGTATTCATGCTTTTGCTGTGCTTGGTCTTGATTTCCACCCCGCAACCCAGTACTTTCAACAGGCCGATGATGATTTCATTGCTGAAGATACTGTTGTAGTCCGCCTTGAGGCAGTTGAGGGGCTTGCCCCTGACGGGAATGATGGCCTGGAACTCCGCGTCCCTTCCCAGCTTGCAAGACCCCAGGGCGGAATCTCCCTCAACGATATACAGTTCCCTCCTGTTGACGTCCCGTGTCCTGCAGTCCACGAATTTTTTCACCCGGTTGTTCATGTCGATGCCGTCGGAAAGTTTCTTCCTGATGTTGATCCTGGTCTTCTCCGCCGTCTCCCGGCTCCGCTTGTTGACCAGGATCTGCTCGCATATCCGGTCGGCTTCGCTTTTGTTCTCAATGAAATGGATTTCCAGGTGGTGCTTGAGGAATTCCGTCATGGCTTCCTGGATGAATTTGTTGGTGATGGCCTTCTTGGTCTGGTTCTCATAGCTGGTCACAGTGGAAAAGGAGTTGCTGACCAGCACCAGGCTGTCCTGGATATCCGGGAACCCGATTTTGCCCTCCGTCTTGGTATATTTCCCCGAATCCCTGAGGAACTTGTCAATGGCATGGACAAAGGCACTTTTCACTGCCCTGTCTGGTGAACCCCCATGTTCCAGATAACTGGAGTTGTGGTAGTATTCCAACAGATTGACCTCATTGCAGAAGCAGAAGGTCACCCCGAATTTGACCTTGTATTCGGGTTTGTCCTTGCGGTCCCGCCCCCTGGTGTTCTCATAAAAAGACACCACGGGGGTGATGTTCCTTCCCTGGATGGTCTCCTCCACATATTGCTCGACCCCCCGCTCATAGCAGTACTGGAAATGCTCCCCGCTCTCTTCGTCGAACAGGGTGAAGCGGAGGCCCTTGTTCACCACCGCCTGTTTCTTCAGGGTGTCCTGGAAATATGAGAGAGGGATGTCGATGTCGGTGAAGACCTCCCGGTCGGGTTTCCATTTTGTCAGGGTGCCTGTGCTGTCGTACTTGCATTGCTTCTTCAACAAGGCCCCCTTGTTGTTCCCCTTCTCAAACCGCAGGTTGTACCGGTGTCCGTCCCGGAAAACCTCCACATCCATGTATTCCGATGCATATTGGGTGGCGCAGCATCCCAGACCGTTCAGCCCCAGGCTGTACATGTAGTTTTCCCCGGAATTGTTGTCATATTTTCCGCCGGCATACAGCTCGCAATAGATCAGCTTCCAGTTGAATTTTTTTTCCTTCTGGTTGAAATCCACGGGCATTCCCCGGCCGTAATCCTTGATGGTGATGGATTTGTCCGCATGCCGTATGACCTCTATGACCTTGCCATGGCCTTCCCTGGCTTCGTCGATGGAGTTGGATAGGATTTCGAAAACGGAATGCTGGCATCCCTCAATTCCGTCGGAACCGAAAATGACGGCCGGCCTCTTCCGGACCCGATCGGGTCCTTTCAGGGCCGTGATGCTTTCATTGTTGTACTCTTTTTTCTTTTCAATCATTTCCCATCTTCCTTTTCATTTGTAAAATCAACGCAACATATCGTGTTTTCAACAGACTTATTATACCACATATTCCAAAATGTCAAAATCCCCGGATGAAAGACCGTCTTCCCCGTCCTTGGTTTACCCGGGCGACTCCTGATACCTTTTCACTGTCAGCGACAGCCCCCTGTCCCGTGCATATGACACCGCCCGGTCCAGTTCTTCCAACTGCTCCGGTGACAGGGGATTGACAGGCAGGATGACCAGTATGCTCTTCAGCATAATGTCCTCACTGGTAATCACCATGTCGTCTTTTTCCCCGCGTTCAAACATGTGGAATGCATCCGCCAGGGCATTGATCCTCCTGCTGATCCCTCCTTTTTCCAGATAACTTTTCAAGGTGGTGTCCAGGCTGACAACCACCGTGGCGGTCCCGGTGGCAGCATCATAGATGTCAATGAGGGGAAAATACCGGGGGAGATTCCCGCCAAATACCCGTTGGATCTCCAAGCCCCTTTCCATGGAGGAAAGCGCCCAGACACTCTGTTCTCCCCGGCCTGAACCGTCCCCTGTCCATCCTGGCACGGATGAGGAGACGCATGTGCGGATGTTTCCCAGTATGCCCTGGTAAAGGTATACCGTCTCCACGGCGATGTTCTGGCTGTCCTGTTTTACATAGCTGATGACCTCGCGGATCCGGTGGTGGCTTTCCTCCTCCCTGGAAATGATGCGTCCCCCATAATAGGTCCGGATATCCATGACATGATTCTCCAGGGAGATGTCCATGGCTTTCCGGAGGGTTTTTTCCTTGACAAAATAAAGGGCATCCAGGTATCCCGTCAGAAACAAAAACAAGCTGGCAAGGTAGACCAGGACCAGGACCCCGATGCAAGCCTCCAGGGTGGCCTGCCCCTTAGTATTCCCCACGGTACGAAAGAGTGGTCTCATAGCGACGTCCGGTGACTCCTTTCCAGGATATCCTGGCCTTCACCAGCACCCCGGTATGCATCCGGTGGATGTCAAACCCAGGAAGGCTGTTCATCTGGATGAGGTCCATGGCCCGCAAGAGCCTGGTTTCTTCCTGAATGGTGAGAAGGAATATCCTCAGATGGTCACGGTAATCCAGGGCCATGGGATCAGGTGTGCGGATTCCTGCCTGCACAAGTCCCAAATCGGTGATCCAGTCCCCTTGCATCTTGAACAACGGAATCCTTCCTCCGCCGAAGATCATCTCTGTGTCCACACCTCCTTCCGCCAGCGCCCAGGCGCAGCAGATCAGGTTGGAGAGCACAGGGACCCCTGCACCCATGGTCCACCATCCGGCAATACCGGCGGCCAGGGCGTTGGCCATGACTTTCTTGTTCCCGTCGGCATAGACATGGAGGGTATTGGCAATGAAGCGGAATAGCAGGAGACTGCTCTTTGTCAGGAGGATGTTTGCCTGTTGGCTGCCGTTTCCCCAGAGGATGTATTCCACCTCGTTGTCAAAGAAGGAAGCGCCCTTTTCCGCAGTCTGATAGGAAAAATGCATCAGGAGGTATTCGTTGACCAGCAGGTTTTCCAGGGAAGCGGAGATGGCGTCCCCCAGGAAAGAGCCAAATCCTTCGAGGTTCTTCTCCACTGAAACGGTATCCTCCCCTGTGACATCCACATCAAATTCCCGGGATGCATTAGCCTCCTTGTTTTTTGAGGGGAGAATGACGGTGTCCTCCGGGATGGTAATTTCTCTCCCCACCTTTTTCTCCAGCACTTTTTTCGCTGCATCCTGCAGAATATCCCTGCTGTCCTCCAGGAGTTTTTCGCCAATGGCAATGGCTTCCTCCTCGAACACAAGATTGCCTGTATATTCCTCCAGGTACATGCCTGCCCGCTCCATCATGTCGAACCCACCCTCTTCTTCCAATGAGTGAACCAGATCACAAAGAAGATTCTCCAGGACATCCACGTTGCGATTCAGCTTTCCAAGGATTTCGTCAAACGCTTTTTGGACAATGATCCTCTCGGCTTCCATTGCCACATCCGCGCAGACCTCCAGAATTTCCGACAGATAATGCGGGATGCTCTCCATCCTGGATATCTGGTATCTGATTTCTTCGGAAATGATATGGATGTTCATTCCGCTCTCCAGGATCTCCCGGATGTATTCCACCGCTTTCCGGTTTGCTTCCTTGAGGGCGTCCACCAGGCTTTTGACTTCCCGGTCCAGAAGGTCGAAGGCTTTTTCCCGCAGCCTGGCGATTTCTTCTTCCAATAGAGCTCCGGGAGAGTCCTCCTCAAGACGCTGCATCAGTTCCCGGATGTCCTGCATCTCCGAAGCAATCCCACTGATCTCCAGCAGCGAGTCCATGAGACCGCTGTCTTCATTCAGCATATTGACATAAATACCCGTTCCACGGTCACCGGAGCCGCCTGCTATGATCTCCCCGATTTTCCGGGAAAGGTCACTAATTTTCTCCACATACCCGTCGATCTGCATCTTCATTTTCAGAATGCCCGATGTTTGCTGCAGAAAGTCCAGGGTCCCCATTCTCTCCCTGATCTCATCCAGCACCATCCCGTACGCCAAATCTTCCATGACGGTGATGATCTGCTTTTTGAGGTTTTCCGTCTGTACCAGGGGATTTGTCGGCAGGATTTCCAGTTCCTCCACCCTGAACCCATAAATCCCGGCGTTTTTAAGGTTTTCTTTCAAGATTCCCATTCCTGCGGCTTCCAGCCTGGCCGGTTCATTGTCATAGGCGTAAATATGATAATTGTCCTTCAGCCAGGAAGAGTACCCGCTGAGAATTTTCCACGCACAGGTTTCCACGCTTCTTTGGGCCATGCGTTTTCCGTTCCTGGCCATATGGACATCCGTCAACAACAGGCAGGCCAGCAACAGCACGGGAATCACCAGGGCCAGAAATACCGTGATGCTGCCTTTCTTACTCCATGGCATGAACGATTCCCCTCACCTTTCTGATGATACTGTCTGCCTGACGGATGGCCTCCATGTATCCGCCCGGGGCATCCTCCAGTGGCCGGCCGGCGATGGAAATAAAGATGAAAAGGACCGCTGTGACCAGAAGCAGGATGCCGGGCAGCACCAGTGCGGTTTCCAGGGATATTTTTGCACAATGGTTTGAAACAATGTTTTTCATGGTGGCGCCATTGTATCTCCATGGGATGGTTAAATCCATGAACCATTGTTCAAATCAAAAGGAAATTTCCATGGAAGGATATCTTCCGGTCACAGGGCATCTGGCCGAATGGTCGAAGAAATAGGTCCGTGTGACACCTTCAAGGACGAAGGTGGATGCAAAGCAGTGCTTGTAACGCTGTTTCGAGCAGCCGGGATCATTTTTTTTCAGATATGTAAAAAGTTTCTCCTTCACACCGTCATCCAGCGGCGTAACCAGGAAGTCGGGGATGGCCCTGGCATCGAAACAGGACATGTAGTCGAAACGCAAGCGTTCCCTGGCATCCTCCCCTTCTCCCAGAAATGCATGGAGGATCCTGTATTTTTCCACAGGTCCCATGGAGGCATCCCCATATCCCTGCTCCTGCATCCAGCGGCTCATCCCGAGATAGAAATCAAAGGGGGAACCATTCCGGCTGTCTGCATGGCAAAGGGTAGTGACGAATTTTCCGCTGTTGTAAAATATGTCGAAACATTCCTGTATCTGTTTGAGGCGATGGAGATCCTCCCAGGACATCCAGGGGGTCTGCAGTACTTCATAGGGAGGATGGTCCGCATGAAGATATCCCTCCATATCCCGGATAAGGGTTCCTTTCAGCATCTTCAAAAACCCCAGTTGGAGCACATGGGGCCTGATGTCCATGACCAGGTCAAAGGATTCCCTGAAGGTCTCCAATGAATCATACGGGAGCCCCGCCATCAGGTCCAGGTGGACATGGATATTCCCAACCTTGATGACTTCTTCCATATTGTCCAGGGCCTTGCGGGTGTTCTGGTGTCTTCCCGATGCCTGGAGTGTCTGTACATTGGAGGTCTGGATGCCCGCCTCCATCTGGATGAGCCCCGGCCGCAACCCCGAAAAAGCCCGGATGAGCTCTCCATCCAGCAAGTCGGGATGGATCTCCATATGGAAATTGGCACCGGTGGGGATGTTCTTCAGGAATCCCACCATCTCCAGGGTCCGTTGCTTGTCGGCATTGAAGGTTCTGTCCACGAATTTGATCTGCCTGGGGGAATGCCCGAGGATCCGGGCGAGTTCGGGGAACACCCTGTCCAACGGGAAATACCGGATGCCTTTTGTACAGGAGGACAGGCAATAGATGCAGTTGTACAGGCATCCCCTGGATGTCTCATAGTAAAGGATCTTGTCCCTTTCCGCTTCCAGCATTTCCACTGAAAAGGGACTCTCCAAGCCCTCCAGACAGGGGACCGTATGATATCCCCCGTCCACGAACCTGCCGGTTTTCAAGTATGCAACCCCTTCCATGCAGGGCTCCTCGTTTCGGGACAGCCTGTCCGCCACCCTCGCAATCAGGTCCTCCCCTTCCCCACGGATGATACAATCTGCACCGGTCTTCCGAAGAATCTCCTCGCAGCCAAAGGAAACCTCCGGTCCCCCCAGGACAATCTTCATGTCATTGTCGATGGCTTTGATCATTGACACAAGGTCTTCCACCATCCGCATGTTCCATATGTAGCAGGAAACACAGACTGTCGACGGTTTGTGCCGCATGACTCCCTCCATTACCTTGTCCTGGGAATGGTTGACGGTGAAACTCTCCACCACACTGTCCATCCCTTCTTTCTTCAGGGCGGCGTGCATGGACCATACCGCAGTATTGGAATGGATGAACCTGGAATTCAATGCAAGCAGGACAATCTTCTTCATGCTTCCGATTATACCCCATCCTTCCATCGGATTCCATTCAACGGCGGCATTTGTTATAATGGAAAAAGCAAGGGAGGAAACCCTATGGACATCGGATCGCGCATGGAGCTCTTCGTGGATGACTTTCTCATCCGGAAAATGGAGAACCTTTCACTGGTCCTGCACCCTCCGGAAAGAAAAGAGAAAGTACTGGTCTTCGACAAGCCCTGGGAAAACCCCACCAGTGGGTATGCAACATTCATCAGGGACGAAAAAGAAATCAAAATGTATTACAGGGGGAAATCCCCGGGCAATGATCCGGACATCGAGACCACATGCCTGGCAGTCAGCAAGGACGGGATCCATTTTTCCCGTCCATCCCTCGGCCTGGTGGAGTTCCAAGGCAGCAGGGACAACAACATCCTCCTCCAGGGAAAGGCCTTTTGCCACAACTTCACCCCTTTCCTTGACACCAACCCCCACTGCAGGGCAGAAGAGAGGTACAAGGCGGTGGGAGGCCATGAACGGACGGGAATCAACACCGGTCTGCTTTACGGATTCGTCTCCCCGGACGGTGTCCACTGGCACAAAATACAGGAAGGGCCGGTCATGACCCGGGGAATGTTCGACTCCCAGAACAATGCCTTCTTTGACACCAATACCGGCAGATATGTATGCTATTTCCGCTATTTTCACAATCTGCACCTGGAGAACCCAGGGGAATACGAAGGCATCCGTGCCATCCGCTGCGCTTTTTCCGATGATTTCCGGGAATGGTCCCTACCGGAAGATTTGGTCTACAAGCCTGATGTCATGGAGGAATTCTACACCAACGCCATCCTTCCCTGTCCGGAGGCTCCACATCTGTATTTGGGTTTTCCGAAACGCTTCGTACCCGGACGAACAAGGGATTCCTTTACTCAGGACGGCACCGGAGTGTCGGACGCCATGTTCATCACCGCCAGGCATCCTTTCCGCTGGGACAAAACCTTCCTTCAGGCCTGGGTGCGGCCGGGCCTGGACCAGAAAAACTGGGTCAACCGAAACAACATGCCCTGCCTGGGCATTCTGGACACCGGATACCATGAGTTTTCCATGTATATCAGTGAGCATTACCGTATGCCTTCCTCAGGCATCCGAAGGCTTTCCTTACGGAAACATGGTTTTGCCTCGGTGCATGCAGGAGCCGGGGAAGGGCTTCTGCTGACGAAATCTTTCTTGTTCCGAGGGGACTTTCTGCACGTGAACGCCTCCACTTCAGCCACGGGATTCATCCGGGTTCGCATCCTGGATGCGAACGGCCATGTCCTTGGCCAGTCTGATGATTGGTTCGGGGACGCCCTTTCCGAAAGGCTCTCTTTCGGGAAGTCCCTGAAACCTTATGAAAAGGCGGGCATCCAGCTGGAAATATCCATGAGGGATGCCGATCTCTATGCCATAAAATTCATGGAAGGAGCATGACTGCATGAATCTGAAGGCCGCTTTCCAACACGAGGGGTATCGGCTCACCGAAGGGGCCCAAGGGGATCTTTTTAGCCTGCAGACCATATCCCTGGAACAGGTGAAGAACAGCGAGGCATGCTTCACCCTGATCCTTGAGGCAGACGCTCCGTTTCTCCTGGCAATCGGGAATCAACCTGCTTATTCTCTTTGGCCGGATATGGACATCATCCGGCTGGATGCAAAATGCGGGGGTTTTCCGGTGAGAATCCATCCGGTGGGAATGGTGAAGGATGACGACGGCACCCGCAAGGCCGACATTCTCCTGGACAAGGACCATCTCTATGTGGACAGTGGAAAAACCCTTCAGGTTTTCTTTCGAATCCTCATCAGCAGGGAAGCCACAAGCGGCCATCATACAGGGACCATCGGCCTGCATGGCAGGAAAGCCCTGGGGGATGAGGAGACCCTCTCCCTTATGCCCTTTTCCCTTGTCATCAGGGATGTCGTCCTGCCCCATCCCGAAAAATGGAGATTCCATCTCGACCTCTGGCAGCATCTGTCCAACATCGCCAGAAAACATGAGACACCTCTTTTTTCAGACGCCCATTTTGAAGTGGCCGGCCGTTATGTGGAAAGCCTAGCCCTGCTCGGACAGAAAGCGGTGACCGTGGTGGTCACCGACATCCCCTGGTCGGGGCAACGGACTTATCGGAACCCGGAAAAACCCACCGACCTGTTTGAATATTCCATGGTCAGGACCCAAAAAGGCGAAAATGGATATGTCTTTGACTATACCGCCATGGACCGGTACATCGACCTTTGTGCAAGCCATGGGATCGGAGAGGAAATTGAGGTGTTCGGCCTCACCGGGATATGGCAGGATCCGGACATGGGCTATGGGAATCCCTCCGATTTTCCCGACGGGTTAAGGGTCCGGTATTTGGACATGAAAACAGGGACTTACCGGTACATGCGGAAGAAGGAAGACATCCTCATTTTCATCCGCTCCCTGCATGATCATTTCCTCCGGTTAGGACTCATGGACAAAGTCCGGGTCATCGCCGACGAACCCTCGGATATCGGCCTGTACCGTGAGACCCTGCGGCAAGTAAAGAAGGCGGGTCCTCTGTTCCGTTTCAAGACCGCCATCAACCACGCTGAATTCACCCGTGAATTTAAAGAGGACATCAGTGACCTGGTTCCTTCCCTGGAATGCCTGACAAACAAAAGGGACATTTCACTCATCCGTGAAATGGCAGAGGATCCTCGAAAAAGGATATCCTGGTATGTCTGCTGCACGCCACCTGCCCCCAACACCTTCCTGCGGTCCCCTCTCTATGAAAGCCGCTTCATCTGCCTGTATACCCTGTTCATGGGACTCAAAGGCTTCTTGCGATGGAACTATACCGCATGGCCAGAAAACCCCAGGGATGACTTATCCTTCCGGTTTCCCGACTGGAGCGCCGGAGACATGAATTTTGTCTATCCTTCATGCAACGGGACTCCGCTGCTTTCCCTGCGGTATATGGCTCTAAAACGGGGCATTGAGGATTATGTGCTCATCCAGGCTGCAATACGCATCAAACCATGCCTCCTGAATGAAATCCAGCGGCTCATCATGGGAAAACATTTACCCGAGGACCTTGACCCCCTCCAGCCGTCATATGCCATGGATGACGCAACCTATGACCAGGCCAGGGCGAAGGCTGTGGACATTCTGGAAAACATGGACGGAGGCTTCACCTTCTGAGCTTCAGCTGAAAATCCTGATGTTACCCTGACGGATTGGACCCCCGTTCATATAGAGGATTTCGCCTTCATCATTGGACAGTTCGATGAAGAAGGTCCCGTACTCGCCAGGCTTGTCGCTGCCGGTGACCCCCACAGTGAAATGCATCCCCGGTGCGCAGGTTCCACTGAAAATTCCCATGTCGTCTCCATCCAGTGTGGCAAAAATCACATCCCCGTTGATCCTGATTCCATTGACCTTGTCCACGTAGGAAAGGTGCCCCCGAACGGAATAGTTCGTCACAAAGTCATCCTCGTAGACATAATCGTAGCACTCCACGGTGAACCCGAAGGTTGCCTTGCCTGAGCGCCCATCCACCTGTTCCGGCATCATGGGTTCGGCGTCGATCCACCCGCCACCCCTCACAGTCACCGGGATTAATTCGACGCATCCTGCCAGCAGCATCATGGCTACACACATCACTGCAATCAGCATTATGGATTGTTTCCTCATATCCTTTCCCTCCTTTTTCCGGCTTGTGCACCCCGTGTCCCGGAGGCACCTGAAAAAGTCCTGTGATAGCAATCAGTGGATAAGGAAGTCATATAAGTTGCATTTGCGTCGATTGAAACAAAGATAAAACCAGCTGGCACGTATTCGGCACAAAACGGTTTATCCGCCTTCTGGAGGTGTCTGCACACAACCGGATTGATTGTACTTTCATTATACTCCTCCATGATTTTTTTTCAATACTCCTCATGTGTCCCTCCCTGCTCCTGCTTCTTGAAAATATGCCTCACGACGGATATAATAGGTATCATATTGAACCCGCAAGGAGAGCCATCATGAAACTCTATAACAGCCTGACACGAAAAAAAGAGGATTTCACCCCTCTGGAAGAGGGTGTCGTCAGGATGTACAATTGCGGTCCCACGGTCTACAATTATTTCCATATTGGAAACGCAAGGAATTTTGTCATTTTCGACACCTTGAGAAAATATCTCATCTACCGGGGATACAAGGTCATATACGTTCAGAACTTCACCGATGTTGATGACAAGATGATCACCAGGTGCCAGACGGAAAATATCCCACTGGAGAAGCTTTCCGAGGAGTTTATCCGGGAATATTACATCGATGCCAGGAACCTGGGGATCATGGAAGCGGATTTTTCTCCCCGGGCCACCGAATGCATTGATGACATCATCCGGCTCATCAAGACCCTCATTGAAAAAGGGTATGCATATGAGGTGGATGGGGATGTATATTTCGACACCCTGCGCTACAAAGAATATGGAAAGCTGTCCGGCTTCAACCGGGAGCATCTTCTGGCCGGGGCAAGAGTGGAGACAGACGAACGGAAAAAAGACGCTGCGGATTTCGCCTTATGGAAAAAAGAAAAGCCATCGGAACCCTCCTGGAACAGTCCTTGGGGCAAGGGCCGCCCCGGCTGGCATATCGAATGCTCCGCCATGTCAATGAAATACCTCGGGGACACCATCGACATCCACAGCGGGGGGGATGACCTGAAATTTCCCCACCATGAGAACGAGATTGCCCAGAGCGAGGCAGCCACCGGCAAGCCTTTTGCCCGTTTCTGGTTGCACAACGGTTTCATCAATGTCGACAATGAGAAGATGTCCAAATCCCTTGGGAATTTCTTCACCATACGGGACATCGCCAAGAAATTTGATCATGAGACCCTGAGGTTTTTCCTCATATCCGCCCATTACAGAAGCCCGGTGAATTTTTCCGACAAACTGCTGGAACAATGCGAGAGCGGATTGTTCCGCATGTATGAATGCCTGCGCAACCTGTCCTTCCTGATAACCACGGCTAAAATGGAATCGGCTGCTGAGGAGGAAGCACTCCTGTTAAATAAGCTGCATGCCATAAGGGAGCGCTTTATCTCCCATATGGATGACGATCTGAACACGGCGGATGCCATCTCCGACATCTTTGACATTGTCAAGGAAGCCAACCTTGCCATGAACGACGGTACCCTCCAGTCAAGGCGTGCCGCAAGGCAGGTCATCACCCTGATCAAGGAGCTCGGCAGCATCCTGGGCATCTTGATGAAGGAGACTAAGGTCATCATTACAGAGGACATTCGCGAGCTTCTTGCAAAAAGGGAGAAAGCCAGGCTTGAAAAAGATTATCCCCTTTCGGACGAAATCAGAAACACATTGAAAGACATGGGCATCGGGGTGGAGGACGCCAAGGACGGACAAAAAGTCAGATACCTATGATTACAGGATATTATCAGCCTCCTTATCCTGCATCATATGAACAGACCCTGTCTGTGATGCAGGGCATGTTGGATGTCGCCCGGGAAAAAAGCCAGGGGCTTGACCTTCTGGTTTTCCCCGAGTATGCGAATGCCCCTGGGATGACCTCCATTCCAGTCATGAAAGAGCATGTCAAAAGGGTGAACCAGGAACTGATGGGAGAATACCAAACAGCCGCCAGGAACAACCGGGTCAACCTTTGCGTTAATTTCCTTTGGGAAGAAAATGATAAATTCTACAACACCACCTTTCTTATAGGCAGGGATGGGGAAATTCTTGCCAAATACAAGAAAACCCATCTGTCTCCGACAGAGATAAAAGAAGGCTTGACCCCGGGATCCACTCCCGTGTTCCTTATGCTGGAAAATGTCAAGGTCACCTTTGCCGTCTGTTTCGAACTGTATTTTTCCGAATATTTCGAAACCCTCGCAATCGGGAAACCTGACCTGATCCTGTGTCCCTCCTACCAGCGGGGTGAACATGCGGACATCCTGATGGCCCAGGCCAGCGTCCGGGCACTGGATTGCGAAGCCCATGTCATCCGGGCCTCCTATTCCATGGGAAAAGCAAAAGATACTGGTGGCCATTCCGCCATATTCAATCCCTACGGGCATGCCCTTTCCTCCGCCGGCCAGAAAACCGGCCTGTTCACAGTGGACATCGACCCCCGCCAAAAACGCATCCGTCCTGCTTCATACGGGGAACCCGCATTGACATCACGGGAGATCATTGAGACATACCGGGTGGAGTCCTTATACCGGAAAAACCTTTCATTGCTTGACAGGGGGAAATATCCCCGGATATGCGCCCACAGGGGCTTGTCCGTTGCTTGTCCAGAGAATACCCTTCCCTCTTTCGGAGCAGCGGTTGCCCTTGGTGCCCAGGAAATCGAGTTCGATGTCTGCCCTTCCAAGGACGGGCATCTGGTGGTCATCCATGATTCTTCACTGGACCGGACCACGGACGGAACAGGGAATGTGGAGGACCTGACTTGGGCCCAGATTAATCAGGCCGATGCAGGCATTAAACACGGAGAAATTTGGAAGGGGGTGAGAGTCCCTCTTGCCGAGGAAGTGTTCCGCCTGTTTGCGAACCGGGTGATTATGAACATCCACATCAAGGATTCCTGCGCCAACGGGTATGTGGTGGGGAAGATCATTGAGATGGCTTACCGGTACGGGAATGTTGACACCATTTATATCTCAGGGGGCAGGCATGTCCTTGCCCAAGCTCTTGCCCTGGACCCTGGCATCGAAAGGAACTGTCTGGAAAGGCAGGGAGACGGTGGCATCCTGGAATGGGCTGATAAATTCCAATGCAGGCGTCTTCAGTTTTTCACCAACTATACGGATGAGATGGTGAAAAAAGCCAAGGAAATGAACATGATATGTAACTTGTTTTACGCAGATAGCGTCCCCGAAGCGAAAAAAGCTTTTTCCAGGGGGATTGACACAGTATTGACAAATCATGCCGGAATCCTTCTGAATGCCATTGACTGACGGCTCACATATTTTCCTTTCTGAATTCTTTCATCTGAAGGTCGGTTTTCAGTTTTCCCGCGTTATCCGCAATCCATATGATGCCTTTCCTCCTTGCCATTATATATAGTTGATAATTATAGTTTTGCAGTTTTTTTTTTATGAATTTGCATTTTTCATTACAGTATAATTTACATATGAAAATACACAATGGAGGAGAACAATGAAAAAAACCAGAATCTTATGTTTTGCAGTATGCGTTCTGTTTGCTTTCTCTGTCATGCTCACTGCATGTACACCGAAAACAGAACCCACACCTGCACCGACAGAAGCTCCGACAGCAACTCCGACACCTGGCACGACTCCTGACCCAGGTCCGACGGAAGTTGGAAAGCCGGACAGGATAGAGATTACCAAAGTATTCTATTTTGGAGACTCTACGGAAAACCTCATTGAAAAAAGGGATTTCATGAACTGGTTCACCGAGGAATACGGTATAAAACTGGTGGTGAATTATCCGTCCAGGGCCAACTACATCGAGGTCATCAACCTCAGCGCCATGTCCGGAGACCTGAAAGGCCTTGTCCAGATGTTTTCTGTCACCGACCTTTTCCAATGGGCAAACGAGGGACTGCTCCTGCCCGTCACCGATCTTATGGCTGGCAACGAAGTGTGGGAGACCATGATTCCAGAATGGTGGAAGGAAACCTACAGCATGGCCGGCGAGGTATGGGGTCTTCCCAACGGAACAACCAATAAACCCAGCTGGTTCGCAAGGCATATCCGGGGCGACTGGCTGGACAACCTGGGATTGTCAAAACCCGACACCATTGATGAATTGTATGAAGCCATCTACAAATTCACCTACAACGATCCCAACAAGTCAGGCGCCAACGACACCATCGGCATGACATCCAGGAACACATGGCTCATGGGTGACATATTCATGGCTTTCGACGCCCGCCTGAATTATGAGAATGGGCCCCTTCCCAACTACAATCCCAACACCGAATTGTGGGAAGACCCACTCCTGAAACCTGAGATGGTGGACGCCATCACCTGGCTCAACAAACTCTACGCCGAAGGAGCTCTTGACCCCGAAGTCTATTCCGCTTCCTCATCTGAGGTCAGGGGCAGGATCAACCGTGGATATGCGGGAACCATTTTCGACTGGACCCATAATGTCAACGGCTTTGAGATCAATGTCAAAAATGTCACCCCCGAAGGCTACTTCACCACCATCGGCGCCATCAAGGGAACGACTCCTGCCAACAGGATCATCAATTTCTATGAGATCAGGATCAGTGCCCCCTACGCGCTCATGAAAGGCACACCCCAGGCCAAGGAAATGGCCAACTGGTTTATCAACATCTTCTTCGGTTCTCCGGAAGGAAACTTTGTTGGAATGTACGGCATCAGGGGAAACATCAGGGGTACCGGATATTTCACCCTCGAAGGCAACAAAATCTACAAAACCTATAAGCCCCCCATTGCCGGCGGAACCACTCCCGTTGCCATCCCTGCACCTGGGCTCCTCGACGGAAATCCCTTATGGGAAGTGGGCAAGGTGTATGAGTTCATCTATTATTCCGATGACAAGGCCTGGAACGAGAGCATGACTCAAGTGTTTCAAAACCAGCAAACAAGGATGATTGAAATTTTTGATGAATACGATGCATTGGGCCGCCTCTGGGCCATGCCTCCTTCTCTGAAAGAACCTGATGACGATCTGTGGTTGAAGCAGGGCGTACGCGGGGACCAGAGCATTGCAGCGAGGGACGCTCTTGCAACAGCCATCATGGGAGACGCTCCCATCCTGGAAGCACTTGCAAAATACAGGGCAGCCGCGAAGGCCCTGGGCATGCAGCAGGTGCTCGACATGGCCAATGAGAAACTGGGTGCAACATCCAGCCAGACTTATTGATCCAAGTTTTTTAAAAAGGACCCCCCAGGGGGTCCTTTTTTAATACCGGCTGATTGTTTTCATGAGAATTTCCTTGTACTCCTGCGCCACTTTCTCAGGATACAGGATTTTTACCTTTTCGCCGAACTGAAAAAGCCAGGCGTAAAATGTCAGGCTCACAACCACCTTGGTCCGGATGGCGAAATGGTGCTCATCGATTTTCTCAATGCCAACGCTTTCACCGAATCGGTCCATTACCACATTGATGAGACTGTTCTCAAACTGCAAGTGCATCATCTCTTCTTCCCCGGTGAACATATGGAAGAATTTCTTGCTGTATTCCGCCAGGTTAAAAACCTGTTTCCCTGGAAGGGGTTCCCTTCTTTCCTCACTCACTTCCAGGTCCGTCATCCTGTCCACCCGATAATGGGTGAAACTGTTGTATTTTTCATAATAAGTGATTAGATAGTAGTTCTCATCGTCCCAGGACAGGGCATAGGGGCTCACCAGGTATTTCTGTCCCTTCTTCCGGAAGGATTTTTTCTTATCTACCGTGTATTCAAAGTAACGGAAAGACACTTTCTTGTTTCCGGCTATGGCAGAATGGATGGCATCCACGTTGTAATAAATACTTTCATTGAGATTTTTGATCCGGTTGGAAACATACACCTGCCTTTTCAAAGACAAGGCTTGTTTCTCGCTGGTCAGGCTTGCGATCTTCTTGATGAGCTGGGTGCTTTTCTTGTGGGTGATGAATTTCGAACATTGCACCGCATCCACAAGCAGTTTCAACTCTGCCAGCTCAAAAAGTCTTTGCCCCACGAAATATTCCGTGGTCTTTGTTTTTCTCGTCATGATGTCGATGCCGAATTCCCTGAGGACCTCAATGTCGTCGTACAATGCCTTACGCTCGGCACGAATGCCGTTTTCTTCCAGCATACGAATGAGTTCATGGAGGGTAATCCCGTTTTTCTCGTCTGTCTTCTCAAGGAACATACGCATCAGGCAAAGGATTTTCATTTTCTGGTTGGAACTTTTGGACATGACAAAAACCCCTTTGAATAAATTGCCGGATTCATTCATGAATGTGATTGGATGAACAGGGAGACAAAATAATTCCCGAAATGCCGTCCTCATTTTTTGACGCCTAGCTTTCGCCAGGTGGGTACCCTGCCTGTAACGTTGTTCTACCTCCGCCGTTGCACCAGTCTTCAGACGGATGTCGGATTTTGTAAAGGCCTGAACTCAGCAATAGGACATCGGGTTCCCGTATCATCACTGTAGGATCAAAACAATGAGTTTATCGAACATTCCAGGAATCGTCCTAGTCTCTTTGCAATATCATTATACCCCTAATATAGTTTTTTTTCAAGCACGGTCAGCCGACGCCTGTCTTATTCTCCCTGGCATAGCTGAAAAGAAGTTGCTGGGCGTATCCCGCCAGCGGGCCGAATATTTCCTGTCCATATCGGGCGACATATGCGCTGCTCACGCTCTTTTTGATATAGTATGCCTCCATGATGCGTTTGATCCAGACATCCACCGGAAAAGCGTTGAGATAACCGCAGGAAAACAACAGGATGCATTCCGCTGCCTTGTCCCCGACCCCACGGAATGTCTTCAGTGTGCTTCTTGCCTTCTCATAACCCATTGCGGCCATTGACTCCCTGGTTATTGGCCGCTTGCTCATCATCCCGGATGTCTCAAGGATATATGCACACCGGTATCCTCCCTTGCATAAAGAAACCTCCTCGCAGGTGGATTGGGCAATCCTTTCCACTTCCGGAAAGGCATGATAGGTTTTGCCATCGAAGGAAACCTCCTTGCCGAATCTCTTACACAACCCTTCGATGTTCCCTTTGATCCTCGGAATGTTATTGTTGGTGGATAGAATGAAGGAAAGCGTTGTTTCAACCAGCTCCTGTCTCAATATCCGGATACCGGGAAATCGCCGGATGGCCCGGTTCAAAACATTGTCACGGGATAGGGTTTCCTTGATGTGTGCGTAATCGGTGCCCAGGTCAAAATAGTCTATCCATGACCCGGTATCATCCTTTTCCCCCACGCCCTTCAATATCAGCGTGCTCCCCTCCTGCCTGGCCCTGAGGACCATGCCACAGGCCACTCCGGTATAAATGCCTTGTCCGTCCCTGGACCATCGAAAGCACTGCCCGCATTCAAGGGTTTGTTGAAGATCGAAGTCCGATATGTTTTCAATGATGGTTTCCATCAAAAAGGAGACTCCTTTTTCTTTCCTATGGTAAAATGGATTATACCATGAAAACAATACCGGAGGATGCAAAAATGAAAGAGAAAATATATACCATTCCTGTGAATGACGCTTTCAATGCGGATTGTGAATGTCCGGTATGCCTTCTGGAAAGAACACTGGAGAACAACACCATTGATTTTTTTCTGGGGCCGTCATACATGGAAGGGGATGTCAGGCTTGAAACCAACCGGAAAGGCTTCTGCAGAAGGCATTCCGAGAAACTCTACAGGCATGAAGGGGACAAACTGGGGTTGGCGCTCATGATGGAAACCCATTTCGAACACATCCTTGCGGAAGTCCGGAAAGCCAACAAGAAGGCCTTCTCCGAAAAAAAGGAAAGCCTCTCTTCCGTGTCCCAGACCCTGCGCATCTTGGAGGAGCTGGAACACACCTGTGCGGCTTGCGACAGGATACAAAGAATCATGGAAAAGTATGTGGACACCATCCTCTGGATGTATGCCCGGGACAATACCTTCAGAGACAAGGTCAGGACTGGCAAAGGTTTCTGTCTGAAGCACTACAGGATGCTCCTCGAAAGGGCAAAAACCTCCTATTCGTCGAAAAACCTCCGGTCTTTCCATCGGGAACTGGCTCTTTTGATGGAATCAAACATGGACCGGCTCCTTGCTGATGTCTGCTGGTTTTGCCAGAAATTCGATTATCGTAATCTGGATGCTCCCTGGAAGACATCGAAAGACTGCCTTCCCCGGGCCATTGAAAAATGCACATCCTATCTGGGTTGAAACAGCCGGGAAGACACTTCCCGGCTATGGATATACTTCCTTGTTGATGACGATATGCCTGACGGTGATGTCCATGCTGGACAAATTGAGGGCAGTCAGTTTTTCAAGGGCTTCCTTCACCCTTTTCTGTACCTGCTTCATGACTTCAATGATGGGGTATTCATAGCTGACGGTGATGTTCATCTCAATGCTGATGCCATCCTCTTTCATGATGACCCGGAAACGGGTAATCCCTTCAAATCCTTCCACTTCCGAGGCAACATGACTGGCAATCTGGAAGAGGGCGTTGTTGGATATGGTATAGCTGCCAAGATAACTGAACGTCGGCCTGACAATGGTTTTTGTCCCTTCGGATATATATTTGTTCTTGTCTTTCTTCCGGAACAGGTAAAGAGGGTCCAGAAGATAGCCGCTGAAATCCTTTTTGATTTCAAATGTTGGTACGGGGATGACGTGCTTTCCTTTGTCCTTCCTGCTGGAAAGGGCGCTTTTGATTTCCTCGGGATCGGATATGTCCTCGATGAAGATGATTCTGTCGATGCCGGAGAGGTCCAGTTTTTTCGCGATGTCATTGACCATTTTTTCGCTGGTGCCAAGAATCAGGATACTTTCCACCTTTTTAGAGCGGATGGCCTTGATGACATCCTTTCTGTGCTCTTCCTCTGTAAATAGGGCCCTTCTGACGGAGGACAGCTTCGTCGCCTCCTTTTTGGCGCTGCTTCCGGCAACAACCCGGTTCCCGCTGACCAGCAAACCGTCATCAACGATATGCGTAATCCCCATGTCGTTGGCCAACATGGTTGCTTTATGGCTTTTTCCTGTTCCACTGGAACCCACCAGCGCGTATACCTTCAAAAACGCACCTCCATCAGGAATATTATACCATAGCATATTTATTGTGAATCTTGCAAAAATATGACAAAATCCTTATTCTTATAAGGTTTTTTGCACCTTCAGGATACGGAACCCAGCCTTTTTGTCCAGACATTCACAATGCATGAAAATATCCGCCAGTTTCCGCTGGGCGCTCTCCGCTCCTTGTTTCTTCTGGATGACACAATAGAAACTCCCATCTGCAGTCAATGCCTGGGAGGCATCTTCGAAAAGTCGGTAGACAACCGCTTTTCCTGCCCTGATGGGGGGATTGGAAACGATGACATCAAATTGTTCCGTGATGTTTTCGAAAAGGTCGGAAGCGTAACATATGACATTTTTCACCCTGTTCCATCCGATGTTCTGTGTGCAAAGAGCCAAGGCCCGTTCATTGACATCCGTCATATGGACAATCGCGTTTGGGAAAAATCTCGCCAAAACGATGCCGATTCCCCCGTATCCGCATCCGATATCCAGAATTTTCAATGGTTCCCGCTCGACTTCGTCCAGAATGGACTGTATAAGGAACCCACTCCCGAAATCCATTTTCCCTTTTGAAAAAACCCCTGCATCGGTCTGGAATCGGAAGGACTGCCCCCGTAGTTCCCATTCATAAGCCTCTGTCCGGCTGTTGGATTGCGGCGTTTTTGAGTAATAATGTTCCATTTTATTTCGTCAATGTCACTTTCTGCAGATTTCTGGGACGATCTGGATCCAATCCCTTTTCCAGGGAAAGCATGCAGGCGAATCTCTGCATTGCTGTGGTATAAATCAACGGTGCACTGGAATACCCGAGGCCTTCCGGCATGGGAAATGCCATGTCGGCAAGTTCCAGGAATTCTATGTTATCGCTGAAAACAATAAGCTTCGCTCCGATGTCCCTGAGCTTGTCCAATATTGCCCGGATGTCCCTGTCAATGCTGCTCCCAGGAGCGATAACAAGAACCGGGAACCCCTTTTCCATCATAGCCAGGGGGCCATGGTAAAAATCAGATATGGCGTATCCCTTCGCCCTTACATAGCAGGTTTCCTGGATTTTCAATGCTCCTTCCAGAGCGACGGGATAACCAGTTCCCCTGGACAGGACAAAGCACTCCTCCATATCCTTGAGCCTGCCGATGAATCCTGCAGGCATCTCATAGCGGGACAGGTATGTTTCCATGATTCCCGGGATGGATGCAATCTCATCCATCAGATCTTTTTTTCCTGTCATCGCCCATGTCAGCAAAGCCAGGTTTATCAATGTCGAGGTGAAGGTCTTGGTGGCAGCGACACTCACCTCTTCACCAGCCAGACAGGAGATATGGTAGCCGGCTTCCCTGGCAAGAGGGCTTTCCCCGTCATTTGTAAGGGCCAGTGTCAGCGCGCCGGTCCGTTTTCCCTGCCGTAGAACTTCCAGGGCATCCAAGGCTTTTCCCGACTGGGAGATGGCAATGACCAGGCTGTCGGAAAAATCCAGGTTTGCATGGTAGATTGTGATGACGGAAGGCGCTGCCAGGCCGACAGGGATTCCAGTATGAATCTCAAGCATGTATTTCGCATAGATTGCCGCATGGTCGGAAGTCCCCCGGGCCGCAATCCATATGTGCCGGATATTCCTCTTTTTTATTACCCCGGCTATCTCCAGTGCAATTGCCCTGTTTTCGATGATGCATTTTTCAATGATTTCAGGTTGGCTGAGGATTTCCCTCATCATATGGTTCATGTTTTTCCTCCGATAGTAAAACAGACGGTTTCCCGCCTGTTTTTCCGTTTCTTATGCCTGGCTTATCGCTGTAACGGGACAAGAGCCTTCACACACACCGCAATCAATGCAAAGATCCGCATCGATGACGTATATCATGCTCCCCTGCCATTTTTCGCCCGTTTGTCAAAACCCGACAGCAACTAAATCCAGCCCATCGAGCGAGGTGCCCGACATTAGTCCAACAGCTTTGATACTATTTTTGAAATGAGG
>JAWOHX010000013.1:0-2698 GCA_046484975.1 Clostridia bacterium
CAAACCAATCCTGAAAAAAGTTTCATAAGACAACCGCACTTCTTTAGGTGGGATCTTTTGACCGCCAGAATAGGGTAAATACTTTTCTGAATGGTCTGTACCTTCTGCAGCGTGCCTTCGGATTAGAATATACCCCACAGTCGATAGAGAAAAGAAGATGATAAATGCAATTGGAGGGCTGAGAAATGTCATGATATTCATATTATTAACCACCGCATAACCTGTTCTACCCAATTAATCCATGGTGTCGGGTACAACCCTATCACCATAACGATCAAAGATAATAATAACCGTTCTGCCGTGGGATCGTGTAGTTTCCCATTAGAAATTCCCCGACTTTTTCAAAGTCCGACAACAGTTTGTATGGCCTGCAAATGGCGGGCATGACTCAGATCTCCTCCCTTACGTCACAGATAATTCCTGAAAAACTCAACAGCCTTGATCCCTGAGAAGGCATGAGGGCCTGGATGTATGTCTGCCCAAAGCTTGTCCGGGACCCCTGCAGCAGAATAGATTTTCTGGACTTCCCCATATCCTTTCAGCATGTCCTGGATATTGAAGCACTTGTCATAGATCCCCATTTCCACAAGTAAAGGCCTGGGAGCGATGAGGCCGGCGATGTCATCCGTATCAAAGTACCGGTAGACATGAGGAATGATCTGGGTCCCGCAGAAATTGGCCCTGTTCATGGCGAATCCTTCCCACGGGTTCACATATCCGATGATGTCCGCCGCCCGGATCCGGGGTTCAACGGCGGAAGTGAAGGTGGTCATGGTCCCGCCTCCGCTCAGGCCCATCATCCCAATGCGGCCGGCATCCACTTCGGGCCTTGTCTCCAGATAATCGATGCAGCACTTCATGTCCCATATGTTCAACGTCAGGACCCATATCCCAAGTAAAGCGCCCTTGATGAAATTGACGTTGCATTTGTCCCTGCCGGGAAAGGGGTCGATTCCGTCACTGCGTTCGCCGAATACCCGCTGGTCGGGCATGATGGTCAGGAATCCCGCCTTTGCCATCTGCTCCCCGTAGTTGTAGTTCATGTCCACGATGTCCCGGACATGGTCGGGGTCTGAGCGGATGCCTGCCACCGGATCCTTTCCATATTTTCCGTGGCCATGGCAGCACAGGATGGCGGGATGGGTCCTATCAGGCTTCATGTCCCTCGGACGCAGCACATGGCAGGGGACGGACATGAAATCCTCGGTGTCAAAAACGACACGTTCCCGGATGAGGTCACCGTCCGGTACCGAATACTCTACTGTGGCATTGAGTGGAACCTTCTTCGGAAAAGCTCCCAGAAGCTCCATCAATTTGGCTGCAGCGGCTTTTCTCCATATTGTCCAATCCTCCTGCGTGGAGCCCCGGAATTTCAACTCTGGTTCCCAACTTTCCGCGATTTTATCCCAGTATGCCTGCATGGAAAAATTTCTTTTTTTCATTGCATACCCTCCTGCTCCATACATTATTTTCCCTCATTCTGTTCCATAAGATCCTTTATATATACAGGTTTTTTCTCCATGATGGAGATATTGGAAGCGATACCGGTGAGGATGGACATGGCACCGGCCCGGGAATCCGCAAAATGCCCCAGCGGATCGTGGGATTCCCCTGCGAACAGCATCCTTCGCAGCCGTTCATCTCCCCCGCCATGTCCGCTTTCGTCCTTTGCAATCTCATAGGTGACGATGTTGCCTTCACGGCTATAATATCTGATTTGCTGAACGGGTTCACCCTTCCGGCATCCGCTGTGGAATTCTTCCACCTCCAACCTTCCGCCACTGCCGTTGATGGCGGCTTTCCATCCTTCATAGGGGCTGTGTGCAACCAGGGAGTAACTGAGCAATGCTCCCCTTGAATATTTCACGTTCACGGACATGGTGTCATAGATGTCGATGTCTTGCGCAAACACGCACCGGTCCCTGTAGTATCCATCTTGTTCCTCTGCTTCATAATAGAATTTTTTCATGAAAGGGTCTTTCGTGATGTCCCAGAAAAATGTACAGGTGTCACGATGACCGCAGGTGAGACAGCGTTCCCCCCGCTCATCCCGGGTGGCGCCGTAGAACCTTCTTGAGCCGAAGGCATATACTTCCTCCGGATCTTCCTCCAGCCACCAGTTGATCAGGTCGAAATGATGTGTGGATTTGTGGACCAGAAGCCCGCCGCTATTTGCCATGTGCCGATGCCATCTCCTGAAATAGTCGGCGCCATGGCTGGTGTCCAGTATCCATTCGAAATCAATGCTTAAGACAGTTCCCACGAGACCTTCCTGCAGAAGTTCCTTGATCCTGGTCACATAGGGGGCGAATCGGTAGTTGAAGGTGACAATGACCCGTTTCCCCGATTTTTTCTCAGCTGCGAGGATGTCCCTGCACTTTTCAGCATCAATGGTCATTGGCTTTTCCGTGATGACATCACAGCCAGCTTCCAGGGACCGGATGATGTAGTCATGATGAAAGGCATCAACCGTTGTGACGATGACGACATCGGGCTTTCCGGTAAGAATCATCAGATCAAAATCCTCATAAATCGGGACACCCCCGCATTCACGGGAGAGGATGCCTGCCCTGACGGGATTGACATCGTAGACGCCAACAAGTGCGGTATTATTTTTCCATTCCCTTGCCATGGGCAGGGCAAACATGTTCAAAGCTCTCCCGCTGGCTCCTGCGAATGCGTATTTTTTCATGGACTC
>JAWOHX010000123.1:0-7547 GCA_046484975.1 Clostridia bacterium
CAGAATGCATATATTGGCTGGTTGATGGATGCCACCGCCGCTGTCTCCGTGATGCTGGAGGACACCAGTCCCAGACAGGCTGGCAGGCTGGCCTCCACCAGCATGACACTTTACAACAGGCGGATCCGAAACAATCTGAAGAAACTCCTGATTGAATACGAGGCGGGCGCAATCCTGTACTCCCGCATCCGTTCCGCGGACTATTATGCCTCCGGGCATTTCCTGCGCGAGACGATTGCGACACTGGAGGCCGTTCGGAAGAAAACCCCCGACAAGGCCACCACTCCTGAAAAGCTTGCTGCCATGCAGGAGGAGGCAAACGAGCTGGAAGCCGTCTTCTTTGAGGTTTTGGGAATGGACCGGGTTCCCGCCATGCTGAAGGAGATTCCAGAATCGCAGTCTGCATCAAGGTCCACAGGAATGGTGTCAGCCTTGACCACCGGTGACCGGGTGGAATACATGGAGGTCCGCCTGCCCGGGGGGAAGCCTGTGAGGTTCCAGATTTTCAACTGGGACATTGTCGACCATTTTCTGTTCATAGGCCGGGTCATGCAGAACGACACCAGCTGGCTGGAGGAGGAAGTGGAGAATCTGACTCAGCAGATTGAACGCACCCTGCAGGCATACCGGAAAGACGATGAAGCCATGGATGCCAACATCGAGGATGGCAGTCCGCCGGCTGTGGAGCTTTCCGAGGATGCGGTCCAGATGGCTGTGGCGAATAAAAAACCCGCGAAGCCAAGTTTCTTCGTCACCACGATGGTCAGCATGGCACAGTACACCATCAGGAGCATACAGGAAGGTGTGGATGCCCAGTATGAGCAGATCATCCGGTTCCTGACCAGCCAGTTGCTGCAGCACGGTGGAAGGATGAGCCCGGAGCAGCAGGCCAATGTCCGGGACCTCATCACCAATGAGCTTGATTTCCTCCTTGGGGGGAGCCTGGTGGATTTCGTGGATGTCATCACGAACACCAGTGCCGATTCTCTGATCGACACCTTCCAGACATGGAGGGACAACAGCGCCAACTGGCAGTCCCTCCAGTTTGACCGAAGCGACCTGATTGCCCTGCTCGAAGCGTATGACATCAAGGTGGCCGACCCATGGGCTTTCCGCATCGTCGCTTCCTATGAAGCCTTGAAGAACCTCAGCCCTGCTGATGGAAATGACCAAATCATGCTCCTGGTGTATGGCTGGAGAGACCCTCTGGATTATACAGGCCTTCGGAAGGAAGAGAAACGGGACACCGCAGGGAATCTGACTTATCTTGCATATTATGACAAGGACAATGCACTGACGGGCTGGCGGATGTCCGCCTTGGGCACATCGGTGGAATACACCTATTTCATCCCTGGGGAAAAGGACAAGGAAATCAGGATCATCCGCACGGGGACGGAATCGGACAGCCTGTTCTCCCATGTATCCACCAAGGACCCGGTTGAAAACCGGACCACTTCCCTGGCCATGGACCTGTCAAAGGACCCTCCCCGGTTGAGGAGCATAACCGGAATGAAGGACGGACAATACGATGGTCTGATGATGGGTGTGGACGGCCAACGGGTCGGGGTCGTGACCTATGACATGGGAAAACGGCTGGAGGCGTATATCTATAAGAATGACATCCTGGTCGAGGAAACCCAGAACAGCTATGTGGGGGAAAACGTCTTCAGCAAGATCCGGATATATTATGACAACGGAGAAATCCGCCACATCAAGTCCCATAGGAACGGAAAAGAGGACGGGCCGCAATATTCCTATTGGGATAATGGAAACCTGATGCTGTACACAGAGCAAGCGGAGGGTGTCTACCATGGGAAGGTGGAGCATTACTATGAGAGCGGTATCCTGAGTGAGTTCATCACCTATGAGAACGGCACCAAGACAGGCCCCACCGGAGCCAACTACAACAACGAGGACGAGGATATGCAGACGAAATTCCTCGGGGAATACCTGGACAACAAAAAACACGGGGTCTGGATCAGCTTCACACCGGAGGGCAGGCCCGAGACCGAGGCTGGCTACAAGGAAGGGGTTCTCCACGGTGACTACCGATCGTATGCCACCGGTACCGATGCCTATTACCAGACCATCCATTCCTTCGGCCAGTATGAGGATGGCAAAAAGGTCGGCATCTGGCTAATCGGGCACAACAACGAAGGGTACGTGGAGCGGTCATACTATGAAGACGGTATCCGCATATGGCATGAATCAGGGAACACCCGCACATATTACAAACCGGACGGGTTGGTTGACCGCAGGGAAAAAATCAACTGACCCCTTGCCCGGCAATCCAGGACCCTTGCTGATTGACTACAGCTGGGTTAGAATGGAATATAGAATGACAGACGGGGAACAAGGAGAAAGAAAATGACAGATTCAACAAACCTACAGAAAGCCCTGGCGCGTTTTCAGGAAGCGCAAAGCAAACTGCTTGCGTTGCAATACGCCTCAGCCATGCTTTTCTGGGATGCCACAACCGGCGCTCCCAAAAGCGGTGCCGATGCCAGAAGCCGGGCCATTGGAACCCTCAGCGGGTTTTCCTATGGTCTCCTCGTCAATGACCAGGTCAGGCAGGACCTAGTGACCCTTGAGCAAGAAACGGATTCACTGGATGAACAAACCCGGGTCATGGTTAGAAAAGCACGGAAAGAATTCGACAAGCTGACAAAAATCCCGATGGACGAATTCCAACGTTACCATGCACTGGTCTCCAAGGCCTCCATGGTCTGGGAGGAAGCAAAGGAAAAGTCGGATTTCAATTTGTTCAAGCCCTATCTGAACCAGATTGTGGATACCCTGCGGAAATTCGCCGGCTATCGGGGTTATGAAGGCCATCCCTACAACCTGTTCATCGACGACTTCGAAGAGGGGATGGACATCAGACAGCTGGATGCTTTCTTCAGTGAACTGCGTACACGCCTTGTCCCTCTGATTAAAACCATCTCTGAAAAAAAGAAGTCCATTGACGATTCTTTTCTGAAAAAATCCTACCCGGTCACCCTGCAGGAACAGCTCAGCAGGGACCTGCTCAGACAACTGGGGTATGACCTGGAAAGGGGTTGGTTCAAGGAAAGCGTACATCCCTTCACCATGGGTGTCGACATCGACGATGTCCGTCTGACCACCCACTACTACGAATGCAATCCCGTCTCTTCCCTTCTGAGCACGGCCCATGAAGGAGGCCATGCCATCTATGAGCAAAATGTGGGGAGACATCTGCAGGGAACCATCCTGGCCACAGGGACATCCAACGGCATCCACGAATCCCAATCCAGGATTTATGAGAACAACTTTGTCAGAAGCGAGGCTTTTCTGGGGCACCTGTTCCCAAAGCTTCAGACAATCTTCAAGGAACAGCTGGAGAATGTCCCCTTCCGGGATTTCTACGAGGCAATGAACATCGTGGAACCTTCCCTGATCCGTATCGAGGCGGACGAGTTGACCTATTCCCTTCACATCATGCTACGCTATGAGCTCGAACTCGGACTCATCGACGGAAGCATCCAGGTGGATGATCTGCCCCGGGTATGGAATGAGAAGATGCAGGCATATCTTGGCATCACCCCGGAGAGCGACGCCCGGGGTGTTCTCCAGGATGTCCATTGGTCCGACGGCCTTTTTGGCTATTTCCCGACTTACGCCCTTGGGAGCGCCTATGCCGCACAGTTGGCCCATTTCATGTCCAAGGAAATTGATTTGGAGGATTGCCTCTCCAGGGGAGACTTCAAGCCCCTGACCCAGTGGCTGAATGAAAATGTCCATGTGCACGGGTCATTGAAGAAACCAACAGAGCTGATTGAAATGATCACCGGGGAACCGTTGAACCCGAACTATTACTGCGATTACCTGGAAAAGAAATATTCCGCCATCTACGGACTGGCCTGATAAAAAACCGTTCCGGCCTGGAAGGGGCAACACGACCCCTTCCAGGTTATATCCATATCCCTTCGCCATTCTTTTCCCATCATGTATTGATATATTCATGCCTGCATCTGTGGTAAAATAATAGGGACAGACCAGCATCATCAATATATGGGGGTACCTTATGAAACTGAATTACAAGCGCACTTTCTTCGTCGGTCTCGCCTTCATGTCCATCAGCACCTTCTGGGTCATGTATGACAACATCATCCCCTTGATTCTGAAATACACCTTTGA
The DNA here is from genome assembly GCA_046484975.1 of Clostridia bacterium. Taxonomy (GTDB): domain Bacteria; phylum Bacillota; class Clostridia; order DUPQ01; family DUPQ01; genus JAWOHX01. Next base: position 4,159 of record JAWOHX010000123.1, read on the forward strand.
AATCAGCGACACCGTGGCCGGAATCGTCATGGCCATGGACAATGTCCTGGCTTTGTTTCTGCTTCCGCTATTCGGGATGCTCTCAGACCGGACAAACACCCGTCTTGGAAGAAGAACGCCATACATCCTCTTCGGAACGCTGGCAGCCACCGCAAGCATGATCTTCATCCCGGTATCCGACAACATCCGCTCCCTGGGGTTGTTCATCGCCGCATTGGGCATCACCCTGCTGGCCATGAGTTCCTATCGTTCTGCGGCTGTTGCCCTGATGCCTGATGTCACGCCGAAACCCCTTCGCTCCAAGGCCAATGCCATCATCAACCTGATGGGTGCCGTCGGTGGCATCATTTCCCTGGGACTGATTGCCGTGCTGGTTCCCAAGGAAAACCCTGATTACACCCTCATTTTCATTCTTGTGGCCCTCATCATGCTCCTGACTGTTCTCGTCCTGGTTTTCACCATCAGGGAGAGAAAACTCATCACCAACATGGACCAGCAGATCGAGGAGGAAAAGACGACCCGTTCTGCGGAAGCCATGCCCCGTGACGTAAGGATGAGCTTCCGCTTTCTGCTTGCCTCGGTCTTTCTGTGGTTCATGGGATACAACGCCATCACCTCCGCCTTTTCCAAATATGCCCAGGAATTCTGGGGCCTGGAAGGCGGTCTCTTCGCCTACAGCCTGATGGTCGCACAGGTGGTCGCCATCATCGCATTCATCCCGGTGGGATTGTTGGCTTCCAGGATCGGACGAAGGAAAACCATCCTTGGGGGCATCGTGCTCCTGGCCATCGCCTTCGGCTCTGCCGCTTTTTTCCAAAGTTTCACCACCACTTTGTTTTTCTTCTTTGCACTGGCCGGGGTCGGCTGGGCTTCCATCAATGTCAACTCGTATCCCATGGTGGTGGAGATGAGCCGTAATGCGGATGTAGGCAAATACACTGGAATCTATTACACCTTTTCCATGTCTGCGCAGATTGTGACCCCCATCCTGTCCGGAGCCTTCCTGCAATATGTGGGTTACTGGACACTCTTTCCTTACAGCACCCTCTTCATCGCCCTGGCATTCGTCACCATGCTGTTTGTCCGTCACGGAGACAACCGTCCGCTGATGCCGAAGGACAAAATCGAAGCGTTCAGCGGCATGGACGACTAGAAAAGGAGGGAATCCATGGGTTTTTACATTGCATTGCCCGTTCTGCTGCTGGCAGGTCTCTATCTGTTTCTGATTGCACCGGGGAAAAAGGACATTTCCGAACTGAAGGGATGGCACTACAGCCATCGGGGATTGCATGACCTGGGCAAGGGCATCCCCGAAAACACCCTCCCAGCCTTTGAACAAGCCATAGCGAACAATTATGGTATCGAACTGGATGTCCACCTGACGGCAGATGACCAGTTGGTCGTCTTCCATGATGACGACCTGCGGCACGCAGCGGGGATGGACATGAACATCCATGATACAGGATATGAAGAAATCAGCCAGCACCCGGTCTATGCATCCCCTTACCACATCCCCCTCTTCTCCCAGGTGCTCTCCCTGGTTTCTGGCAGGGTCCCTTTGATTGTCGAAATCAAATCCTGCAAAAGATACACAGAACTTTGTGTAAAAGTGTCTGAGATGCTCAAGAATTACCAAGGACCCCTGTGCATCGAATCCTTCGACCCCAGGATTGTGAAATGGTTCAGGGTAAACCGTCCCGATATCACCCGGGGGCAGCTATCCTCTTCCATGTTCAAAAGCAATTTGCATTTCTCCACCAAGGTCATCATGACATTCATGCTGATGAACTTCACTTCAAAACCCCATTTCATCGCCTATATGCATGAAAATGCCGGAAATTTGAGTTTTCTCCTGTGTCGGAAATTGTTCAAAGCCAATACCGTGGCCTGGACGCTGCGGTCAAAGGAAGAACTGGAAACGGCGAGAGCCATGTTCGATCTGTTCATATTCGAAGGGTTCATTCCCTAGACAGAATGCTCGGAGCGGCTGATGATGTCATCCTGGTAACATTTCTCCAGCTGGGTGAAATATGCGCTGAAGCCTCCCACCCGCACGATGAGGTCCCGGTGGGCATCGGGATTATTCTGGGCTTCCTGCAACAGAAGTGAATCCGCCACTGTGACCTGGATCTGCTGGCCTCCCATCCTCATATAGGATTCCAGCAGGTCTTTTAATTTCCCCACATTCTCAGTGTTTTTCAGGCTGTTTCCTGCAATTCGAACGCTCAGTGCCACCGGCCCATGGGTTTTGTCCAGGGGCAATTTCACCATGGAACGAAACACCGCGGTGATGCCTTTTTTATCCCGCCCCTGGGCCGGACCTCCACTGTCCGCGATGGGTTCCCCCTTTTTCCTTCCGTCCGGGGTCGCTCCGGTATTCCCACCCATCTGCACGGCAGCCGACCAGCCGATGATGTCCAGTCCCCATGGGCCACCCATGAAAGTCTTCTGCCGAGACAGGTATTCGTTGAGCCGGGTCATCAGTCTGATGGCGGTCCCGTCGCTGGCTTCCTCATCATTGCCGAACTTGGAAAGCCTGTTCCGGCACTCCAACCGGAGGGATTCCCGGCCATCCCAATTCTGGTCCAGAATGTCCCGAAGTTCCATCAAGGACATTCTCTTTTCCTCGAACACCAGTTGCCGGACGGCATTCAGGGAATCCACGAGGCTGGCAAATCCCACCACATCCACCATTCCTTCATGGTAATCCGCACCTCCAGCCCTGAAATCCAGGGCCTTCTCAAGGCAGGAATGGGTCAGGAGGGAGCGCAAGGGATCCAAAAGGTTCTTTGCACCCCATTCCTTGATACGATTGGACTGGCTGATGCTTTTCTCAAGAAGAGCTTCCATCTGACGCCATACGGCCTGTTCAAAAGCATCGTAATCCGAAAAACACTCCAAGTGGCCTGTCGCCGGTCCTATTTGCACAGGATGATTCTCATCCATCCCGTCATGCAGGACCAGATGAAAGGGTTTGACACTGTTCAGGATGATGTCTTCATAGGAACCGTATGCGCGGCCCATGGGGGTCACCTGTCCGCATCCGCAAAAGGTATAGTCCCGAGCATGTGCAGGAGAAGCGCCCCTGGAGATCATGGCAGGAATCACCACCTGATCGTTCACCAAGGTGGGGAATGTGGCCCCGGAAGCCATTGCCTCCACGGCTTCCTTGAAAAATTCCTCGGGCATGTCCGGATGCCATCGCAATGCGGTCCTGGGGGAAAGAAGCCGGAGCCTCCTGATGGAGGAAAGGCAGAGCCATGACATGGAGTTGATCCCGTCGCCCCCTTCCGGAAGCTGTCCTCCCAGGGTCGCCCCATAGCTCACATACCGGTCCAGCATGAGGTACAAACAATCGGTGATTTCCATGGCCCTTTCCCATGTGATGG
>JAWOHX010000127.1:0-4321 GCA_046484975.1 Clostridia bacterium
CATGCAGACGCTGGTGAAGGTCCATCGCCTGGCAGGTTTCTTTCTGGTCCGGGTCATGCGCTCCAAAAAACCCTGTTTGGTCAGGAGCTGCATCCTGCTGGAGCATGCGGTCCGAAGGGGACTGGACGCCGTGGTTCATGTAGGCGTGAGCAAGCAAGGACAAAACATCGACGGGCACGCCTGGGTCACCATCGGCGGTGTGCCTTTTTTTGAAAGCCAAGAGACCCTGGATGCATACACGGTCATGTGGAAAGGATGAAGGCATGGACCAGGACATGGTTTTGAGATTCCAGGACATATCCATCGGGATCCATACACAGGTGGAGGGATTTGCCGGCTTCATCAGGGAGCACACCTTTCTGAAGCAGGGCAGGGGTTCATCCGGCATGGACATCAGCTTCTTACTCCATGGCAGCGGCATGTACCGCACCCTCCTGGGGCAAATTCCCAGGGATGCGAGGATGGAGGCCAGGACTGAGGTGGACCTGGACGGCCCCGTGATTTTCCGATGCCTCACGAAAGGGGACGATTCCATCTGGTATATCCTGGAGGACTACGGGTGCATCTTCTTAGACCTCAAGACAAATGAATGCCATGCCGCCATGGCCAGGGAGGGATCCTTCCAATACATCGATTTCCTCCTGCTGTTTCTCCATCCGCTCCACAGGCTCCTGGGAGGGTTCGGTTACAGGAGGATCCATGCCTCCTGCATCCAGGTCAACGGGAGGAATGTACTGGTCACAGGGCAAAGCGGCAGGGGGAAGTCCACCGCGGCCTTCGCGCTGGCGGGACGAGGGCACCTGGTGCTGACGGACGAGTCCCCGGTCATATTTGAGAGGGATGAGTGCTTTCATGCCTGCACCCTCCTGGATGTCATCAAGGTGCGCAAGGATGCCTTGGAAAGGTTCTTCCCGGGTTGCCGGGACATCCTGTTCACAAGGGGGGAGGACTGCTACCTGAAGCTCAGCAAGCTCAACGGGATGCCATTGCATACCGTGGGACCAATCCACGACATCTGCATCCTTTCACGTACCGGCCTGCCGGAGACCTCCATTGAGGAGACCAGTCCCCTTGCGGTGGTACCGGAACTGTTCCCCCAGTCGGTGGACCCGTTCCTTCCCCGGCAGGCACACGGTTCCTTTGAGGTTGTGATGGACATGCTGTCCATGGCCCGATGCCATCTCGTGCAATTTGGCACCGACATGGGGTTGTTCACCCAGGCAATGGAAAGGATGGTGGAGACATGAGCTTATGGGGAAGGGTGTTCAAGCCAAAAATCCTCCGGCGCATCATCTGCCGGGAGAACGGACAACCGAGGCTTCCGGACCAGAAAAGGGACACGGCTGTCCATTCGGTGATTTGCAGGGGGAAGGCGGATTTTACTCTGTTCAACGAACATATGGGACATCTGTTGGAAGGGTTCAGCCCGGAGGACAGAATCCTGGTCAAGATCAACCTGAACACGGCGGATCCCTACCCGGCATCCACGGACCCGGATACCCTGGACGGGTTGCTTGGCATGCTGGAAGGGAATGGCTTCAGGAATTTAACGGTGGGTGTTTGCTCAGCGAACTACCGGCTTCCCAGCCGAAGGGTGATGAAGGATACACCACTGGACAATGTCATCCGCAATCGTGCAGGAATTGTCTTCTTCGATGAGGGCAAATGGGTAAATGTCCCCGTCAAGGGGGAGTGCCTCCAGCGGGTTGTCATACCCGAATGTGTCTATGAAGCGGACAGGATCATCTACCTGGCCAACCTGAAGACCCACCGCAGCGCGGATTTTTCCATGGGCATGAAACTGGCCATGGGCTTTGTCCATCCTCTGCTGCGCCTGGGCTACCACAGGGAGCACCTGCAGGAGAAAGTGGTGGAGATCATGCTGGCGGTGCGTCCGGACCTCATCTTCCTGGATGCGAGGAATCCTTTCATCACAGGCGGCCCGGACACAGGCAACACTGCCAGGGCGGATCAAATTCTTGCAGGTAGGGACCTCCTGTCAGTGGACCTGGAGGGTTATCGGATCCTTTATCGGCTCAAACAGGAAAACCACTGCCTGGAGGGATTCCATGCGGACCCGTTTGGGATGAGGCAGTTCATGCATGCAAAATCCCTGATGGAACGGGAGGAACGCCCATGAGGATCATGCTGGTGACACCAGGCTCTTTCAATACCCCGACCCGCTGGATGCCCCTTGGCATCTGTCATCTTGCCTCCTACCTCCAGTCGAAGGGACATGAATGCTGCATCTTCGACAGGTTTGCCATGGGGATGAAGCATGGTGGAAAACGGGTGGACGACCTGATGCTGGAAGGCATCCGGTCGTTTGCCCCTGACATCATAGGGCTCAACACGGTGAGCCCAGTGATCCACGACACAGTGGGTGCGATTGAGACCGTAAGGAAGGTGTTCCGGGGAACCATTGTGCTGGGGGGACACCATGCAACGGCCTTCCCAGCCCTCACATTGGAGCGGATGCCGGAGGTCAACGCCGTCATGGCGGGGGAAGGGGAAATTTCACTGGGCATGATGGCGGACGGGTTGGATTGGGAGACCATCCCGGGTTTGTTCTTCCGGGGAAGAGCAGGAAACGGGGACTCCCGTGGCAGGGTCGAAGACCTTGACATTCTCCCGTTGCCCGCCTACGGGCTCCTGGACATGCCCTTCTACACCAAACCAGGCATCATGACCATCCGCCCCTACAGGCTGAGGGTTGGCTCCATGCTCACATCCCGGGGATGCTACAACCAGTGTGCCTTCTGCACCGAGTCCCTGACCTTTGGCAGGGGGGTGCGTTTCCATAGTGACGACCATGTGCTGGAGAACATCGAGGTCCTGTCCCGGGGATATGGATGCAACGGGATCACCATCCTGGACAACGATTTCCTGGCACGCAAGGAACGTGCATTTGGGATCCTGGTGAAAATCGCCCGGATGAACCATGACCGGAAGGTGAAGTTCTGCATCCAGGCCAATGCCAGCTGCATTGACAGGGAGAGCGCCGGCCTGCTCAGGGAAGCCGGTTGCGTGCAGGTCGAGATGGGCATCGAGACGGACAGCAGGGAGATCCTGGAAAGGATGGGCAAACGGGCAGTGGCAGGGGAAGCAGAAAAAGCGGTGGAATTATGCCACAAACACGGGATCAGCGTTCAGGCGAACCTGATCATGGGGTTCGAGGGAGAGACCATCGATGCACTGGAGGCAACCCTGGCATACATGAAAAAACTGAAGGTGGACATTTTCAAATGGGGCAGCCTGATGATCCTGCCGGGTTCCCGGTTGTATGAGGAGAAGGGGGGAAGGTTCTTCGAGGAGCAGGACTGGACCCGGGAGAACGTGGAGGGTTTCTACCGGACGGATCATCTCTCCGGCATCCCCCCGCATGAAAAGGAGCAATGGACACGAAGGAGGATGACCCCCTACCAGAGACTCATCCATCACAGAGGCCTATGGAAAGCCAACAACCCCGTCGATTGCATTCGCTATTATACCGGGCAGCTTGGCAGAAGGATTGGGATATGAAGGGAAGAAAGGAACAGAGGCTCCTGGTGGAGATCCTCAGGGCAGCCAACGGGCTCACCAGCACTGTTACGCTCCGGAGGCTCACCAGGAAGTGTGATTTCGTCATGCTGGAGGAGCTGACTGCCCGGACAGGCCTGGAGGGGTTGATTTATTCTGTCTGCAACAGGAAGGATCTGGCCGGGCTGTTCCCGGAGGGATACACAGGGCTCCTTCTCAAAAAAGCAGGGCTTGCGGCCATCCGGAACAGCTTCATCCGGGAAAATGCCATGGAGGTGATTGAGGCACTGGAGAAGCAAGGCATCCGGTGCATCACATTAAAAGGAATAGAGGTCCTGGAAAGGCTCTACGGGGACGATATGCTCCGGGATGTCCTGGACCTGGACATCCTGGTGGAGCCAGGCCAGTTCACAAGGGCAACAGGAATCCTCTATGGCCTTGGGTACATCAATCCGGAGTATGCGGGACTGACCCTGGAATATGACCTGGCCAGCGGACGGGAGGAGGACCTCCCCGTTGAACTTGCGTTTGTCAGGGAGGCCATCCCGTATCCATACATCGTGGACCTTCATTCTGAACTGGTGGGTTTCAAGAAGGGCTCCCTTCTACGCGAAATCTTTCCCGTGGCAGGCTTTGACTGGCATGGGAATGCCGTGAAAATTTCCCTGGAAGGCAGGGAGGTCCCCGTCCTTGCCCCTGAGATGGAATTCCTGTTCATGGTGTTCCATTTTTCCATGCATCATTCCTTCATGAGCATGAAATGGTTGTCTGACCTGTGCCGGATGGTGATGAGATACCAGGA
>JAWOHX010000020.1:0-25824 GCA_046484975.1 Clostridia bacterium
CTTCCCGGCCCGGCCCCTGTCCTTGCCCGCAATTATGTCAATCATGTCGTGGGGATTCGTTTTTCCGGTTCCGATGTCCACCAGCGTCCCGGCAATGATCCTCACCATATTGTACAGGAATCCGTTCCCCTTGATGTCAAAGGATACGATGTCCCCTTCCATTTCCACAAAAGCCTCATAAACCGTCCGCACCGTCTCCCCGATCCGGCTTCCCGAAGCCATGAAGCATCTGAAATCATGGGTGCCCACCAGATAGCTGCAGGCCGTTGCCATGGATTTTATGTCCAGCCTGCCGGACACGAATCCCGCTCTGTTGCACATCAAGGCAGGCCGTACTTCCCGGTTCACCAGGATATAGCGATAATGTTTTCCAGTGGCGGAAAACCTTGCATGGAATGCCTTCGGAACCTCGCAGGAATCGATGACAGAGATATCGTCCGGCAGCAGACTGTTCAATGCCAGGTGGAACTTCCGGGGCGGTACTGTGCTGCCCGTATGGAAATTGGCCACCTGTCCCAGGGCATGCACCCCGGCATCCGTCCTTCCTGACCCATGGACACTGATTGTCTCTCCAGTTATTTTCCCCAGCGCTTTTTCCAGGACCTCCTGTATCGAGGACCTGTTTTCCTGCCTTTGCCAGCCACAGTACCTGCTGCCGTCATATTCAATCGTCAGCCTGATGTTCTTCATTGTTCCAAAAGCCCCTGGTTGGCGTAATAGATGGCTCCCACTGCCTGGGCGAACTGGGCCACTGTGTAGTGTTTGTCAGCCTCAAGCTGCTTCATCAGGGAGGTGTTGGCCATGCTGCCATCCGCAATTTCCAGCATGATGTCAGGCTTTATGCTTCTCGCGCCTTCCACAATGAGGTCATAGCAGGTTTTGGTCTTCACAAGCCTTCCGAACAAAGTCCTTTCCTTGCATGCAGGTTCCAACAGGTATTCGGTTTCCAACCAGGTGATTGCCATGTAGACACCAATCTCGCGGAATATCCCGTGCACGGAATCATCCTGTTCCCTGTCCGGCAGGGACATCAGGTGCTCCAGGAAACCCTTCCTCATGTCCTTTGGTTCTGTGGGGACATGGAGCACCCTTCTTCCATCCACTTCCTTTACATGGACAAATCCCTTGTCCAATATCTCCTGGTACAGGTCCGGCCTCTTTTTGCCAAACACCTGCATGGCCATCCGGAAGACCCCTCCCTGGCTTGTATAACGCTGCAATGTGCCGGACAGGCCCGTATTCACGTTGTTGATGCTTCTCACGTCCTCCGCCGGGTGCTCCTTCTCCACGAAATTGCCCAGGTCGATGATCATGTTATAGCATTCCAGTGGCATTTCCGGGACCCTTCCCTCCGCATCCACCCAACCCGTTCCAATCTCCGTTCCCAGGCTGTGGGCAAAGACCCCGTCCCTGACCTTCCCGGGATTGACGACAGTAAGCTCCACGGCTGCGGTATATGCGGACATGGGTCCGTCATTGGTGATTTTAACGGCTGCATTCTCTTTGCAGAGCTCCTTCAGCCTGCAGTCGAGATCGGTGATCTTAGCAAACTCCCGTTCATAGTCGATGGCTTCATTGCGCTTCATTCCCCGGGTCTTGGTGGTTTCCCCGCCCACAATCTTGTCCCGGACCACCACATCGGGAAAGGACACTCCTATGGCATCCGGCCGGATGCAAAAATCCTTCAGGATGTTTTCAGCCATGGTCACGGTTTCCCTGATCTGTGAAATGGATGCTTCCTTGTCCATGGCTTTTTCCATCATGGCTTTCATTTCCGGATTGGAAAGCCCGGGGGCTTTCCTGAAGGAGGCATATGCGACAACCAATCGTGTCAGGTCAAGTATGGGGTCCACCAACTGGCAGGCTGTGGCAAAGGCCGCTGGATTCCAGTCATATTCCTTGAAGCAGGAGATCAAACCGTCCACCGATATGGCAACCTTGATATCCGTGCCCCCGATGTCGATTCCGCAGATGGTTTTCCCCTCCAGTTTTCCCGCAACCTGTCGTAATATGTCCGAATGGGTTGCCCTCACCTTCTCCCGGTACGGGACCACAGGCCTTTCCGAGTCATCCCTGATGACCAGCTCAAACCTGCTTTCCTGCCCATGGATGGCTTTGACCATCCTGTCTATGACATTGATGCAATTCCCGTAATGTGTCCTTTCCGACAAAGGAAGCCCGATGCAGAACCCCGGGGAAATCCCTCCGACGATCTCCTGCAACAACCTGTCCCCGGTGTCGATATATGCCGTGAGTTTCATTCCCCCAATGGCGGAAAGGATATTGTAGACCTCTGCCATCACATAGGACTTCAGGAATTTTGTTTCTTCTTGATCCAGGACATTCCCGCCGGGGATTGCAATTTCAAAATACCGTTTCTCGCCCGGCTGTATCAGATCCAGTTCCAGCAACAGGGTCTTTTTGTCCGCAGCCTTTCCGAAATCAGCCCGTACATGAGTTATATAAAGGTTCTCACCGTTTTTCGCTCTCCCGATCATTGCTTCCAACACTTCTCTCATCCTCCTGCATTGATTTTTCCCAGCATGGCGGCGCCCACCATGCCTGCTTCATTCCCCATCAGCGCCTTTACCACCCTCGGGTTGTCCACCTCATGGCAGAATGCTTTGTCCAGGACCGCCTCCCGAAGGGGTCTCATCAGGTTCTCCCCCTCCCGGCTGACGCCTCCCCCGATGACAATCATCTCGGGATACAGGATGTTGATGATGTTGACAATCCCGTCCGAGAGGTAGTCGATGTATTGCCGGACCACCCGGTCCGCTGTCGCATCCCGTTGCCGTTGGGCGATGAAGGCGGTTTTCGCGCTCACCCTGGACATATCCCCCCCTGCCAAGTCGTTCATCAGGGACTCAGGGTATTGCTGAATTGCCTCAATGGTTTGCCGGACCAGACCCGTGGCGGATGCATATTGCTCAAAGCACCCCAACCGTCCGCAGGTGCATAAAGTCCCCTGGTTCACGATGACCATGTGTCCCAGCTCTGAACCCGCGCCATTGAATCCGCTGTATATTTTCCTGTTCAGCACGATGCCTCCGCCCACTCCTGTACCCAGGGTCAGCAGCACGCTGTCCTTGCATTCCCTTGATGCCCCGGACACGCTTTCCGCCAATGCAGCGCAGTTGGCGTCATTTTCCAGATGAACCGGCAGATTGAAATGTTCCTGCAGTTTTTTCCGTATGGGGACATTGTGGAAATCCAGGTTCGTGGCGAATATCAAAATCCCGTTTTTGTCGTCGGAAGGGCCGGGGGAGCCCACCCCTATGCTGTGGATGTCTTTTTCCTGCAGGCCGGCCTGATCCATGAGGTCCCTGCACAATGCAGCCATATCCTCCAGGACACGTTCATGGCCTTCTTCCTTCCGTGTGGGAATCTTGCCGTCCACAAGGATCCTTGCGGAATCATCCACGATGCCCGCTTTGATGCTGGTCCCTCCCAGGTCCACTCCGATGTAGTGCATGGAGTCCCTCCTGTCATACCACCTTATTCCAGGTATCGAATACTTTGAAGACATTCTCAACCCGGGCACCGGGACCGAACTCACACTGGGCAAAACAGCCCCCGTTATGCCACAGCGTATTCTTGAAGGCCCTGACGGCCTCCTCCACCTGGGCAGGTGTCCCTTCCGGAAGAATGTGCTGCCTGTCAATCTCTCCCCAGAAAGTGATCTGTCCCTTGTATTTCTCCAGTTGATCCAGCCCCATGCAGAAGACCTGGGAATTGAGAGCATCCACCCCGATTTCAATCAGGTGGGGATAGATTTTCAGGATGTTTCCGTCACTGTGCATGAAGATTTTTTTATTGTAGGCCTTTGCGATATCACAGAAGCTCCTGTACATGGGCTTGAAAATCTCCAACCATGTCCCAGGGTTGATGAGAAGGTTGTTCTGGGCTCCCCAGTCATCCATGAACATCAGGGCATCAACATCCGTCTGCGCCCATGTCTCCATGATCTTCAATTCAAAATCATGCATTTTTTTGATGAATTCCAAAAGGCCGTCGGGTTTGAGGACCAGGTCCATGTACAGGTTCTCGCTTCCACGGATGAACTGCAGCCTTTCAAAGGGCCTTGCACAGTAACCAGAGAAGATGAACTTGTCCGTGTCCTTGCAGAATGCGTTGACCTTCTCCTTGTCCACTTCCAGGAATTCCCGGGGGAAATAGACGTTGTCGGCATCCTCCCACTCCTCATCGCAGACCAGCGGATTTTTCACTTCCCCCTGCACGCCCCGCTGGATGTTCTCGAACACACAGCCCCAAGCATCGGTATATTCGCCGATCTCATACATTTCACCTTTTTCGACGGCACTCTTTTTGGTGAAGCCCCCTGCATTCCTGACATCCTGCTCAAAGGTGTCTGTCAGCTTGTTCACCTCATCCTTGTAGTTCATTCTGGCCCATGGCAGAATCCAGATGTCTCTCGGGGCCCTTTCCGGATTGTCGAATTCCAGCGTCTGATATACGAGTTTTCTTCCCATGTCGCATCCTCCTGAATTCATTAAATCTCATTATATTGACCGGTCCGATTGCTGTCAATGTCTACTCCCATTCCTCCCGGGCTTTATCCCGTAGTTCCAGGGCGTCACGCATGTCCATTTCCGGATAGACCAGGTACAGCCCCCTGGTTCCGTATCGCCTGACCAGGTTGTCAGACTTCTCGAACCATCTTGCCGTTGACCCGTCTCCGATATGGGTCCACAATCCTTTCCCTGCCTCGAAGACCTTGTCGTACAGTGGATACCATTTCTCATCCCCTCCATCCGGCTGGCATGATCCATAGGTCCACTGGAGAATATCAAGTCCGTTGATTTCCATCAATGCATCGATGTGCCTGGCGGCATCGGGTCCGTCAAGGTGGAACATGGAATTGTCCAGCTTCTCGCATTGGGCCGCAAGAGACGGCACCACGAATTCCCGGAACTGGTCAGGGGATATCAGGGCGTTGAAATCGCACTGTATTTTTGCGGTCCTGCCCTTTCCCCAGATGCCAAAGGAAGTATAGCTGCTTGCCCCCTCCCCATCCTTGACCAGGTCATAAATCCGGTCATAGTACTGGAAATACAGGTCGTCAATCTGGCGGATGTATTTTTTCACCATCCCGGGGTGGTCCATCATATCCAGAATCAAGGCCTGGGGGCCTCTCATGGCGGCCAGGATGTCCATACTTTCGATGATGTCCGGGATGTTGACATAGAACTCCCCACCCGCCAGTTCCACTGCTTTTCTCAGGAGTTCCCGATGCCTGACCCACCAGGGATTGTCCTCATCATAGGTCAGGTCCCTGAACGCAAGGATGTCATGTATGCATTCCTTGTACCACACGGTATTCCATGCGAACAGGGGCTCCGATCCCAGGTACACCGCCAGGGACCCTGGGCCGATGTTGATGTCCAGGGCCGGGAATGCCTCTGCCATGAACATCGTGGTCCGGCATCCGGCCTTGAATCTCTCCAGAAGATAGTCCAGGTCCATGTGATATTTTTCCGGGGTGTCCGGCTTTTCCACAGGAATGTCCAAAGCCGCTTTTTTTCCACAGATGCGCATCAAGGGCCTTCCCGTGTTTTCTCTGGCCCACCAGGCTGTGAATTTTTCCTTAGCCTGTTCCCAGTCCGGTGTATTGATCATATGCATCCTCCTATCAGATGAACTGCAGAAACAACATGCTGGCACACACCAGCAGGAATACGATGGTGATGAACAGGTCTGTTCTTGTATATTTCAGCACCCGAAGACTGGTCCGGCCCTCGCTGCCCCTGTAGCATCTTGCTTCCATGGCAATGGCCAGGTCGTCCGCCCTTCGAAAAGCGCTGATAAAGAGTGGGATCAGTATGGGAATGAAGCTTTTGGCGCGTTCAATCATGTTCCCAGTACCGATGTCCGCACCCCTTGCTGCCTGGGCTTTGATGATCTTGTCGGTTTCATCGATTAATGTGGGAATGAACCGCAGGGCGATTGCCATCATCATGGCCATCTCATGAACCGGTACCTTGATTTTCTTCAGGGGCTTCAACAGGCTTTCAATGGCATCCGTCAGCATGATGGGGGTTGTGGTGTAAGTCATGATGGATCCGGAAATGATGAACATGAACACCCGTGAGGAGACAAGTCCCGCTGTCAGCAGTCCTTCCCTGGTGATGGTCAGAAACCATATTTCCAGAACTGGCGTCCCCGGTGTCAGGAAGATGTTCAGTACCACGGTGAACAGGATGATATACAGGATGGGCCGTATCCCCTTCAGCATGAACCGGTAGGAGATCCCTGACAACCTGAAAACGATAAGGATGAAGAGGAAAGCCAACAGAAGGGAGTAGAAAGAGCTGACGATAAACAACACCACCATGAACAGAAAGGTGAACATGATCTTAATCCTGGGATCCGCCTTGTGGATGATGGATTGTCCGGGCAGATACTGGCCCAGGGTGATATCCTTGATCATGCGCCCCCTCCCATGAGCCGGAGTATTTCCCGTTCCGCCGCCTCCACCGTGTATATCCGCTCGTTCGCCCGGGGGATCTTCTTTTTCAATTCTTTCATGAATAACGTAATCTGGGGAACGGACAGTCCTATCTTGGCCAGATATTCGGCATTGGAAAATATTTCTTCCGGCGTTCCGTCCATGACAATCCGACCCTTGTTCATGACGATGATTCTTTTTGCCACCTCCGCCACCAGTTCCATGCTGTGGGACACCAGGATCACCGTGATGTTTTGCTCCCGGTGCAATGTTTTCACCATGTGGAACAGCTCTTTGGACCCCATGGGATCCAGGCCTGCGGCCGGCTCATCCAGGATGAGGATATCAGGCTTCAGCACGAGGATCCCTGCAATGGCGACCCTTCTCTTCTGCCCTCCCGAAATCTCGTGGGGGGATTTCTTTAGAAGGTCGCCTGATATTTCCAGCATGTCCGCTGTTTCCCTGATTCTCCGGTCCCTTTCCGGTTCCTCGACTCCATGCTTCAACAGGCCAAAGGCAATGTCCTTGTAAACCGTCTCTTCAAAAAGCTGGTGTTCAGGATACTGGAAGACGATGCCGACCTTTTTCCGCAGGAACTTGATGTCTTTTCCCCTGGTATTGATGCCGTCCACAATGATACTGCCTTGGTCGGGCTTGAGAAGTCCATTCAGATGCTGGATGAGGGTGGATTTTCCCGAACCGGTATGACCGATGATGGCAGCAAACTCTCCTTTTGCAATCTGCAGGGTCACGTTGGCAACCGCCTTGTTTTCCAGGGGGGAACCTTTCATATATGTATAGGATATGTCCCGGACATCAATGATGTTCTGCAAAAAGCTCCCCTATCCTTTCCATGGCATTCTCCACGGTAACAACATCACAGTCCTTCACCAGTCCCTTTGTTCTAAGATTGTGGAAAAGCCGTGTCACCTGGGGGACATCCAGTCCCATTTTTTCCATCTCCTCCACTTCCCGGAAGACTTCCATGGGTGTGCCTTGCCTTGCGATTCTTCCCTTGTCCATAATCACTACCCTGTCCGCCAGGTAGGCCTCCTGCATGTGATGAGTGATATGTATGATGGCGATGTGAAACTGCCTGTTCAAGTCCTTGATGGTTTTCAAAACCTCTTCGCGTCCGATGGGATCAAGCATGGAAGTTGATTCGTCCAGGACAATGCAAGAGGGTTTCATGGCCACCACACCGGCAATGGCCACCCGTTGTTTCTGTCCTCCGGAAAGCATATGCGGCGCCCGGTCCTTCAGGTCCTGTATCCCAACTTCCTTCAATGCGTCATGCACCCTGGTTTCCAGCTCCTTGAGAGGAAACCCAAGATTTTCAGGGCCGAAAGCCACATCCTCAAGGACGGTGGTCCCCACGATCTGGTTGTCCGGGTTTTGAAAAATCATTCCCACATTCCTCCGGATGTCCCAGGTGAGGGACTTGTCCCTGGTATCATATCCCATGACAATAACTTCACCTGAATCCGGGATAAGCAGGGCGTTCAGCATTCTGGCAAAGGTTGACTTTCCCGACCCGTTCCTTCCCAGTATGACCATGAATTCCCCTTTTTTTATCTCGATGCTCACCTGATCCACTGCCTGCACTGTATCGTCCTGGTTTTTATATTGGTATGATGCGTCACGGGTTTTGATCAGCATGATGATGGATTGTATCCTTTCTCTTCACTGCATTCATTTTAGCACATCGACACATGCAAAAAAACCCTTTTTGAAAAGGGTTTTTCAGCTGTTTTTGCTTGTTATACAAGTTCCAGTATCGCCATTTCAGCGGCATCGCCCCTTCGGGCCCCCAGTTTGTAGATCCGGGTGTATCCGCCTTGTTTGCCCTTGTATTTCGGGGCAATCTCATCGAAAAGCTTGTTGACCACTTTTTCCTCACCGGATTTGTTGATCCATTTCATCACTTTTCTTCTTGCATGGAGTCTGGCTGAGGAATCCACGACCACCATTTCGGTCACGGTCTGGCTTTCCACGACTTCATATTTGTTCTTGTTCCTGCTTTCTTTGGAAACAGTCTCTTTTCTTCCCTTGTTGTCCACTTTCGCCCTGATCTTTTTCACCTGCCTGGAAGAGAAATTATCACACTCCTTGACAGCGATTGCAATGACTTTTTCCACGATGCTCTGCGTTTCCTTCGCCCTGGTCACGGTGGTCTCCACCTTCCCGTTCACCAACACGGCAGTGACAAGGTTCCTCAGGATGGCAATCCTTTGATCGGTAGGACGTCCGAGTTTTCTATGTGATGGCATCTATACAACCTCCTTATTGCTTTCATTCATCTTGTGAAGCAAAAGAAAGGCCCATTGCTTCAATTTTACCGTTGACTTCATCCAGGGATTTTTTTCCCAGGTTCCTGACTTTCATCATCTCATCCTCTGTCTTGCTGATGAGATCCTCCACTGTGTTGATGCCCGCCCTCTTCAGGCAATTGTAGGATCTGACTGTCAGGTCGAGCTCCTCTATGGTCATTTCGAGGACCTTTTCCTTCTCATTGTCCTCTTTTTCAACCATGACTTCTGTGTTCTTCGCCTTTTCGGACAATTCAATGAAGAGTTTCAGATGCTCGCTCATGATTTTTGCAGACAAGGATACCGCTTCTCCCGGAGTGATGCTGCCGTCGGTGTACACCTCAATGATCAACTTGTCGAAGTCCGTAATCTGTCCGACACGGGTGTCCTCCACTTTGTACACCACCCTTTTCACAGGGGTGTAAATGGAATCGATGGGGATGACACCGATGGGAAGGTTGTCCCTTTTATTCCTCTCGGCGGATTCATATCCCCTTCCCTTGTCCACGGTAATTTCCATATAAAGGGAAGCCTTGCCGTCCAAGGTTGCGATATGAAGATCCTTATTGAGAATGTCCACATCCGCATCCGTCTGGATGTCATTTGCTGTGATCTCGCCTTCCCCCTCCGCGCTGATGTAAATGGTCTTGGGTCCGTCGGAGTGGAGCTGCATGCGCAGTTCCTTGATGTTGAGAATGATCTCGGTCACATCCTCCACCACTCCCGGGATGGTTGAGAACTCATGCAGTACACCGTCAATCTTGATGGATGTAACGGCGGCTCCGGGCAATGATGAAAGCAATATTCTCCTGATGGAATTGCCTAAAGTGATACCATACCCTCTTTCAAGGGGTTCCACGATGAACTTACCATATGTGTTTTCATCATTGGTCTCAATACATTCTATTCTTGGTTTTTCTATTTCTATCAATTCCATACCCTCCTTATCAATACAAAGTTACTGCAATCAGTTCTTGGAGTAAAGCTCCACGATGAGATGCTCTTCCACAGGAAGGCTGACATCCTCTCTCGCACATTCTGCAACCACTTTCGCCACGTGGTTTTCAATGTCATATTCAAGGAATGCGGGTATGTTTTTGCTTGCGCTGAGCTCAAACAGTTCCTTGAACTTGGATGACGAGCCACTCTTCTCCCTTGCTGTGATGACGTCGCCTTCTTTCACCAGGAATGAAGGAATGTCCACCTTGCGGCCGTTGACAGTGAAATGCCCGTGTTTGACCAGTTGTCTTGCCTCAGCTCTGGAATTGGCAAGGCCAAGTCTGTAAATGATGTTGTCCAGCCTGCTTTCCAGTATCTTCAGCAGGTTCTCGCCCGTGATTCCTTTTTTCCTGACTGCCAAGTCGAAATAGTTTCGAAACTGGCCTTCCAATACGCCATAATACCTTTTGGCCTTCTGCTTCTCCCGAAGCTGGATTCCATATTCACTCATTTTCTTGCCTTTTTGCCCATGCTGTCCTGGTGAAAACGGCCTTCTGACCATGGCACATTTATCTGTATAGCATCTGTCCCCTTTCAGGAACAGCTTCGCTTTTTCTCTTCTGCACAACTTGCAGACGGGACCTGTATATCTAGCCATTTATTATCAACACCTCCATTATACCCTTCTTCTTTTCGGCGGCCTGCATCCGTTGTGAGGGATGGGTGTGACGTCCTTGATCAATGTCACTTCCAAGCCTGCAGTCTGCAATGCCCTGATTGCCGCTTCTCTTCCTGCGCCTGGCCCCTTCACATAGACCTCGACCGTTTTCAGCCCATGTTCCATGGCTGCCTTTGCTGCTGTCTCGGCTGCCGTCTGTGCGGCAAAAGGGGTGTTCTTCTTTGAACCCCTGAACCCGAGTCCTCCCGAGCTGGCCCAAGACAAGGCATTTCCCTTGACATCTGTCATGGTTACAATGGTGTTGTTGAAGCTGGAACGAATATGCGCAGCGCCATGCTCAATATTTTTTCTTTCTTTTCTCTTTTTGACCTTTTTCGTTTTTGGTGCCATGTTGCGATAACCCTCCTTACTTCTTCTTTCCTATGTTTTTACCATGCTTGGGACCTTTTCTTGTCCTGGAATTGTTCTTCGTGTTCTGTCCCCTCACCGGAAGCCCCATCCTGTGCCGTCTTCCCCTGTAGGTACCGATCTCGATGAGGCGCTTGATGTTCAGGGAAACCTCTCTCCGGAGATCGCCTTCCACGATGTGTTCCTTCTCAATGGCTTCCCTGAGTTTCACCACTTCGCTTTCCGTGAGATCCTTCACCCTGGTGTCTGGATTCACGCCTGTTTTTTCAAGTATCTGTATTGATTTGGTCCTGCCTATGCCATAGACATAAGTCAAACCGATTTCCACTCTCTTCTCTCTTGGTAAATCTACCCCGGCAATACGAGCCATTTATTCATGCACCTCCATTAATCCAAATATCTTGTACGTATTTGTATATATCATCATTCATAGGGCCATAGACCTTCTATGCAGCCGCTCCCTCCGAATGGCTTTTCTATCCCTGCTTCTGCTTGTGCTTGGGATTCTCGCATATGACCATTACCCGGCCGCTTCTCTTTATGATTTTGCATTTCTCGCAAATCTTCTTCACTGATGGTTTTACTTTCATTTTACTTCCTCCTGTGCAATATGTGTCAACCGGCAAAACACGTCCTATTTCCCTCTCCAGGTAATCCTGCCTTTTGTCAGGTCATAAGGTGACATCTCAACCTTCACACTGTCTCCAGGCAGTATCTTGATGTAATGCATCCTCAGTTTCCCTGAGATATGGGCGAAAATAACATGCTTGTTTTTCAACTCCACCTTGAACTGTGCATTCGGCAGTGTCTCGATAACAATTCCTTCCGCTTCTATTACGTCTTTTGCCAAGTCAATTCCTCCTCGTCTTTCATCAACAGTTTCAGTTCCTTCGCAATCTCTGCATTCTGAATGCTTTTCCCTTCAGCCACTTTGCGGGCTATTTTTTCCGATTCCTTGTCTGTCATGTCCACATGCTTGATTTTCTTCTTCTTCGGGTTATCCACCTTCCGAAGATTCCCGTCCGCAACGAACACGAACTGCCCGTCCTGGGTCATGCTCAAAACAAAGAAATACTTTCCCTTGTCCCTTCCTGCCTTGGACAATACGATTTGTCCGGGTTTTGGTTCCAAGAATCCTGCCTCCGTTTTAGTTTTTCCGGATGACTTCCCTGACCAGTTCGGACACCTTGTCGGGCAAAGGGGACCCATCCACGTTCCTTACAAGCCCTTTCCGGTCATAAAAATCCATGAGTGGCTTGGTGTTGGAGTGATAGTTCTCCAGCCGTTTCCGTACGGTCTCGGGTTTGTCATCCTCTCTGACGTAGAGTTCCTTGCCGCATTTATCGCAGATCCCTTCCTGTTTGGAAGGCTTCCTCAACAAATGATATGTGGCTCCGCAGGTGCACATCCTTCGTCCTGACATCCGGGCAATGACCCCTTCGTCGTCAACCACCAGGTTGATCACCATGTCGAGTTTCATGCCCTTTTCCTTGAGTATCTCTTCCAGGGCTTTTGCCTGGGGGAGGGTCCTTGGGAACCCGTCCAGAACGAATCCTTTCTCACAGTCCTTCAGATTCAGCCTTTCCCTGACGATCTCCACGGTGAGCTGGTCCGGAACCAGCAACCCCTTTTCAATGTACTCCTTTACTTGCTTGCCCAGGGGAGTCATTTTCTCAATGTGGTTCCTGAAAATGTCCCCTGTGGATATATGCGCAATATCCAGGAGCCCGGTGATGAATTCCGCTTGTGTGCCTTTCCCGCTTCCGGGAGCTCCCAATAGGATAATCTTCATACGCCTCCTCCTCAGCTAATCCAGGAATCCTTTATAGTGCCTCATCAACATCTGCGACTCAATCTGCTTGACCGTTTCAAGCGCAACGCCCACAAGGATCAGCAGTGTGGTCCCTCCAAGCCATATGTTCATTTTGAATATGGCTCCCATGATGGCGGGAAACACCGCCACGATGGCCAGGAAGAATCCCCCGAACCAGGTGATCCTGTTGAGCACCTTGGAAATATAGTCCGCAGTGGGTTTGCCGGGACGGATCCCAGGGATGAACCCTCCGTTCTTCTTGATGTTGTTCGACACTTCCACGGGGTTGAACTGGATGATGGTGTAGAAAAACGTGAAGAACAGGATTAGGATCGCATAAATGGTAAGATGTCCCCATCCGCCCTGGTTCTGCAGGGCCTGCAGGAACCTGCTTTCTGTAGTCGGTGCAGCAAGCCTGATGATGATGGCTGGCAGCATGGTAATGGAAGAAGCGAAGATGATGGGAATGACCCCTGCCATGTTCAACTTGATGGGCAGATGTGTGCTTTGGCCTCCGTACATCTTTCTTCCAACCACCCTTTTTGCATATTGGATGGGAATCCTTCTTTCGGCTTGTGTGACATAAATGACCCCTGCGATGACCAACGTGATGACGGCCAGAACCAACAAGATTCCCAATATCCCGACAATCCCCGTACCCAACATCCCCTGTTGGAAATAGTACAACAGGGTGGCGACTCCTGCGGGAGCGCTGGCGATGATCCCTGTGAATATGATCAGGGAAATACCGTTTCCAACACCTTTCTCGGTAATGTTCTCACCAAGCCACATGATGAATGCGGTGCCTGCTGTGAAGGATAATGTCACCAGGAAAAAGGATACGATGGTCCCTCCGTCATAAATGGCATTGTTGCTGGCAAGGCTGATGTAAAGCATGCCTGCCTGGAAGAATCCCAGGGCCACGGTCAAATACCTGACATACTGCTGTATCTTCTTCCTGCCCTCCGCACCTTCCCGCTGGAGTTTCTCCAGATGGGGAATGGCAACCGTCAGGAGATTCATGATGATGGATGCATTGATGTAGGGGGTGATGTTCATGGCGAACAAAGATGCCCTGCTGAAAGCTCCTCCTGAAAATGTATCCATGAAGCCGAACAGCTGGTTTCCTCCAATCAAGTCCTTGAAAGCTTCCTCAATCAATCCGGGAACAGGAATATGGCATCCAATCCTGTATACAAGGAGAAGAAGAAACGTAAATATGAGTTTTTTCTTAAGGTCCCCGATTTTCAAGGCGTTCTTTATGGTTTCAAACATCCTATATTACCTCAGCCTTTCCTCCTGCAGCTTCTATCTTCGCGGAAGCCGTTTTGGTGAATCTGGCAGCCTTGACCGTCAGCTTCTTTGTGATTTCCCCTTTGCCAAGGACTGCGACTCCATCATATTCGTTCTTGATGATCCCGGCTGCAATGAGTTTTTCCGCATCCACGATGGATCCGCTTCTGAATGTATTCAACCGATCAACATTGATGACCGCGAATTTGTCCGCGAATCTCTTGTTGTTGAATCCTCTTTTGGGCATTCTTCTGTATAAAGGCATCTGTCCGCCTTCAAAGCCGACCCTGACACCGCCGCCGGAACGTGAATTCTGGCCATTGTGTCCCCTGCCGGCCGTTTTCCCGCTTCCCGAACCGTGCCCGCGCCCTTTTCTGAAAGATTCCCTTTTGGAGCCATCGGCGGGTTTTAATTCGTTGATTTTCATTGAACCGCTCCTCCTATATTTCTTCTACCGACAACAGGTGGGAAACTTTGTTGACCATTCCCCTGATTTGGGGCGTGTCGTTATGTTCCACACTCTGCCTTATTTTCCTGAGTCCCAGTGCTTCAACGGTAGCCTTCTGGCCTTCGAGGCTACTGTTCGTGCTTCTGATCAAGGTTATTTTAAGCATCTTTTTCTTCTTTGCCACCGTGCCATACCTCCTATAACGTGATTTCTTCTACTGATTTTCCTCTGGCTTTTGCGACATCCTCCACCGTCCGCATGCACATAAGCCCTTGAATGGTTGCACGGACAACGTTGATGGCATTGTTGGAACCTAAGCTTTTCGTCCTGACATCCTTGACTCCTGCAAGTTCCATTACCGCCCTGACAGCGCCCCCTGCGATGACTCCGGTACCCTCTTTGGCGGGTTTGATCAGGACTTCGGCCGCACCGAATTTCCCGATGACTTCATGAGGGACCGTTGTATTGACTATCTTGATTTTGATCATGTTCTTTTTAGCGGCCTCAATGCCTTTCTTGATGGCATCGGGAATCTCCGCGGCTTTTCCCATTCCTGCGCCCACATGACCGTTTTCATCTCCGACGACAACCAGGGTGCTGAAACGGAAATTTCTTCCGCCTTTAACAACCTTGGTCACCCGGCCGATCCTGACTACTTTTTCTTTCAGATCCATTACGCTGGTATCAATATGCTGCAAAGCCATTCCCTCCTTCTTAGAATTCGAGCCCTTCAGCTCTGGCGGCATCTGCCAATTCCTTCACTTTTCCGTGATACAGGTATCCGCTCCTGTCAAATACGACGGCCTTGATCCCTTTTTCAACGGTTCTTTTGGCAATAAGCGTACCAACTTGTTTTGCTGCTTCCTTATTGCCTCCACCTTTTATCTTATCTTTCAATGCACTGTCCAGAGTTGAAGCTGCAGCCAGTGTATTCCCCGTGACATCATCGATGACCTGTGCATATATGTGCTTGGAGCTTTTATACACATTCAGCCTTGGGGTGGTGGCTGTGCCGGAAATCTTGTTTCTGATCCGATTGTGTTTTTCTTTTCTCAGTTTGTTCTTGTCAGGTTTCTTAATCATTGATTCTCAACTCCTTTCCTATGCGCCTTTCTTGCCTTCTTTGCGTTTGATGATCTCGTCCGCATATTTGATTCCCTTGCCTAGATATGGCTCAGGTTTTCTTTTTGCCCTGATCTTCGCCGCGAATTCCCCCACTGCCTGCTTGTCCGGTCCCTTGACGATGATCTGTGTCTGGGTGGGAAGTTCCACGGTAATCCCCTCCGGGAATTCCATCTCCACGGGATGGCTGTAACCAAGGGTCATCATGAGCTTAGTCCCCTGAACCTGCGCCCTGTATCCCACGCCGTTGATTTCGAGTTTCTTGCTGAATCCTTCGGAAACACCCGACACCATGTTGTTCAACAGGCTTCTGGTCAATCCATGGAGCGCTTTGTGCGCATTGGACTCACTTGGTCTTTTCACCACATAGGCCCCGTTCTCCATGATGATGGTCATCTCCTGGCAAAGCTGCTGGGTCAATGTCCCCAATGGGCCCTTCACCGTTACCAGGTTGCCTTCATCGACTTTTATCTCCACGCCCTTCGGGATCTCAACGGGCATTTTTCCGATACGTGACATTTTCTCTTTCCTCCATGTTCTTCATATTGCAAGCTTGTTCAAGCTCTTTTCAGAAACTGCATTCATTACCACACGAAAGCCATGACTTCCCCGCCTACGCCTTTTGCCCTTGCCTGCTTGTCGGTCATGACACCGGTCGAAGTCGAAATGATTGCCACGCCCAATCCTCCGAGGACCTTTGGGATCTCATCCTTGCCCGCATACACTCTCAAGCCGGGCTTGCTGATTCTCTTGATCCCCTTGATGACATTGGTTTTATCCGAAGAATATTTCAATGTGATCCGGATGATGCCCTGCAACCCGTCATCGACTTCCTTGACTTCCTTGATGTATCCTTCTTCAAGAAGAATGCCCGCGATGGACCTCTTAAGGTTTGAGGCCGGAACATCCACCGTCTCATGCTTGGCGGAACCTGCGTTTCTTATTCTTGTAAGCATATCTGCAATTACGTCTGATATCTGCATTTTAAATCCTCCTTTCCAAACCTTACCAGCTTGCTTTTCGTATACCGGGGATCTGCCCTTTGTATGCCAGTTCCCTGAAGCATATCCTGCATATCCTGTATTTCCTCAGGTATGCATGAGGTCTTCCACATATTCTGCACCTGTTGTATTCCCTGGTTGCAAATTTCTGTTTCTTCTGTTGTTTTAAAATCATCGCTTTCTTAGCCAATATGATCCCTCCTTCTTATGCCCTGCGGAACGGCATTCCCATAAAGCCCAGCAATTCCCTGGCTTCTTCATCGGTATGTGCTGTTGTCACAAAAGTGATATCCATGCCTCTTACCTTGTCAATCTTGTCGTATTCGACCTCCGGGAAGATCAGCTGCTCCTTGACACCCATGGTATAGTTGCCTCTCCCGTCGAATGAATTCTGGGGCAGTCCCCTGAAATCCCTCACCCTGGGTAGGGCGATGGCAATGAGCCTGTCCACGAACTCATACATTCTTTCTCCCCTGAGAGTGACTTTGCATCCTATTTTCATGCCCTGCCTGACTTTGAAGTTGGCCACAGACTTCTTGGCGATGGTCACGACGGGTTTTTGTCCTGTTATTGTCATAATGTCGGCAACAGCAGAATCAATGGCCTTCGGGTTGTCTTTTGCTTCCCCGATTCCCATATTGATGGTGACCTTCTCCAGTTTAGGTACCTGGTTGATGTTCTTGTACTTAAACTTTTCCATCATTGCCGGTATTATGTCATTCTTATAGGTATCTTTCAATCTTGCCATTTATACAACCTCCTCCGGCTTATTCTTTCTCTTTGATAACATCGATAACGGCGTTGCACTTCTTGCAAACCCTGGTCTTGCGCATATCGTCCGATACCTTCTTCGCAACTCTTGAAGGCTTTTTGCATTTGGGGCAAATAAGCATGACCTTGGATGCATCCATGGGAGATTCCTGGCTGACAATCCCTCCCTGCTGGTCTGCCTTCCTTGGCTTGACATGCCGCTTGGATATGTTTACGCCTTCCACCATGACCGTCCCTTTTTTAGGGTTTGTCTCCATGATTTTTCCGGTCTTGCCTCTGTCCTTGCCGTTGAGCACCAGGACATTGTCTCCTTTTTTTACATGTACCTTGTTCATGAATCATGCCTCCTTCCTATAGTACTTCAGGGGCAAGAGAGATGATCCTCATGTAATCTTTGTCTCTGAGTTCCCTTGCAACCGGCCCAAAAATACGTGTACCCCTGGGTTCCTTGTCGTCTCTGATAATGACAGCCGCGTTCTCATCAAACTTGATGTAGGAGCCGTCTTTCCTTTTGATGCCTTTTTTGGTCCTGACCACGACACACCTGACCACTTCGCCTTTTTTGACAAGGCTGCCGCCGGTGGAAGTTTTCACGCTGCAAATCACCGTGTCCCCGATACTGGCATATTTCTTTCCGGAACCTCCGAGAACCTTGATGCACATCAGTTCCTTGGCTCCGGTATTATCAGCCGCTTTCATAATTGTCTGCATCTGGATCATTGAACTATCCTCCTTCCAAAACGATTACTGAGCTTTCTCAATAACGCTGACCAATCTCCACCTTTTATCCTTGCTGATAGGCCTGGTTTCCATGACTCTCACCTTGTCACCGATACTGCACTCATTGTTCTCGTCATGGGCTTTCAGTTTATATGTCCTCTTGATGACTTTTTTATATAGAGGATATTTAACACTATTCTCAACAGCAACCACGATGGTCTTGTCCATTTTGTTGCTGACGACTTTTCCAGTCCTTGTTTTCCTGAGATTCCTATCTGACATATGTTCTTCCTCCCTTCCTATAGGCAATTTATTGCTTGCTTCCAACAAGCTCCCGCTCCCTGAGGATGGTCTTCACCCTGGCGATGTTCTTCTTGACTTCCTTGAGCCTCATGGGGTTTTCGAGCTGGTTCGTCGCAATCTGAAACCGGAGTTTGAAAAGCTCTGATTTCAATTCATTCAATTCTTTTGCAAGTTCCTGTCCAGTCAGTTTTCTTATTTCATTCGCTTTCATTTGCATCACCGCCAACTGTTTTTTCACGCATGACCACTTTGCATTTCACGGGTAATTTATGCATTGCAAGTCTCAACGCTTCTTTTGCCTCTTCTTCCCCTACCCCGCCGATCTCAAACATGATCCTCTGGGGTTTGACGATGGCCACCCAGAATTCCGGGCTGCCTTTTCCGCTTCCCATCCTGGTCTCAGCGGGCTTCTTGGTCACCGGTTTGTGTGGAAAGATTTTGATCCAGACTTTCCCGCCTCTCTTGATGGAACGTGTCATGGCCACCCTGGCGGCCTCAATCTGGTTGCTGGTGATCCAGCCGGGTTCCAAGGCCATCAGACCGAAATCGCCGTCGATGAGCACATTGCCCCTGGTTGCGATCCCTTTCATCCTGCCTCTGTGCACTCTTCTGTACTTGACTCTTTTCGGCATCAGCATTATTCCACGCCTCCTTCTGTTTTTTCTTTCTTGGAGGGAAGAATCTCTCCCTTGTATATCCAGGCTTTCACCCCGATTTTCCCATATGTGGTGGTGGCTTCGGCAAAACCGTATTGAATATCCGCCCGAAGGGTCTGAAGGGGAATGGTGCCTTCATGGTAATGCTCCGTCCTTGCAATCTCCGCGCCGCCAAGCCTTCCCGCACAACAGGTTTTGACACCTTTGGCTCCTGCTTTCATGGCTCTGCTCATGGCCTGTTTCATGGCCCTTCTGAAAGAAATCCTTTTCTCCAGTTGAGCAGCAATGTTCTCAGCCAGCAGCTGTGCTGAAAGGTCGGGGTTCTTCAGCTCGGTGATGTTGATCAACACGCTTTTCTTCGTGAGCTTCTCCACTTCTGTCCTCAGCTGTTCAATCCCTGCGCCGTTCTTTCCGATGATCAAACCGGGTTTGGCTGCGAAGACATTGAGTTTGATTTTGCTGGCTGCCCTTTCGATCTCGATTCTCTCTATGCCGGCAATATACAGCTTCTTTTTGATGAATTTCCTGATGACATAATCTTCAACAAGCAAATTGCCGTATTCACGTTTTCCTGCGTACCATTTGGTATCCCAGTCTTTGATAATTCCGACCCTTAGTCCATGGGGATTCACCTTTTGTCCCATTCTAATTCCTCCTTGCCCGCCTAAGCTCTTTCTTTGAGAACAATGGTTATATGGCTTGTTCTTTTCTTGATCCTTGTCGCGCTTCCTCTGGCTTTCGCCTTGATCCTTTTCAGGGTCGGGCCTTGGTTGGCGAATGCGTCTGCCACATACAGTTTCTCCTTGTCGAGCTCGAAATTGTTCACTGCATTGGCCTCTGCGGATTCCATCAGCTTCAGCACGTATTCACTTGCTGACCTGGGAACATGCTTCAGGATCGCATATGCCTCGTCCAGGTTCTTGCCCCTTATGACATCGAGCAGCTGCTTGGCCTTTTTGGATGGCACCCTGATGTTCCGAACGGAAGCCCTGCCTTCGTCCCGGCCCACTCCCAGGTCCTTCTTTTCCTTTTTGGTCAGCAAGGGAGCCCTGTTGCTTTTTCTTCTGAAAGGCTTCACTTCAATCTTCACTACTTCTTTATTCTCAAGAACTTCTTTTTTCAATTCCGCTTTCTTTGCCATCTGCCTTCCTCCTTTCACTGCTTTCCCTTATTTCACCGATGAGGTCTTATCACCTTTGGAATGGCCCCGGTAGGTCCTTGTAGGGACGAATTCCCCCAGCCTGTGGCCGACCATGTCTTCTGTAATATATACAGGGACATGCTTCCTTCCATCATGAACCGCAACGGTATGTCCCACCATTTCAGGAAATATCGTAGAAGGTCTGGACCATGTCTTTATCACCTTTTTTTCGTTTTTCTCATTCAGTTCCTGAATCTTTTCAAGAAGCTTTGGAAATATATAAGGTCCTTTTTTTAGTGATCTGCCCATAACAGTCCTCCTCTATTTACTCTTTCTTTTCTTGACAATGTATTTGTCAGAAGGATTCTTCTTTTTCCTGGTTTTTGCACCGAGGGTCGGTTTGCCCCATGGTGTCACAGGACCCGATCTCCCGATGGGTGATTTTCCTTCGCCGCCGCCGTGGGGATGGTCGTTGGGATTCATGGCGGAGCCCCTTACCGTGGGACGGATGCCCATCCATCTTTTTCTTCCGGCTTTTCCGAGGGTGATGTTTTCGTGGTCCAGATTCCCCACCTGCCCGATGGTGGCCTTGCATAGCAGGCTGACCATCCTGACCTCGCCCGAGGGAAGCCTGATCTGGGCATATCCCGCTTCTTTTGCCATCAGCTGGGCGGAATTCCCTGCGGATCTCACCATCTGTCCGCCTTTGCCGGGTTTCATCTCGATGTTGTGGATGATGGTACCAACGGGCATGTTCCCAAGAGGAAGAGCGTTTCCCAGACGGATATCCGCTGTTGCTCCTGAGTGCACGGTGTCCCCCACCTTCAGTCCATTGGGAGCGATAATATATCTTTTCTCCCCGTCAGCATAAAACAACAGGGCTATATTGGCGCTTCTGTTTGGATCGTATTCAATGGCCGCAACCTTCGCGGGAACAGCATCCTTGTCTCTCTTGAAGTCAATGACCCTGTATTTCGGGGACGTCCCCCCCCCTTTATGACGCACGGTTATCTTGCCATATGAATTCCTGCCGGCATTCTTGCTTTTTCTTGATGTCAATCCCTTTTCAGGCGTCTTCTTTGTAATCTCTTCAAAAGTGGATACTGTCATGAACCTTCTGGACGGTGTCGTGGGATTAAACTTTTTAGTTGGCATTTGCTTTCACTCCTTTTTTAAAATCTCACGGCCCCTTCTACTGGGTCATGCCGAATTCATCAATGCTTGTCTTGTATTTCCTGGAAGAAGCTTTCTCTTTCCCACCCTTGTCGAGATAAACGGATGACGTAGGTTTCGTGTCGATCTTCACGATCGCCTTTTTGAATTTGGCTGTCCTTCCGGAATGAATGCCCATTCTTTTTATTTTCCCGTCATAATTGATGGTGTTCACCTTCAGAACCTTGACATTGAAAAGCTTCTGAACGGCTTTCTTGATCTCGGTCTTGGTCGATCTGGTATCAACAATGAAAGTATACTTGCCATCGGCGATGTCGTCGCTGCTTCTTTCGGTAATGTACGGTTTGATGATGATGTCTTCATAAGCTTTCATTATGCGTACACCTCCTCCACTTTTTTCACCCCTGCCTTGGTGATGATGAAACGGTCGTATTTCAGTATGTCGTATACATTCAGCGTATTGACCTGGGTGGTCTTTACTCCCTGGATGTTGTCCGCCGACTTGATGACCTTTTTGTCATTCTCGCTGAGAACGATGAGACATGAGGTCTCCACTTTGAGATTTCCCAGCAGTTCCACCATTTTCCTGGTCTTGATCTCATCAAAGGCCAGATCGTCAAGGACAAGGATTTCCTTTTGGTTCACCTTGCTGGTCAAAGCGGATTTCATGGCAAGCCTTCTCACTTTCTTGGGGATGGACATCCTGTAGCTCCGGGGTTTGGGTGCAAATGTCACACCACCACCCGTCCATATGGGACTCCTGGAGCTTCCGTGGCGGGCCCTGCCCGTGCCTTTCTGCCTCCAGGGTTTCTTGCCGCCGCCCCGGACTTCCGCACGGGTCTTGGTGGATTGGTTTCCCTGCCTGGCGTTGGAAAGCTGTGCAACCACGACACTGTGTAATGCGGTTTCATTGACTTCGATTCCAAAGATCTTATCGTCAAGCTGCAATTCTTCCACTATGTCGCCGCTCATGTTATATACATCTACTTTTGGCATTGCGCTTTCTCCTTCCCTCTTTAACCTTTTACGGCTTCTTTGATGACAAGCAGCCCGCCCTTGGGACCCGGGACAGCGCCTTTCACGAGCAATATGTTCTTGTCATTGATGATCTTGACCACACACAGGTTCTGAACGGTGACCGTATCGGTGCCCATATGGCCAGGAAGTTTTTTTCCTTTGAAAACCCTGCTGGGGCTTGAGTTGGCGCCCATGGAGCCGGGGCCCCTGTGATACTGGGAACCATGTGTTTCCCTTCCCCTCTGGGTTTTGAATCTTTTGACGGTACCGGCATATCCTTTTCCTTTGGAGGTGCCGCTCACGTCAATGACCGTTCCTTCTTCGAACATCTCCCCGACAGTGAACTGTTTTCCCACTTCAAACCCGTCGGCATCCTCCATCCGGAACTCCCGGAGGAATTTCTTCGGCTCCGTCCCTGCTTTCTCGAAAGCGCCTTTCATGGGTTTGTTGGTCCTGTTCATCTTCATCTCGGAAAAACCGACCTTCACGGCGCAATAACCATCCTGTTCATTGCTCTTGACCTGGACCACCGTGATGGGTCCTGCCTCGACGGCGGTGACCGGCACCACTGTCCCGTCTTCGGAAAAGACCTGTGTCATTCCAATTTTTTTACCTAGTATGAATTTTTTCAACCTCTTATACCTCCTTGGTTATTGGTTCACAAGCACGCGTTGTGCGGCATTGTGAACATGACCTTCCGGACACTACAGCTTGATCTCGATGTCCACGCCTGCGGGTAAATCCAGTCTCATCAGTGCATCCACCGTTTTTGCCGTGGGGGATAGGATGTCAATCAACCTTTTGTGTGTCCGCATCTCAAACTGTTCCCTTGCGTCCTTATACTTGTGGGGGGCCCTCAGGATGGTGACGACTTCCCTTCTCGTGGGGAGGGGTACCGGACCTGAGATTCTCGCTCCCGACCGTTTTGCTGTCTCAACAATCTTATTTGCTGACTGGTCGATCAACTCGTGATCATAAGCTTTAAGTCTGATTCTGATTTTCTGTTTTGCTGCCATTCCCTTTACCTCCTTATAACTTGTCAACAAGATTGCTGTACACATTGCCGTGTGTTTCATCACTTCCATATTATTCCGCGGCAGCGTCGAAGCCCCCTCGTCGAAGTCCCTGACCGCGCGCGCGTTCCTCCTGGCCGCGATGGCCGAAGGAGAGACCATCGTGGAGCGACCGCTCGACTCGGACGATCCGCGCTACCTGCTCGATGCCATCCGGAAGATCGGGTTCGAGACGGGCGGCTCGTTCCGCGACGCCGTCACGATCGGAGAGCGGAAGTCGATGTCGGCGAACGAGGTGGAGCTGTTCGTCGGCAACGCCGGCACTGCCATGCGATTTCTCGCAGGCTGGCTGGCCTTCACGCCGGGCCGGTTCATCCTTCGCGGCGATACCCGGATGCACGAGCGCCCGATCGAGGAGCTCGTCGACGCGCTTCGCATGCTCGACACCGAGGTGGCGTATCTCGAGAAGGAAGGATTCCCGCCCATCAGCATCCGCGGCAGGATGATGCGAGGGGGATTCGAGATCGAGGTCGACGGCGACCGGTCCAGCCAGTTCGTTTCGGCACTCATGATGGGCGGGGCATC
The DNA here is from genome assembly GCA_046484975.1 of Clostridia bacterium. GTDB lineage: Bacteria > Bacillota > Clostridia > DUPQ01 > DUPQ01 > JAWOHX01. The sequence goes on from JAWOHX010000020.1 coordinate 23,861, forward strand.
GCTCAAGGACGGCATGGCGTTACGCACAGCGGCGCGCAGCTCGCGCTCCTACATCGACCTGACCGCCGCGATCCTCCGCGATTTCGGAGTCGAGGTCGAAGAAGACCAGCCCGGCAGGTTCCGCATCCGCGGACCCGTCCGACCGCTTGCCCGCTATGTGGTGGAGGGCGATTGGTCTTCGGCGTCCTACTGGCTCGCAGCCGGCGCGATTCTGGGCGAAATGGCCGTGACCAACCTGCGGACGGACTCAGCGCAGGGCGACCGCATGTTTCTCGAGATTCTCTCGAAGATGGGCGCGGGGACGTCCACGGCCGGCGACTCGGCCATCGCCCGCAAGGAGGGCGCTCTCCGTGGCGGATCATTCGACTGCTCCTCGACTCCGGATATCGTCCCGACTCTCGCGGCCATCGCGCCGCTCGCATCCTCGCCGGTAGAGATCACCGGAGCCGCCCATCTTCGGATCAAGGAGTCGGACCGGCTCGCGGTTCTCGCTTCGGAGCTGCGGAAGCTGGGCGCGAGCGCCGAGGAGCGGGAGGACGGGCTGCGGATCGAGCCGGGCTGGAATGACGCCCCCGCCGTCATCGACCCTCACGGAGATCACCGCATCGCGATGGCCTTCGCGATCGCGGGCCTGGTCCGGGGAAATGTCACGATCTCGGACGAGAGCGTCGTCGGCAAGTCGTACCCGCGGTTCTGGAAGACGCTCGAAGAACTGATCGAGTGATCCGAGGCGGAGTCAGCCGCCGGGCATCATCATTGCTCTCCTCAGCGGGATATGGAGCCCCGCAATCGACCGCCTGGATGGACGTGGAATGCGGGAGCCGTGCTGCGGAGCACGGCGATCGCTCTCAGTCTGGTCATTCTGCTGCTGCTCGTATGGAAGATCCGCTCGATCGTGATCGTCGGATTCTTCGGCATTCTGTTCGGGATGCTTCTCTCGCGTGCGACCGGGTGGCTCGAGCGTCTGCATGTGCGAAGGGGGGTGGGAGCTCCGCTGATCATGCTCGCCTTCATCGGAGCGCTCGTCGGAGTCGGCTTTCTGGCGGCTCCGACCCTGAGGGAGCAGTCAGCCGAAGTCCGCAAGAGACTTCCCCAGGTGATCGAGCAGATCGAGCGGCAGCTGGGTATCGACGCGGGGGAGCTGGGGCGCGACATCGTGGATGGCGTGGGCCTGGACAGCGAGGAACGGGAGCCGGACCCAGCTGGCGTCGCCGAGGGGGCCGCCGCGCAACAGCCGCAGCGCCGGGCCGAGGCGACGACAGAGGAGGGTGGATCCGGCGGGCTTCAGGAGATGGTGACCTCCAACCTCGGGCGGATCCGAGGCATCCTCTTCCCGGTTGCGAGCGCGGCCGTCGACATGGTGGCAGCGCTGCTGATCGTCATCTTTCTCGCGATGTTCGTGGCGATCCGTCCGGAGCACTATCACCGTGGACTGTTGCGTCTCTTCCCCGAGCGAAGCCGGGGTGAAACGGAAGAGACTCTCGAGGAGGTCGGCTCGACTCTCCGGCAGTGGATCATCGCGCGCCTGATCGCCATGGTCGCAGTGGGCTCGATTGTGGGGATCTCCCTCGCCGTGATGGGAGTTCCCGGTGCGCTCGTCCTGGGCGTCCTCGCCGGCCTTCTCGAGTTCATCCCGTTCTTCGGTCCGGTCGCAGCCGCGCTGCCGGCGATCGGCATCGCCATGCTCGATTCACCCCAGAAGGCGCTCTGGGTCCTGATTCTGTTCGTCATCGTGCAGCAACTCGAGGGGAATGTGATCTCTCCACTCCTGCTGCAGAGCCGCGTCGACATACCGCCCGCCCTGACGATCATTACCGTTCCCGCGCTGATGATCGTGTTCGGACTCGTCGGAGCGCTGATCGCCGAGCCATTGCTCGCCATCGGCCTCGTCCTCACGCGACGACTCTGGGTCGAGCGGCATGCGGACCGGATGCGTGGATGACGATTTCCCCGACGGTCACTCC
>JAWOHX010000102.1:0-8401 GCA_046484975.1 Clostridia bacterium
ATCATGACCATGACACAGGAGCAGATTGATTTCATCAAGAACTGGGAAGGGGTCCAGTACCGGAAGAACCTCCTAAAGAAATAAAGGAAAGGCGGCTAGACAGGCCGCTTTTTCATTCGTCCCAGGACGATGTGGCAGGCCAGGGTGGCCACGGGGAAAACCACGGCTGCCAGGATGCCTGCCCGGATGGCCATTTGCTCCGGGGTGGATGTCGTGGACATGGCCTGCAGGGAGACCAGCGCCTCTTCCGTCACGAACCCGGTGATGAGGGGCCCCACGGCCGCGCCGATGTCACCGGAGGCAGCCAGAAAGGCAAAGATCCAGGAGCCAGCCAAGGGATATTTCTCCGCCGTCACCACCAGGGTCCCGGGCCATAGAAGGCTGGTGGCCAGTCCGCAGACCCCGCAGGCAATAAGGCTGACCGAGACAACGGGGGATGTGGCCACCACGATGTAGGCGACGACCGCCAGACCGGAGCCTAAGACCAATATTCTGTGCAGGTTGGCCTTGGCCCCGTATTTGAAAAACAGCAGCCGGCCCAGTCCCAGCATGAGGGCGAATCCACTCATGCCCAGGAGGTCTCCCGTGACCTTGGGCAGCAGTAGGACCTTCTCCATGAAAGTCGATGACCACTGGTTCATGACGACTTCGGTGGCGCCTCCTGCCATGATGGCCAGGAGGGCAATGATCATGAAGGGTTTCCCGATGAGTTTCCTGACACCCATCCGCTGGGATTCATGAATAACCGGCGGGAATGTTGAGAAGAGGAAGAGAAAGAAATTGACCAGGGGCACCATGGCCCACACCAGGACGATGAGCTGCCAGTTTTCCTTGCCGAACAGGAAAATGAAGAGCGTGGTGAGGAGGATGGTGGCAATCTGTCCCCAGGCGTAAAAGGAATGCATCAGGGCCATGGCAGGTCCTTTGTTGCTGCTGGGGATGCCGTTGATGATGGGGCTCAGGAGGACCTCCAACAGGCCGCCGGCCACAGAGAATATGAGGGTGGATACAATCAAACCAGTCAGGAAATCATCGAAGACAAGAGGGGTTGCCGCGAACAGAAGCAGACCGGCGAAAGCAAGCAGATGCGCCGGCAGCACCAACCTCTTGAATCCCACCTTGTCGATGATTCCACTGAATGCAAGATCGGATGCCACCTGTGCGGTAAAATTGACGGCAACGACAAGTCCCAGGTGCCAATAGGACAGATTGTAGAGGCTCATCAAGGGGATGAAGAGGATGGCGGTGAGGTTGATGATGATGGCCTGTATGAAGATGCCCACGAAACAAGAAATGGTGGTCCGCTTATAGTGCTCAGGCTTGTGGTCCATATAGGTGTCTCTCCTTCAGTATCCCAAGCCATTATACACAATCCATGCAGAAACATCACATTCTTTTTGAGCTCTCATATGCCAGGGCGGATCTTTCGCAATCACTCTCATCCAGGGTGAGCTGGAATGCCAAGGCGCTGCCCTTCATTTTTTCCGAGGCATAGCACAACCCATTGGTTCGGATGTCCAGGAAGGGATGGTCAATCTGGAAGGGATCCCCTGCGATGATGATCTTGGTGCCCATTCCGGCTCGTGTGATGATTCCTTTCACCTGTTTTGGGGTCAGGTTCTGGGCCTCATCGATGAGGACCCATTGGTTCATGATGGATCTGCCTCTGATGAAGGCGATGGCCTCTGTGTTGATGATATTACGATCGAAAAGCTCCTGGATTTTGTCAGACAATTCATGCTCATTGCTGAATTTTTCCTTGTTGTCTGAGTCAAGAAGCACTTCCAGGTTGTCCACCACCGGTCTCATGTAGGGGGCGATTTTCTCTTTTTCCGTTCCCGGGAGAAAACCGATGTCCTCATCCATCTTTACGCTGGGCCGGCAGACCAGAAGTTTCCTGTAGAGTTTCTCCTCCAGCACTTTCTGGAGTCCCACGGCGATGGAGTAAAAGGTTTTTGCAGTTCCCGAGGGGCCTTTCAAGATGACAAGGGGAGCGGAAAGTGAATCAAGCATCAGGGCTTCCTGCATGAATTTCTGATGGGAGTTCCGCGGGGTCACCCCGAATGGATTTGCCTTCGCATAGACCAGGGGAACGATGGCTCTCCCGTTGAACCGTCCCAGGGCAGAGTGTTTCTCGTTGGTCAGGGAATGGATGGTGATGAACTGGTTGAGGACCAGGTTGTTTTCCGCCTTGATGGACTCCTGGTAGTCAATGTATGCATCCGAGGGATCCAGGCAGCTTTTCTCATAGAACCCGTTGAGCTTGCTGTCTTCCGTATACAGTTTGATTCTGCCGCTGTACTGCTCGTCAAATGTGGGGACCTGCTCTGCATGATAGTCCTGCGCAGTGACTCCGAGGATCTCTGCCTTGATTCTGGCGAAAATGTCCTTGGTAATCAGGATGACATTTTCTCCCTTCTCCATCAGGCCAAGACAGACCTTCAGAATACGGTTGTCATTTTTCTTGTTGTCCCAGCAGTCAGGCATGGGGATTTCCTCGCAGTTGAGTTCCACCCGGATGGCGCCTCCCCCTGGAAGACAAACACCGTCCCGGAGGTTTCCCGCAAGCCTCAGTTCATCCAGGATATGTGCCATCTCCCTGGCATTTGCGCCAAGCTCGCTGGAGTCGCGCTTGAATTTATCCAGCTCTTCCAGGACTGCCGCGGGAATCACGATGTCATTGTCATCGAAATGATAAATGGAATACGGAGTCTGGAGCAGGACGTTGGTATCAAGGATAAAGGTTTTTTTCATGAAAGATCCTCCTTTGTAAAAACGGAACACCAGTCGAAAAATCGACAATGTGTTCCTGCTTCATATAAGCCTTTGTGTAGAAAGATGAAAAACAAGAAGCACGAGGTATCCCAGCAATTTTTTACCATCTCCTATATTCACAGTATACGACATTTCCACAAAATATGCTACATACAATAAAAAAAATACAACATGTTGATGATCATGCCAGGAAGGAAGGTGAAAAATCACCAGAAAACAGTGGAGGGCAGGCAGGAACCAGGGCATTTGCCGACAGGAAGAAAAAACGTCCGGCAGGTATAAACATGGGAAAAAACCCGAAAAAAAAACCTGAATCCGCCTGCTTGACGGGTATGGACTTGTGTGGTAGTATGTATAAGGTTATTCTATTTATTCATTTAAAATTTAAATTCAAAGCAGTCACATGCGAGGTATTATTATGCAGGATGAAAACATTTTAAAAACAAAAAAACTTGAGGATTTGCGATATATCGCTAAAATGGTTGGTGTAAAAAGCATTACCAAATATCGCAAGGAAGAGCTGATCGAAATCATAGTAGCTGAAGGAAAAAAATCAGAGAAGAAAAAGGAAAATGTGAAAAAAGAACCAAAAATGAAAACCGCTGCCCATTCCGCACAGGAGAAGGAAGGGGAAAGAAATGAAACCCTCGAAGGGACCTACAAGTTGGTCCAGCCCGCTGAGGAAACCAAAGCCGAAGAAAAAACCGAAGCCCCCCGTTTGGAAGAACAGGATGTTGTGGCAGGTGTCCTGGAAGTGCTCCCCGATGGATACGGTTTCCTGAGAAGAGAAAATTTTTCTTATGGCCCAAAGGACATCTATGTGTCTCCTTCCCAGATTAGAAAACTTGGCCTGAAAACAGGGGATAAGGTCACCGGCGTCGGCAGGCCCAAATCAGAGGGGGAGAAATTCCAGGCGCTGCTGTATGTAACTTCGGTAAATGGAGGGGAACCGGAATCTGCCCTGAAGAGACGAAGCTTTGAATATCTGACACCGATATTTCCCTTGGAGAGAATCACCTTGGAAAAGAATCAAAAGGATCTTTCCACAAGGATTATCGACCTGATCGCACCCATCGGCAAAGGCCAGAGGGGAATGATCGTTTCCCCTCCCAAAGCGGGAAAAACCATTCTTCTGAAAAAAATTGCCAATAGTGTCACCACGAATTATCCGGAGATCGAACTGATCGTCCTTTTGATTGATGAAAGACCAGAGGAAGTCACGGACATGCAGCGATCCATCGAAGGTGAGATCATCTATTCCACCTTCGACAGGGTGCCTGAAAGCCATACCAAGATTGCAGAGATGGCGCTTGAAAGGGCCATGAGGCTGGTGGAACACGGAAAAGACGTGGTGATTCTGCTGGACAGCATCACCCGGCTTGCCAGAGCATACAACCAGACCATGACACCCACGGGCAGGACATTGAGCGGAGGCCTGGACCCCGGTGCCCTTCACGGGCCAAAAAGATTCTTCGGCGCTGCCAGGAACATCGAGCACGGAGGCAGCCTGACCGTCATCGCCACTGCTCTTGTGGAGACAGGAAGCCGGATGGACGATGTCATTTTTGAGGAGTTCAAAGGAACGGGTAACATGGAATTGCATCTGGACAGGAAACTTTCCGAAAAGAGGATATTCCCAGCCATCGACATCAACAAATCCGGGACAAGGCGCGAGGAACTACTGCTCAACAAAAAGGAACTGGAGAGCATATGGACCATCCGGAAAGCCATGAACAACATGGGGACGGCAGATGTCACCGAATGGTTGATTGACAAGTTGATGCGGACCAAGTCCAATGAGGAGTTCGTCAATAACATCAATACCAAGACGAACATCAATACCAACAGTGACTATTTATAAAAAAGAGATTGAAATAATCCATGGCATTGTGTTATAATATCTTTCAGCGTCGAAAAGAGGTGAAACGAAATGAAAAAAGACATACATCCGAAATATGGAAAATCCGAAGTAAAATGCGCATGTGGGAATGCATTTGAAACCGGTTCCGTGAAAAGCGAAATCAGGGTTGAAATTTGTTCCAGTTGCCATCCTTTCTTCACCGGAAAGCAAAAACTTGTTGATACCGGAGGAAGAGTGGACAAATTCAAGAAGAAATACGGCATGTGACATGTATGAAGGCTTGATGGAAATGCAAGCCTTTTTTAATAAAGGGGAAACATTGGAAAAGAGAACGAACGCAGGAGGCATGGCCCTTTTGGAAGGGGTCATGATGATAGGCCCCGATAAAAAAGCGGTTGCGGTACGCAAGCCGGACGGAGAAATCGAAGTTACTTCCGAGAAATTGAAATACAGTTCCAAGATACGGAAAATTCCTTTTCTAAGGGGTGTCAACGGCCTTTTCAACCAGATGGTCCATGGCATGAAGGCAATGATGCATGCTGCGGAATATTTTGACATCGAGGAAGAGCCTGGGAACACCTCGAAATTCGAAAAATGGCTTCAAAAAGTCCTTGGGGATAAGATGAAATCCGCCGTCATCTATTTCAGCGTGGTGGTGGGTATCCTTTTTTCAGTGGGTCTTTTCATCCTTCTGCCAAATCTGCTCGTGCGGGTTTTCGGCATAGAAAGCAGCCTGATCAACAATCTCATCGAAGGAGGTTTCCGCATCCTTCTCTTTTTCGGTTATGTGGTCCTCATATCGAAGATGAACGATATCAAGAGAGTGTGGATGTATCACGGCGCGGAGCACATGACCATCAACTGCTATGAGAACGGGGAAGAGCTGACGATGGAGAATGTCAAAAAATACACCACCAGGCACAAGCGCTGCGGGACATCCTTCATGTTCGTCGTCATCGTCATCAGCATCTTTGTGTTCGCCCTGACCGGATGGCATTCTGCCATCATCAACATGGTGGTAAGGATCCTGCTGATTCCCGTGGTGGCGGGCATGGCATATGAACTCATCCGGCTTGCATGGAAAAAGGATAACTGGTTTTCAAAAACACTCAGCGCGCCCGGTCTCCTATTCCAAAGCTTCACGGCCAGGGAGCCGGACGACGGCATGCTGGAAGTGGCCATCGCAGCGCTTAAGGAAGCTGTGCCGTCCGCGGCAGATGAACAGACCGATGAAAATCAGAGAACTGATTGAAAGAGCATCCAGCCTTCTGGATGAAGGCCGCATATCGGATCCCTTAAAGGAAGCATTTGTGTTGTTCCGGGAAGTTTTTTTGAAGGACACAACATATATCTATTCCCACCCGGATGAAAAGGTTGGCAGTGAAATGCAAGGCCTTTTTTTTGATGCGGTAGAAAAAAGAAAAAAAGGCGTTCCTTTGGCCTATATCACCGGCCGGGCACATTTCATGTCCTTGACGTTCCATGTGGAGGCAGGGGTCCTGATTCCCAGGCCTGAAACGGAAATCCTTTGTGAGAAAGCCCTGTTGTGGATCAAAGGCATGGAGGATGAAGAAATCCGTGTGCTGGACTTGTGCAGCGGGTCGGGATGCATCGGTATTTCCATTGCCCGGCATGCAAAAAGAACCCGGGTGCTGCTTTCGGACAGCAGTGAAAAATGTGGTGAAGTCTCCCGAAAAAACATTCATGCACTCAAGCTAGACGATAGGGTTGCCTTCGTAAACAGTGACCTTTTCGGGAAAATCTCAGGGCGTTTCCATATCATTGCATCCAATCCTCCATATGTGAAGGAAGGAGACCTTCCCCTGCTGATGGAGGATGTCAGGGATCATGAGCCCCACCTGGCTTTGAACGGAGGCCCGGACGGTCTGTTGTTTTACCGGAAGATCATTAACCAGGCCAAGGCTTATCTTTTTCCGGGTGGATGCCTGTTTCTGGAGGCAGGCATTCATCAGGCTGAGTCCATTGAGGAGATGCTTTTCAGCCAGGGATATGCCCGGATTGAGACGTTCCGGGACCATTCAGGGATTAAAAGGGTTGTAAAAGCTGTTTCCCATCATTTATGATATAATTGTCAGGTCAATATTTTGGAGACATATGAAAAACGATATCATATTGGTGGGAGCCCGCACTCCTGAAATGGGCCAAAAACTAAAAAATGTCCTGGAACAGGAATTGTTCAATGTCGTGGATATCTCTGTCTCTGGAAAAGAGGCTTTGCGAAAGGTCAGCATCAACAAGCCTGACCTGCTTGTCATTGATTATGAGATGGGGGATATGACAGGATTCCAGATTGCTGAGATTGTGATCAATGCCCATCAGTGCTCGGTGCTGTTGCTGACCAATGAGATACAGAAGGAATATGCAGAGCAGTATTTCCAGTATCCATATCTTATCTGTTTGAACAAACCTCTCAATCGATCAGTACTTGCCAATGCCGTTGAGATATCCCTGAAAAGCAGAAGGGGAATCAGAAGCCTGGAGGAGGAAATCGGAAAACTGAAGGATGACATCGATACCAGAAAATTCGTTGAGAAGGCCAAAGGGCTGTTGATGGAAAAGATGGGACTCAACGAAGAGCAGGCGTACAATCGGATCAGAAAACAGAGCATGGACATGCAGATGAGCATGAAGGCCGTTGCCCGTGTCATCATCCATACCATGAAGGAGGAGACATGATGGAACGCAAATATGGCTTCAATGACTTGGTGGAGCTCATGGTGAAGCTGAGGGGCCCTGGCGGGTGTGCCTGGGACAGGGAGCAGGACCACGGTTCTTTAAAAAGATATCTGCTGGAAGAGACATATGAGGTCCTGGAAGCCATCGACCTCAATGACAAGGGAATGATTCAGGAAGAGCTGGGGGATGTCCTCCTTCAGGTGGTGTTCCATGCCCAGGTCGCATCCGAGGAAAATGCATTCGACATCGATGATGTGGTGGACGGGATCTGTCGGAAAATCATATCCCGGCATACCCATGTGTTCGGGGAGGATAAGGCGGAAACCCCGGAAGAAGTGCTGAAAAACTGGAACAGGATCAAATACGAGGAAAAAAAGATATCCAGCCATACGGCAGGCATCAAAAGCATCCCTAAAAATTTCCCTGCGTTGTTCAGAAGCATGAAAATCCAGGAAAAAGCTGCGAGGGCAGGATTTGACTGGGACGACCGGCAGGGACCCGTTGAAAAAATCAAGGAAGAAATCGAGGAGTTTCTTCATGCATATGACCAAAAAGACGGGAAGAGCGTCGAGGAGGAATTCGGTGACATTTTGTTTTCCCTGGTCAATCTAAGCCGTTTTCTAAAAATAAACCCAGAGCTTGCCTTGGAGAAGACCATGAACAAATTCATTCGTCGGTTTTCATTCATTGAGGAGGAATGTCTCCGGGAAGGCTTGGAAATGGAAAACATGAGTCTGAGCCAACTGGATGTCCTGTGGGAAAAATCAAAGGAGAAAGACCAATGAGACTGGACAAATTCTTGAAAACAGCAAGACTGATCAAAAGAAGAACCATTGCCAATCAGGCAGCCGGGGCAGGAAGGGTTGTTGTCAACGGAAGAACTGCCAAACCCTCGACGCAGATCAAGGAGGGGGATGTGATTGAAATTTCCTACGGGAAGGATATATCAAAGGTCAGGGTGCTGAACGCAGGCGGGCACAGCACCAAACAGGGTGCAGGGGACTTGTACGAGATGATTGAATGATGTAGGGGGAAGCATGGGAAAAGGGAAAAAAAGAAAAAAGAGCA
>JAWOHX010000107.1:0-4173 GCA_046484975.1 Clostridia bacterium
GTTTCCTCCTGCCGCGGGGGCCAGTAGTCCATGCCGCTCAGCCTGTTGATCGGGAACAGGGACTGGAGTTCCCTGATTCTTTCCAGTTTTGCCTCGTTTTGCTCCTGGAGCCAGTTGCAGTTGACGCTGAAATATACCTGCAGATATGCCGGCGAGCCGAAAGTAACCGCTCTTTTGATGTTCTCCCTGCCTGTCATCATGGTTCATCCACCCCGCTTGTGATATCGATAGATGGATGATACTCCCTGCCGGCACTTAAGAGAATGGGAAAAAATATCATTCGCATGTCTTTTTGTACTGAAAGTATATGTATTTAAAGCTGCTCACATGTCTTTTTGTGGAATCCCATGGAATGTACCAGCCTTGTGGGATATAATAGGAGGGGCATTTGGCCCGGGAGGTTGATGATATGGCAGAGGATTCGTCTTTCCTGAATGATTATCTTGTCCATTCCTTGTCTTTCCAATATGTCAGCGGCTCCGTGAGAAACAAATACATCGCCCATCGGACCGACTGGCGCAGGTTTCCATTCACTGTCATTGTCTGCGCCTATGAACAGGAATATTTCTGCGAGGTTCGGGACCGGGGGACATTCCGTGTCCGGGACGGCGGTGCCGTCATCATCCCCCCCGGCTTCATCCACCGGGTGGGGATGCACAGGGAAGGGACACTCAGTTACGCCCATATCCAATTCACCATCCTGGACGGCATCGATGTATTGTCGTTTTTTGAAGTTCCTTTCACAGCCACAGGACCGGCAGGGAAAAGAATCCAGTGGCATATTGAACGACTGCAGGAGTGCAACATCCGGGAAGGTGACGCGTTTGCCGTTGATAAGATGGTTTTGTTCAAAGGCGCGGCCTTCGGCCTGTTGTCCGAAATCATCGGCCTCTCCAAACCCATCCCGGAAAAAGCCACTTTGCTCGCCGGAATGAAAAAAGTCCTGCCTGTCCTTAGGCATATCCGGAATCATCTTGATGGCATCTCCGGCCGCAAGGAACTCGCTGAGGTCCTGAACCTTTCAGAAACAAGGTTTCACTACTTCTTTAAAGACATCATGGGCGTCTCCCCCATGGCCTATGTCCAGGCCCTTCGCCTGCAGAAAGCGCAATGGCTTCTTGATACCACAGACCAGACCATCGGGCAGATTGCACGGCTGGTGGGATACAGCGACACCTTTCATTTCAGCAGGCAATTCAAGAAAAAGACAGGCAGGAGCCCGTCGGCCTATCGGAATGCCCATGCCGGGCAGCCTTCTTTCAATATGTATCTTTCCAACACCTGAAACAGCGTGGTACTCTTCCTGCCATGGCAAAATGCTCCTAACGGATCACCTTTTTCTTCCAGAATCCCGTATAGTAGGCGATGAGTTCCATCACGCAGACCACGATGTTGCTCAGGAAGATGGCGTACCAGACGGATTTTTCCTGCAGGTTGGTGAAATACCCCAGCAATATGATGAGAGGGATCCTTGCCAGCCAAAGCCTGGCCAACATGACGGAGGTGGCAAAAGCCGTTCTTCCCAGTCCCTGGAAAAAGCCGATGAAATTCTGGAACATGCCCATCAGGGGCAGGGAGAAGACGATGGTGACCATATAGAAACTTCCCTGGGCAAGCATCTGTGGGTTCCGGGTGAAGATGCCGATGATGGGTTCGGTGAAAAACACCATCACACCCCCTCCGATGACGGCGAACAGGGTGGTGAGCTTCATGGCAGTCCACAGCGCCTTCTTGACCCTGGGGATGTCACCGGCTCCCATGTTCTGTGCCACCACCGTGGACAAGGCGTTCCCCACCCCCATGATGGGCATGAGGACCAGGGAATTGATGCGGTTGCCCACCGCAAAGGCCGCCAGCGTGATTTCTCCGTAGGATTTGATAAAGATGTTCATCACGATGAACCCCAGGGAGGTGGTGGCCTGTCCCACCGATGCCGGAAGCCCCAGCCTGATGATGTTGCCGATCATCTTCCGGTCCGGTATGAAATCGCTTTTCCTGATGATCAGGCCCTTTTTGGATTTCAGGATGGCGACCATGCAGTAAATGCCCAGGAGTCCCCTGGAAATGATGGTGGCATAGGCGGCACCCTGGATGCCCAGCCCCATACCCAGGATCATGATGGGGTCCAGGATGATGTTCAGGACCGCACTGGATCCGCTCAAGACCAGTGGGGTGATCATGTCCCCCTGGGCCTGCTTGATGGAGGCGTAGGAGAAGAACACGAAACGGAAGGCCTCTCCCGCCAGGACGATCTGCAGGTACACGACGCTGTTTTGGTACAGCGCCCCTTCCGCTCCCATGAAACGGACGACGCCCGGTGTGATGAAATAGCCAAAGACCGCAAGTACTATGCCCAACAACGTACTGATCATGAAAAGCTGCCCTGCCGCATGCCTGGCCTGTTCCCCCTTGCCCGCCCCTATGTATTGTGCAATGATGGCCCGGCCGCCAATGCCAAGACCCATACCAAGGGAAAGCATGAAGAATTCCACCGGCCACACAAAGCCCACGGCAGCAACATAGATGTCTCCCAGCAGACTGACAAAAAACGTGTCTGCCAGGCTGTATACCGTTTGGATGAGGTTGGAGAGCATGATGGGCAGGGCCAGCACCAAGATGACTTTTTTCATGTCTCCCGAGAGGATGAACTGTCTTTTTGTCAAATCCATTGGTCTTGCTTTCCTATCAGTCCCTTTTATAATGGTTCATCAGACAACCCGATAATATTATTTTTCTTTCGTCATCGGTAAGGCGGGGCAATCTCAGGACAATTTCCTGCGTCATGCCCTTCTTGAGAAGAAGCGCAAGGATCTGCTCTTTTCCTGTTTCCACCACCTCCCGGATCCCGGGAAGATAGAGAAAATCCCCCGGTTCCAAATCCGGGGGGGAATCCACGACAAAGGGTAAAATCCCCCAGTTCACCAGATTGCTTCTGTACCGTTTGGTGGCATAATCCAGGGCAACGTTGGCCATTCCGCCGAGAACCCTCTGGCAGGATGCAGCCTGCTCCCTGGCGGACCCGTCCCCGGGTTTGGTGGCATAAATGAAACTGCCGATGCCCGTATCCCCAAGGTCCAGACCCTCATATTTCCTGAGTGTTCCGGATGCCCTTTCTTTCTCCATGCCCATGGCTTTCTTCGCACGCCCAACATAAAGGGGGTCTTTCCGGCTCAAGGTGAACTCAGCAAGCCGGAGGGGGTCGGACCGGTAGGATGAGGTTTCCCCCGATGGGATGAGTTCATCGGTGGTGGTCACCGGGTCATGGATCACCGCTGCCGCCATCAGGAGAAGATTCCTGCTGAGTTTTCCCATCACCGGCCAGTCCTTGATGCCCGGTCCGTATTTCAGTTCCACATCCAAAGGTTTCTGATATCCGTTGTAAACCCTGTTCCTGTAGATCTGTCCATTGAAGGCATAATCATGTTCCCCTATCGTGTATCCGGTCTGTGTGGCCGGAGTCAGGATCCCCCCGTTGGCCGCCGTGGCGGCGATGCTCCGGGCATCCATCAGGGCCACCCCTGCAATCTGTCCCTGTCCGGGCTTTGATCCCTCCCGGTTTGGGAAGTTCCGGGTTGTGTGCCGGATGCTCAAGGCATTGTTTCCTGGCACATCCCCTGCCCCGAAGCAGGGGCCGCAGAAGGCTGTCTTCATCAGGACACCCGTGTCCATCAGCCTGCCGATGACACCGGCCCGGTTGAGTTCATAGTTGACCGGCTGGCTCTGGGGATATACCGAAAGGGAAAAATCGCTGTTTCCTGGATTCTTGCCTGCCAGTATGGCGGCAGCTTCGAAAATGTTCTCGAAAGTACCGCCGGCGCAACCCGCGATGATTCCCTGGTCCACCAGGATGTCCTTGCCCCGGATTTTGTCCCTGATCCGGTAATCCGCTTTTTCACCCATGATCGCCCTGGCGTCTTTCTCCACCAGAGCAAAAATATCCGCCGCATTCTCAATCAATCCGCGGATTGTGTAGGTGTTGCCCGGATGGAAGGGCATGGCGATCATTGGTTCGACCATGGAAAGGTCCACATCGATCATTCCATCATAGCAGGCCGGGGCCAGGGGCTTGAGTTCCCGGTAGTCCCCTTCTCTTTCATGGATCCTGTAGTATTCCCGCACCTTTTCGTCCGTATGCCATATTGAGCTCAGGCAGGTGGTCTCGGTGGTCATGAC
>JAWOHX010000113.1:0-29404 GCA_046484975.1 Clostridia bacterium
GAAGTACAGGAGCAGTATGTTCAAATATATCATATCCTCAATCCCTCAGCACCTTTCCGGTCAGGGAGAGAAAGACATCCTCCAGGTTGGGTTTCCTGCTTTCCATCTTCACGATCCCGGCATTTTTGCCGGTGATGTAGGTGACAACGTGTTCCATCATGTCCCTGTTGCCATCGTGGATGATATGGAGCTGGTTGTCTGTCATGGAAACGGAGATGACCCCGGGGATCCTCGCCATTTCGCCTGGGTCTGTATTCCCGGTTTTTCTCAGGTCGATGGTCAGGAGTTCGTGTTCCGACACCAGCTTCCTGAGTTCATCCAGGGTCCCCTGTGCGATGATCTTACCCATGTCTATGATGGCAATCCTGTTGCACAGCTCCTGGGCCTCCTCCATGTAATGGGTGGTATAGACCACGGTGTTTCCCTTCTTGTTCAGCTCCTTGATGGCTTCCAGGATATAGTTCCTGGACTGGGGGTCGATGCCAACGGTGGGTTCATCCAGAAAAATCAGTTTTGGTTCATGGCATATCCCGCAGGCAATGTTCAGCCGCCTTTTCATGCCTCCCGAATAGGTCTTGACCAGGTCGTTCTTCCTTTCCTGCAGGCCCGTGAATTCCAGCACCCTTTCCACCTTCTCCTTTTTCTCCTTTCCCCTGAGCCCGTACAGGGAGGCAAAAAATGAGACGTTTTCATAAGCCGTCAGGTCGTTGTAGATGGCCAGGTCCTGGGGAACAAACCCCATGTCCTTCTTCAGAACGGAAAAATCCTCCGGTATCCTGCGGTCCATCACCCGGATGATGCCGGTGTCATGCCTGACCAGGCTGGCAAGGATGTTGATGAAGGTGGTTTTTCCGGCGCCGTTTGGCCCCAGCAGCCCAAAAATGATCCCTTTGGGAATCTCCAGGCTCAAGCCATCCAGCGCTTTGATTCGATCGTAACTTTTACCGACATTCTCACAGCTGATGATCATGGCGATCCTCCCGAATTTTTCTTTTCACATCGTATTTTATACGCAATCCAAATATTTTTCAACGGAAGATTTTTCTATAGTATAATGGGTGCAGGTGGTGAGTCCAATGAAGAATGACGTGAAAGCATTGAAAAAAAGCAGGAGAAGGACACGGATCGCCCTGGCGGGTTCCCTTGTGTTGCTTTGCCTTTCCCTGACGGTTATATTCCTCAACTGGGACTATATCTCATACAAAGCCTTCCTGTCCGCCGGCTATATCCACACCGGCGCCCTGGACACCATCTACCGGGACAACATCGGAATGGACGTTGAAGGAAGATACTACAGGTATTTTGACAACCTTTCCATCTCCCTGCTTTCCAGGGAGGTCCGGGAAAAAGCGGAAGATCCGTATACGTTTCAATACAATCCATCCCAGCAGCGCTCTTATGAGGAGTGGAGGGAGGAGAAGTCAGCCCGATCCTACGTCGAGGAACTCACTCCCGACACCGTATACATGCTGCTCACCAATTTCACCAGGGACACCTTTGCTTTTTTCAATGAGAACCTGGACTTCATATCCGGATACAATAACCTTGTCCTGGACCTCCGCGACAACAGCGGCGGGGATTTGGACATCATGCTGAAAATCGGGGATGCCTTTGTCGAGAAAGGCGGCGTGCTCATCATCGAGAAGACCAGGTTCCGGGAAAGGGGTATTCCTTCCAGGAAGGACCCTTCCCTGTCTTTTGACAAAATCATCATCCTCCAGAACGGCAATTCCGCTTCCGCGGCGGAACTCCTCATCCTGGCTCTTTCAGAGAACCTGGAACAAGTGACCACCATCGGGGAGACCACATACGGCAAAAGCGTGGGCCAGACGGTCTTGAATCTCATGAGGGGGTTTCGCGCCCGGGCCACCACGCTTGTCTTCCTGTCCCCCGGGAACAAACTCTCCATCCACAGCATCGGCATCGTACCGGACATTGTCCTGCCCCCCGGGGACCTGGTCCGATATGCACTCGAGGAAATCATCCAATAAAAAAAAGCCGGATTCCTCCGGCTTTTCATTCATCTTTGGTCGAGGGGGATGTAATTCGTCAGCTTTTGTACGTTCTTGTATGCAGGACGCATGATTTTCCCGCCGTTCACGATTTCCTCGATGATGTGGGCGCACCAGCCTGAGATCCTGGATACGGCGAACACCGGGGTGTACAGGTCCCCGGGAATCCCCAGCATGCTGTATACCAGCCCTGAATAGAAATCCACATTGGCAGATACCACTTTATCGTTGTTCTTGAACCTGGTGAAAGCCTCCGGAGCCAGTTTTTCCACCAGCTCATACAGCTCATACTCATCCGTGGATTTCTTCTCTGCGGCAAGGATCTTCGCCTTTTCCTTGAGGAGGATGCAGCGGGGATCGGACAAGGTGTAGACGGCATGTCCGATGCCGTAGATCAGGCCGCTCCTGTCAAAGGCTTCCTTTGAAAGTATTTTCTGCAGGTAACCCAGGATCAGCTCCTCATTTTTCCAGTCATTCACGTTCTGTTTCAGTTCATCCATCATCTGCTTGACCTTGATGTTGGCCCCGCCATGCCTGGGACCCTTCAGGGATCCGATGGCGCCGGCCACGGATGAGTAGATGTCCGTGCCGGTGGATGTGATGGCATGGGACACAAAGGTGGAGTTGTTCCCTCCCCCATGCTCGGCATGCAAGACCAGTGAAAGATCCAGTGTCTCAGCCTCTGTCCGGGTATAATCGCCATCTGCACGCATCAGCATGAGGAAATTCTCTGCAATGGATTTTTGGGGGTCCGGTGTGTGGACCACCAGGCTTTTCCCCATGTAATGGTAGGCTTTCGCCTGATATCCGTAAGCTGCCAGCAGCGGAAACCTGGAGATCAGGCTGATGCTCTGTCTTAGTACATTGTAAACGGAGACATCGTCCGGATTGTCATCATAGGAATACAAGGCCAGCACCGATCTGGCCAGTTTGTTCATGATGTCGGAACTGGGTGCTTTGAGGATCATGTCCTCGAAAAAGTTGTGTGGCAGGTTCTTCTGCTCTCCCAGGGCCGAGATGAAGGCTTCAAGAGACTTTTTGTCCGGCAGTTCACCGAAGAGCAACAGGTATGTGGCTTCCTCAAACCCGAACCTCGCCTCCTCGGCCAGTCCGTTCACCAGTTCCCGGACAGGGATTCCCCGGTATCTCAGGTCCCCTTCCACCGGGACTTTCTCTCCCTCGTCGATGATATATCCGTGGACATCCCCGATCTCCGTCAACCCAACCAGCACCCCTGTGCCATTGCTGTTGCGCAGCCCTCTTTTCACGTTGTACTCGGTATATAGGTGGGGGGGGATCCTGTTGTTCTGTTCGGCTTTTTCCGCCAATGTACTGATGTAGTCCTTGTTCATCGTTGCTTTCTCACTTTCCCAATAATCTGTTTTTTGCGTTCTTCACATGGGTCCCGGCAAGTTTCTCTGCCATTTTCCCATCTTTCCGGAGTATGGCCTCATAAATGGCCTTGTGCTCGCTCAAGACTGAATTCGCCCTGACGCGTCTGGCGAAGGAGTCACTTCTCGCTTTTTTCAGGGTATGGTGAAACATGATGAGGATGTGGCTCAGGGTCTTGCTTTTGCTGGCCAGGAACAAGGTTTCATGGAACTGGTCGTCCATCTTCACCAGGTTGTTCACATCGTTCCTGCCCGTATAGAACTCCTGCAGTGCGATGATCTCCCCCATCTTCTCCGTTTCCTGAAGCGTGATGTTCTGTGTTGCTTTTTTAGCTGCAAGGCCTTCGATGAGTTCCCTGATCTCGTAGATGTCCTCGATGTCCTCCTGGGTGACTCCCTTGACGACAATGGATTTATTTGGAGTAATCTCCACAAGCCCTTCGATCTCAAGCTGGCCCAGGGCTTCCCGGATGGGAGTCCGGCTTACCCCCAGGTCCTTGGACAGCATGGCTTCGGTGAGCTTCTGCCCCTGTCGGTACTTCCCGTTGATGATGTCCTCTTCCAGAATCAGGAATACTTTTTCCCTCAATGAATGTTGCATGTTCCCTTCCTTCGCATATTCGTATACTTGTATACAATTATACAATCCGCAACAAGGAATTGTCAAGCATTTTTTATGTCCGGCTGTCTCATGCCTCACCTGGCGTAGGCATCCTCCGCCTTTTGGAACGCTTTGAAAATCAGATCCATGTCCTGCTCCGTCCAGCTCTCATACACATGCAGGTTGAAGCATCTTTCTATGACATGCTCCACATTGGGGCAATGGACTTCGTTGCCGGCTGTTCCCTTGTACTGGGGAGCAGTCCATGGAAATCCGTCCCTGCCGAAAGCATTTTTGTTTTTGAACCAGTCGAACTTATATGGAAGTGCAAAGGAATAGTCCTTCATGAGCAGGACCCCCTCCCCGGCCACCGCTTCCAGGAATTCATTCTTCGTGCAGACAAGGGCATCCGCATTGCAGTCAAGCCTGAGATACCAGTAGGATCCTCTGGCTCCCGGAATCAACGAAGGGGAGGATATGGCTTTTTGGGATTTGATCCGTTCATTGAAATATGAGACCAGTTTTCTTCTTTTTTCGATGAGGCCGTCGAGTTTTCTCAGCTGGACCCTTCCAATGACACTTGAAATCTCGCTCAGGTTGAAATTCAGGGAAGCAACCTCATTGGTGGATCCACCGGGCAGTCCGAAGGGCTTCCCCCGGTCGGCATGACGTCTGATTTTCCAATATGTCGCCTCATCCTTCGTGAACACAAGGCCTCCCTGGCCTCCTGTGTTGAAATGTTTGCCGAACATGGTGGAAAAAGCGGCGGCATGGCCGAAAGTCCCCACCTTTCTTCCATGGATGGTCGCACCATGGGACTGGGAACAGTCCTCGATGACCTTCAAGCCATGGGCGTGTGCGATGTCCATGATGCCCTCCATGTCCGCAGGCTCCCCCAGGATATGGGAAACGACAACCGCCCTGGTATGTTCCGTGATCTTGTCCCTGATCTGTTCCGGTCCACAGTTATAGCTGTCCATGGTGGTGTCTGCCACAACGGGAATGCAGTTGTTCATCACGATGGGCATGATTCCCCCGGGATCGGTGACCGCACTGACGATGACCTCGGAAAAGGGTTCAATCTCCATGGCCCTCAGTGCAACGAAAACCGCTGTGGAACCTGAATTCACCCCGTCGGAATATCCCCCGCCCATCCATGCGGCGAACTCATCGCAGAGGAGCTCCTCCTCCTTGCCACTGTATCCCGGGGCCACCCCCGTGGATGAGGCCTCATCAAAAAGGGCGCAGACCGCCTTTTTTTCTTGCTCGTTGACATTGAACCTGTTCGGCAGTGATGTTCCGATGGTTTTTGGGCCTCCGTTGACGGCCAGGGCTTTTTCCAGTTCTTTCATGAAAAACCTCCGCATATGATTGATGCCACCAGTGTATCAAAAAACCGCGGGAAAAGGTTGTCGTTTTTCCCGCAGTTTTGTGCAGACATGATATTTACGCGGATGGATCAACGATTCAGCAGAAGCTTTTCCCCCAGCGACACCCCGCTGATGACTTCATAGAATGACCCGTCACTCACACCGGTTTCAATTTCACGTCTGATGATCTCACCATTTTCAACCAGATAGGTGTATTGCATGCCTGCCTCGGAAAACACGCAGGATGCAGGGATGACCAGTACATCCTCCGCTTCAGCCTCTAAATACCGTAAAACCACCCTGTTCCCGAAATTGATGGAATGAGGCACCTGGTCAAAACGTGCATGGATGAAAATGTTTTGGCCGGGTACCAGTGATACCTGGGACACATAGAGAAAATTGTCACGGAGTATTTTGGCAGGGTATTCCTCTCCGTTGTACTCGATGACCACTTCCCTGCCGGGTTTGAGGGATGCCAGCTCCACTTCCGTTTTTGTCATGACATAATTGTCATTCGGGATGCGGATTATCATTTCAGCCACTCCGTCGTCTTTCTCACAGATTGTCATGATCAGCCCCACGGAGGAGGACCCCCTGGCCTTGTATATGTCATATACGGTGCCTGATGCCGGCGCATAGAGGTAATGGAGCTTTTCCCTTTCCCTGAGGTCTTGTAGCTGGTTCACCCTCCTTTGACGATTGATTTCCATGAGATCCATCTCGAAGCTGTCCACCAGCCCTGCATGAAACCGGTTGAGGGTGTTCCGATATTGAATCAGGGTCTTCTCCAGGTCGATCTCAGCGAGGAATATCTGTTCCTCGATGCTGTCAGTATTGATTTTTGCCAACAAGTTCCCCGCTTCCACCAGCTGGCCTTTGAACACGTAAATCTCCTCGATGGTGCCGGATATCTTGGACTCGATGTCCGATGATTGAGGCTTGTCGACGGTGAAGACCCCCTGCAGTGAATAGGATACCCGTATGGTTCCCATGCGCACGGAGACCGATGGGATCACCAGCCTTTTGGAAGGCACCAGGTCAGGGATATATTCCCGGATTTCCGAGGGGTAGAAATACATGCACCCCGACAGAAGCAGGGAAAATGCCGTCAGCACCAGCAATATTTTGATTTTCGCCATGTGTCTTTTCATTTTCAACCTTTCCCCGCCCTTCATCTCACCGAAAGGATGAGTTCATCCCCTTCGCTCAGCCCAAAAACCACTTCCACCTGGGATGCCGTCGCCAGACCTGTCCGTATTTCCCGCTCCGACCGGATTCCACTTTCCAGGACATACGCATATCTCCTGCCCGCTTCCTCATGGACTGCAGAGGTCGGGATGACGATGACATCCTCCTTGCTTGTGAGGACGATATGCACCGCCACCGTTGTCCCGAGGTTTTTCTCCAGCTTCGTTGCCGGCTCGAGGAATATGAGTCTTTTCACGGGATCAATGAGGATGACTTCCCCCTCGTATTCATCCGGATGGGATATGAATGAGAGCCTGCTGCCCACCACCAGGAAATCAAGCGTGGCATCCATGGGGATGCTGACCAGCTGCCTGCTGTTGTCCATGACACGCATCACGGAAGTTCCTGCATGGATAAATTGTCCCGGTAACCCTGTGGTGAATTCCACCCGAAAATCCATTGGTGCATAAAGAAGAAGGTTGTCATGCTGTGTTTTCACCCTGTCATATCTGAATTGGGCTGCCTTCAGGTCCAGTTCAGCAATCAGGAGTGCATCCTTGTTCAACCCTGTAATCGCAAACTCATTTCGTTCCTTCTCATGGGTGAGGATGGCTTTCTGGAGTTGAAAACCCTGGTCCCTCAACTGTGTGCTGAGGGTCTCGTTTTCCAACGCGCCCAGAAGATCCCCTTCCCTGACATCCATATTGCCGCTTACATAGAACTCCTTCAGGTATCCAGACACCTGGAAGGAAAGCTCTTTCCGGATAAGGGGCACAACGGTTCCGTATTTGATTTCCACATCGGATATGGATGTCTTACGGATGATCTCCGTCTCGTAAGTGACTTTCCTCGGCACATATTCCGGAGGGGTCAAAGCGGTCTGAACCCTCCCGGCACAGCCTGGCAGAAGCATCAGCAATGCGATGCATACCAACAGCAAGGTTGATTTATGTTTCTTATACATGATGCTCAGTCCTTTTGCTTGTATAACAGGATTTTATCATTCTCAATCTCCATCTTTATCTTGCTGTTTTTCTCCAGCCCCACGATGTTCATATATTCCTCGGGAACCTTCAACCGCCCGTGCCTGTCAATGACCACCAGCTCCTCGTGGGTCTCGCCTTCCTCCACGCCGGACATCCTGTCCAGCTCCATGATTTCCGCATTATAGTTGATTTTGCGGATATACTCGCTGCTGGTCCTTCCGTCGCTGATGGCCACCACCCGGTCCACGTTCTTGGAGACACCCCTGTCATGGGTGACGATGATGATGGTGACACCCATTTCCTGATTCAGCTTCCGCAGCGCTTTGAAAATCTGTGTGGCTGTGGAGGTGTCCACTGCACCGGTGGGTTCGTCAGCCAGGAGGATCTTCGGTTCATTGGCCATGGATATGGCAATGGCCACCCTCTGCTGCTCCCCGCCGGACAGCTGGCTCAGCTTGTTACGCATCCTGTCCTCCAGTCCCACGATCCTGAGCAGTTCCACGGCTCTTTTCTTGGTGTCCTTCCTTCCGGCAAGGATCATCGGCACTTCCACGTTCTGTTTCGCCGTCAGATAGGGGATCAGATTTCTGGCGTTGTTCTGCCATACGAACCCCACCACGCTTTTTTTGTAATCCAGCAGCTGGTTCTTCTTGATCCTCAGCAGGTCATATCCGGCCACGTTCAATTTTCCCGCGGAAGGCCTGTCAAGCCCTCCTATCATGTTCAGCAAGGTGGACTTCCCGCTTCCGCTGTTGCCGATGAGGGCCATCATTTCCCCATACTTGATTTCCAGATCCAACCCTTGAAGAGCCACCACTTCCGTATCCTTGGTCTTATAGATCTTCACAAGGTTCTCGCAGAAAACCACATTGGATTCATCGGTGGTTTCCTCATGGTCCTTGTACAATACCTGATTGTCATCATTCATTGACTATTTCACCATCCTCAAGCGAAATCACCTTGTCCGCAATTTGGTTCATGCTGGGATCATGGGTGGTCATGACCACGGTGATTCCGTTCTTTTCCACCAGCTGCTTGAAGAGCAAAACGATGCGGAGTCCCAGGTGCGTGTCGAGTTCCGCAGTCGGTTCATCGGCGAACACCACTTTGGGTTGATGGGCGATGGCCCTGGCGATGGCCACCCTTTGCTGTTCCCCGCCGGACAGCTGATGAGGCTTGTGATACATTCTTTTTTCCAGTCCCACCTGGGTGAGGCTTCGTTTGATGATCCTGTCCCATTCCCCCCGGTTGCCAGGGTTGGCCACCCTCAAGCCAAACTCCACGTTCTCATATGCATTCATCACGGAGATCAGTGCCACCGACTGGAACACGAATCCGATGGAATCCCTGCGGATGTTATCCCGTTCAAGGTCGCTCATCGTGGTGATTTCATTGCTTCCAAAAAATATTTTGCCAGAGGTGGGCCGGTCCAGGCTTCCCAGCAAGTTCATCAAGGTGGTCTTCCCCGAGCCTGACCTTCCCCTCAGGATGGTCATTTTCCCTTCTTCCACCTCTATGCTCACATTTTTCAGGGCATGGATCCGTTGTCTTCCCTGGAAGAATTCCCTGCACAGGTTCTCTGTCTTAAATACCACAGGCATTCTGTACCTCCATCAATCCTCTCCGAGTTTCACGGCCTGGTCAATCCTGATCTTGTTGATGAACCGGCTGATGACGGCGACGCCCACCACCAACATCGCACCGACCACTGCATAGATTCTCGCATAGTCCCCCTTGTTGGAGAATATGATGAAATCAAGTATCCGCTCCTCACTGGCTTCTGCAATCTGGAACAACGGCACGAACACGTCGCTGGTGACCCCGCTGATGACAATCCCCAGGATGATGGCCACCGCGGATATGAGCAGCTGCTCCCATATGATCATGGAGATCAGTTCCCTCTTTTTCAGACCCATGGCCCGGAATATACCGAACTGCAGCACCCGCTGGTGGATGGACAGGATCCAGAATATGATGAATCCCGCGCCGCAGATGATCATGATGACCAGAAAATTCAATGTCAGGATGCCGTTGAGTCCCAGCAGCATGGGCTGCCTTTTGATTTCGGAAATCTGAAAATCAGTATAGCTCGCCGACAGGAGGGAGATCTCGTTTTCAATCAGAAAGGCATTGAACTCGCTGTCAAGGATTCCGTCGGCCTTATCCACCCATATCTCATAGTTCAAATCCCGCAGGTTGATTCTCAGGAGATCCATATGCATGATGCACAGGCCATATGTGGTCTGGCCATCCTGCACCTTGCCAGTCGCGGGATTGACATACTTGTTGTATGTCGGCCAGTTGTCCACGATGGCGATGACCGGTGCCTCAAGGACCGTACGGACCCTGTCCGAGGGCACGATTTCCAGGAAGTCCCCTGGGACCAGATCCAAGTTCTCCGCCATCTCACGGGAGACAATGACCCCGTCAGGGTGCTGGGCAAGAAGATTCAGATAAAAATTGATGTTCACATCCATGAGGTCATGCCTCGACCAGGCCACTTTCCCATATTCCTCCGGGACAATCGCGGTAACGGTGGCCTGCATCTGCCTGCTGGCACTGGCTTTCCTTGAAGCAACGATGGTCGGCACGGAAGCCACCCGGGTCAGGTTGTCCACGCCTTCGTAGCTGTTGATCAGGCGGAAGATCTCCGGTTCGCTCCTGCTGGTGTCGGCCACCTCGATGATGTTTCCGAAGGCGTCCGTGGACAAAGTGGTGAAACTAAGGCTCATGCGAATGTCCGCGCCATTTTCGAACCGCAGCTTGTCCACATTGTTCTCATTGATGGTCCGGGCGCTGTTGGCATTGAAAATTCCCACGCCCAGGGCCAGGATCAGGAATATCATGATGAACTGCCTCATGTTCCCGCCTCTTCCCACATAGGTGAAGGCGGCATACATGGAAGGTGTCCATATCCTTTTCCCCAGCCGAAAGACCAGGTTGACAAGATAGGGATAAATTCGCAAAAACACCAGGGCCAGTCCCAGGATGAAGAAAGTGATGGAGAAGAAAACCAGATAGTCGATCTGCCCTTGCTCCGCAATGGTCACCATTTCCTTGAACTTGTTGTAATTGGCCAGGGCGTACAGGGATACCACCAAAAGGATGACATCCAGGTACATTTTGTACCAGAACGGTTTCCTGTCCAGGATGGCTTTTCCCTGTTTGAATTGAACGATGGTGAATTTCGAGGCCTTGAAAGCCGGGATCAGCATCATGAGGATGTACAGGGATATGCATGCCAACCCGTAAAGGAAGGCTCTCTGGCTGATGTATACATCCATAGCGGAACGGTTGACAAACTCCATGAACCCGTTGGCCGCCCCGAGGAGTCTGCACATCAACACGCCCAGGAGCAGTCCGAGCCCAAGGGACACCACCCCGATGAACAGGCTTTCATACAGGTATATGGTGAAAATCTGTTTCCTGCTGGCTCCCCGGCTTTCCAGCATGGCAATCTCATTTTTTTCCTGGTCCATGATGAGCTGGGCTATCATGGAGATGTAGAAGCCGATCATGACAAGGACAGGGATGATGAGCAGGATCAGCATCACCGACAGCTGGTTTGACCTGGCGGCGTATTCCTCCAGCATGGGCATGAAGGACAGGCTCTGGCGCAGGTATCCATGGTTATCCTGGATCCATTGATGGTTTTCCTCGAATGTTTCGAAAATGCTCCCGGCATCCTTCATCCTCAGCTGGTAGAAATCGTAGGCATAGTACCACTCGGTCTGGGCGATGGAGATCATTTGCGGATCCACGAAATCCCTCTTGAATATATTCGGCTCCATGTAAATGCCATAATTGTCGATGTAGTAATAGGTGGATTTTTCCTCCTGCATCTCCACCACACCCACGACCCTGAACTGGAAGAAGGATTCCGTGGACCTGATTGTTTCCGTCAGGGTATAGACTCCATCCAGCACATAGTTGTTCAGCCTCATGGCCTGGCTGCTGACCACCACCTCATAAATCCCGTCACCGGGGGTTTCATGTGAATACATCCTGCCGCCGATGACCTTCATCAGGTCCTCCAGGCCGCTGAGTCCGTAGATCACAGCCCTGGATGTCCAGACACCTCTCACAGGCTTGTTGCTGACATTCTCCGCGTAAAACTGATCCCAATCCCTGGAATTTAAGCTCGTATAACCCCTTGATGCGGTCAATGCATAGGATCCGATGATATCCATGGGAAGAGAAGTGGCCATGTTGTTCTCGATGTGATGGTTGTAGTACTCGAAGAGCTTTGTCTTGGTCTGACGGTCCTGTATGACGCCAAAGGTCCCGGTGAATTTATAGGTGGAGGGGAACTCCTCCTTCGTTTCCTGGAAATTCTCAAATTCCTTGGTCAGCATCCTCTGGAGAATGGCATCGGAATACATGGGGATGGAGCTGACGACCGCGACAGCGAGGATGCACCCGATGAGCAGGCAGAGTATCAGCCATTTGTTGTTCAGGATTTTCCTCATTACGATATGAAGCACGTTGTCACTCCTTAGTATAAAATAACTTCTTCGCCTTCCACCAGGCCGCTGATGACTTCAGTATAGGAATTGTCACTCAATCCCGTGACAATCTCCTTTTCCTTCGCAACCCCGTCCTCCAGCACTTTGACATAGGTCTTTGCATAAGTAATGATGGCCCGCTGGGGGACCAGCAGGACATCCCGCGCACTTGCCATATCAAGGACCACTCGGGCCACAGTACCGATTTTCCATGATTCATCAATGGTGTCGGGCCTGAATCTCACCCGGTTTCCTTCCACCGTCTCCACCACGCCAGACACCCGGTTTTCCTGGGTCTCGATGGTGACCTCATCTCCCGGGGTGAAACTGCTGGCGGAAAACCCGGTCCCCACCAGAATCAAATTTTCGCTTTTCGCCGTTTTGACCACCAGGGAGATATTTGTGACGGAAGGATTCCTGGCGATATCCAGGGCGTATGTCACCACTCCGTCCTCCACGGCATTGATCCTTGACTTCCTGTCGATTTCCAGAAGGTCTTCGTACTTCACCTTGACCATCTGGTAATCGATCTCCGCAATTTTCATGGCATATTCGCTGGTGAGTTTCTGGTCATATCGTTCCTTGGCGCGCAAGAAATTAATCCTGGCGGCGTCATAACTTAGCTGCATGTCCCTGATTTGCGTGTTCAGGTCTCCGGTATCAAGAATGGCAAGGAGATCCCCCTCTTTCACCCGGTCGTCTTTCTTCACATATATCTCCATGATGACGCCTGACAGGACATCAAAACGGTAAGAGGTTTCCTCTGCGGGCTGAAAGGAGCTGTAGAGGGTCAAAGTCTTGACGATGTCCCCCCTTCTCACCTTCTCGGTCCGGTATGCGGGAGGGGCTGCCTCACGGATTGGCGGGTCGAGTCTCTCGTCTTCCGAAGGCAGCAAAGCACATCCGGAGAGCATGATTCCAAACATCAGGATCAATACGACCAATTGGAGACCCCTCTTATTCATACGACCAACCTTTTCAACAAATTCTACTTTTCACATTATAACACCGAATCTCCACCGAAATAAAAGGTTGGCTCAATATTTACAAATTGTTCATATTTCAGTAGTATAAAATCATAAAATATTATAATTTTCTACAGGAAGGACATTGTCATGCAACAACCTTATCAAGACCACCGCCTGTCCGTCATCCAGCGTGTGGAGGACCTGGTCTCCCGGATGAGCCTGGAGGAGAAAATATCCCAGATGCTGCACGTTTCACCCGCCATCCCACGCCTCGGGATCCCGGCATACACCTGGTGGAATGAGGCCCTCCATGGGGTGGCGCGGGCGGGTACCGCAACCGTTTTTCCCCAGGCCATTGCCATGGCCGCATCCTTTGACGTGGAAATGGTCTTCCGGTCTGCTTCAGTCATTTCCGATGAAGCCCGGGCCAAGCACCATGAGTATTTGAGGCAGAAGGACACCGGGATATACAAAGGCCTCACCATGTGGAGCCCAAACATCAACATCTTCCGGGATCCCCGCTGGGGAAGGGGCCATGAGACGTTCGGGGAGGATCCCCACCTGACGGGCAGGATGGGCTGCGCCTTCGTCAAGGGAATGCAGGGTGACGATGCCACCTACCTGAAGACCATTGCCACCCCGAAGCATTTTGCAGTCCACAGCGGACCGGAAAAAGAGCGCCATACCTTCGATGCCCGCGTCTCGGAAAAAGACTTGCGGGAAACATATCTGCCTGCATTCAGGGATTGCGTCGTGGAAGCCGGAGCGGCCTCCATCATGGGTGCCTACAACCGGACCAACGGGGAACCCTGCTGCGCCAGCAGGACACTCCTCCAGGACATCCTCCGGGAGGAATGGGGTTTCAAAGGGTTTGTGGTCTCCGACTGCCATGCCATCTGCGACATCCATCTTTACCACCACACCACCGAACATCCCCATGAATCCGCAGCCCTGGCGGTGAGAAACGGCTGCGACCTCAATTGCGGGAAAACATATGCCCGCCTCCGGACAGCCGTGGAGGAAGGGCTGGTCAATGAAAAGGACATCGACACCGCGGTCAAGCGGCTGTTCACCGCACGTTTCAAGCTGGGCATGTTCGATCCACCGGGGAAAAACAAATACACAAGCATCCCCTTCGAATCGAACGATTCCCCCTCCCACCGTGAGCTTTCACTGGAAATGGCCAGGAAATCCCTTGTCCTGTTGAAAAACGATCGTATTCTGCCTCTGGACAAGGGAATCGGGAGCATCGCCGTCATCGGTCCCAACGCGGATGACCGCCATGTGCTTCTGGCCAACTACAGCGGCATCCCTTCCCGGTTCGTCACGGTACTCGAAGGCATCATCCGTAAGGTTCCCGACGCCAGAATCAACTATTCCGTGGGATGCGACATTGCCCGGAAAGAACCCAGGGAAGACGAGGCCGGACTCATATCCGAGGCAGTCTCCTGCGCCCTGGCTTCAGATGCGGTGGTTTTGGTCACAGGCTTGAACACAAAGATTGAAGGAGAGCAAGCAGATCCGAGGTATCCTGAATTCGGCGGTGGGGACCGGGAGGACATCACCTTGCCAGGCAGGCAGGAGGAGCTCATCCTCGCCCTGGCTGAAACCGGAAAACCCTTGATCCTGGTCAATCTCAGTGGAAGCTGTGTGGATCTGACAAAGGCCCATGAATTGTGCCGGGGAGTCATCCAGGCCTGGTACCCGGGCGCTCTTGGGGGTCTAGCGGTGGCTGATCTTTTATTTGGAGACTGCAATCCCTGCGGAAAACTTCCCCTGACCTTCTATCGCTCCATCTCCCAGCTTCCGCCATTTGAAGAATACGGCATGACAGGCCGCACCTATCGGTATTTCACCGGGGAACCCCTTTACCCCTTCGGCTATGGACTCTCCTATTCGGATTTCACCTGCCATGGCATCGGGTTGGATGAAACCCGGTTGTCATCCGAAGGCATCCTGACAGCTTATGCTGAAGTAAAAAACAACGGACCCAGGGACGGCCGGGAAATCCTGCAGCTGTATGTCAAAACCCCTCTTGTCACGGAACAGTCCCCCTTGTACCAGTTAAAGGATTTCAAGCCTGTTGCATTGAAAGCGGGCCATTCCTGCCGTGTTTCCTTTGAAATCGACATGCGGAAACTCTCCTTCATCAACAGCAGGGGAAAGCGTGTCCTTCTCCCCGGCACCTACGGACTCTTCATCGGGTCCGGCCAGCCGGATGCCCGGACAAAAGCGCTCACAGGCAAGGAATGCCTTCACATCACATACACCCTCCCCGGCACCCAGGCCAGGGAAATGACTTATTGAAATGATATTGACAGTCACTTTACAGTACCGGTGAAGAGGCGTATAATGCAGATAGAGGAGGGCTGAAAAATGAAAAAAAGAAAAATTCTGTCACTTTTTCTGGTGTTGTCCCTTGTGTTGTTCTATGGCACATACACCGTGTTGGCGGAGATCGGCGAAGGGCCCGACCCCGTGACATACACGGTAAGTTTTGATGTGGATGGCGGCAGTGCCGTGGATTCACAGACCGTGGAGGACGGTGAAACAGCTGTTTTGCCCGATCCGGCACCCACCAAAGAAGGGCATGACTTCGCCGGCTGGTATGCCGATGCGGAACTGGCCTCTTTATATGACTTTGCCACTTCTGTCACGGATGATATCACAATATATGCCAAATGGACTGAGCAGGTTCAACCAGATCCCATCACCCACACCGTGACTTTCGCATCCAATGGAGGAAGTGCCATTGCTCCCCAGACCGTGGAGGACGGTGAAACAGTTGTTTTGCCCGATCCGGCTCCGACCCGGGAAGGCTACGACTTCGCCGGCTGGTATGCTGATGCGGAACTGACCACTTTATATGTCTTCGCCACTCCTGTCACGGATGATATCACAATATATGCCAGATGGACTGAGCAGGTTCAGCCTGATCCCATCACCCACACCGTGACTTTCGCAACTTATGGAGGAAGCCCTGTGGCTTCCCAGGAGGTGGCACCTGGAGGCAAGGTTGTCATCCCCGTCCCATCACCCACAAAGACCGGCAGCATATTTATAGGCTGGTACACGGACGAAGCCCTGACCAACCTGTTTGATTTTGATGTTGTGATCACTGCTGCAACCACCCTCCATGCAAGATGGACAGTCCTCATTTATAACGTAACCTTCATCAATTGGAACGGGGACATATTGAAGGTGGGTGCCATTCCCCATGGTTCCACTGCCATTCCACCCGCTGTTCCGGAAAGACCGGGATATGTCTTTGCAGGCTGGAATGTCTCTTTCACCAATGTGACCGGACCACTTGCTGTCACCGCCCTTTTTGTGCCTGTTAATGTCCAGGATTCATTTTCCGCACCTTCTGATCATCCACCAAAGGCCGCCCCTGCCATCGCCTCAGAGATCCTAAAACACAATGGTGTCAGAAATGTCTACAAGAATGGGCGCGGCAAGGGGAACTTCATCGCCGATGTGGCCAGGCACATGGAGAATGGCGCAACGTTCGGCGGCTTTGAAAAAGGTGTCCCGGTTGACGCCGAAGGAAACATGGTTTCAAACCTGTCTTATCGCCAGGCGGTATTGAATTATCTCAACAGCCATCCTGCGATGACAAAAGTACTCCTCATGCCTTGATTGTTTTTCTCATGGAATGACCAGCCCCCGGCCTCCGGACCATCCGGATTCCGGGGGTTTCTTTTTGCACCTTTATTCTTTTTCCCCAGGATGATTGATGACATCCCAAATGTGATCCAGGGATGTTGCCTTGATGCTGTATGCCGGGGCATTGCCGGATGCACGGAACCAGACTTTCTTGACATACGGCGGGTCCATCTTGAGCATGGAGAAGGAATCCTTATGGGCCTTCCATCGCTCAAGGGCTTTTTGTGAGCCTTCCTCAATGAGTCTTCTTGCTTTGGAGGGGGCAAGGTGCAGGGCGCTGTCGTTGGCCCGGTCATACTCTTCATGGCTCCATTGCTCACCGGTCCCGGGCTCCCTGCCTTTTTTTACTGCGACGGTCTCCATTCCCGGCAGCAACGCCATGGCTTCCCTGCACAGGGCTTCGTCTCCGGATGCAAAGACAGGAGTGACACCCATCATGCACGCACAGAGGGCGAACTGGCCGAATTCCCCCAGGGAAAGGCCGTTGATGGTATAATCCCACACCTGATGATTCCCGGTATGGGCCAGGTGGGCGTTGGGTGTATTGGATTTCGCATGCTGGCCGACCCAGGCCACGCAGTCGAAATCATTCGTCAGCCCGCAGGGATAGCCTTCCGGAAAGCCCCGGATCAGGGATGCCTCCTCATGGAGGATCTCCGGGTCAATGCCTCCCGGGCCATGGCCGTCGCAAACAACAATCCCGGTGGCACCTGCCTTCAGGAACCCCCTGCAAGCCGCATTGGTCTCTTCCGTCAGCAGCCTTTTGGCTTTTTCGTAATATGCAGTCCCGGGCAACACCCAGCTGTGCTTGTTCAGCACTCCGGCGACCCCTTCAAGGTCCGTCATGATGAATATGTTCATGTCTCCTCCTCCGGCTCAGTATGTCTGCAGGATCTCTGCTGGCATGGTGTTCCTGTGGTGTTCCCTGGCTTGGGCCAAGGCAGTCTCCGTGTCGTTCATCGGGTTCAAATGGGAAAGCAGCAATGCCCTGGCACCGGCCTCCCTGGCCAGTTTCCCGCAGTCCCCTGCGGTCAGGTGATATCCCTGCTGGCCGTTGAGCAAGCAGCAGTCCGCCACCAAAAGATCCGCCCGATGGCAGAATTTCACCATCTTCTCTGTATATACGGTGTCCGATGTCAGGACGATCTGCCTGGACTTGCCGGACAGAGACAATCCATAGCATCGGACAGGGTGGTTGGTCTCGGAAAAAGCCACCGACCAGGATTCCATTTCCAGGATCCTGTCCTCTTCAATCACATGGGTGTCGAAGACCGTGTCATCCATGACCAATCCCATCAGTGGATCCTCTGGCACATAGAGGCATATTTTCTTGTGAAGCAGGTTTTTCGAACGGAGATGATTGAGATAATACCGTAAGACCAACAGGTCGGAAAAATGGTCGAAATGGAAATGCGTGATGACGATAACATCCAGTTTTTCAGGCCTGATGACCCGGACCAGGTTTTGCAGGCTCCCCGCACCCAAATCGCACAACAGGTTTTGCCCCATAAAAGAGAACAGGTACGAGGAGCAGGCTCCCTCATCCGCCGGAAAAGGACCGTTGTTCCCCAGTACAGTCATCTTCATCCCACATCATCCCCCAACAATTTCTCCACCAGCCCGTAGATGGCCTCGTCCGCATCCAGGATACCGGCTCCACGGGCATTCCTTCTCATTTCATCCATCTTCGACGGGTTTTTGAGAATGCCCATGATGGCATCATGCAGGTTCTTCCCGTCCATGTCCTTGTCCAGGATCACCCTGCATGCATTTTTCCTCTCCAGGGCCCTGGCATTGACTTCCTGATGATTCTCAGTCACGTTTGGAGACGGCACCAGCACCGAAGGGATGCCGATGGCGGTGATTTCACTGATGGTGATGGCACCGGATCGGCAGACCATCAGGTCGCAGGCATTGTAGACGATGTCGGCGTCATATATATATTCACGGATATCCACATTCCGGGGCGTCTCCCCCATGGCCTCCATCACATCCATATAATATCTTTTCCCTGGGGCGAAGACAAGTCTGAACCCGTCCGGGGAAAACCATTGTTTCAACATGTCAGTACAGGCGTCGTTGATGCTCTTCGCTCCCCCGCTGCCACCCATGACAACCACAAGCCGCTGCGTCTCATCCAACCCCATCGCTTCCCGTGCTTTTTGCCGGGACACAGCCAGCAAGCTTTTACGGATGGGGTTTCCGGTGAGCACCACATTCCGAGCCTTATTAAAATACGTGAAGGATTCCTCAAAACTCACGGCACAGATGTCCACATGCCGGGACAGGATCCGGTTGGTGATGCCCGGATAGGCGTTCTGCTCATGGAGAAGCGTGGGGATTTTCATCCGTGATGCCCAGTACAGGACGGGGCCGGACACATATCCTCCCGTGCCGATGACCAGGCGGGGTTTGGTTTTTTTCAAGAGAAACCATGCCTGTACCATCCCCAGGGAAAGGGCCAGAATCCCCTGGACGGTCCGAAAGGACAGCTTGCGTTCGAATCCTCTGACGGTGATATAGCGAATCCCATACCCCGATCGGGGGACCAGGTCTTTTTCCAGTCCCCTCCTCGTGCCGATGAAAAGGATGTCGGCATCCGGCTTTTTCGATTGAATGATATTGGCGATGGACAGGGCCGGATTGATGTGTCCGGCTGTCCCTCCCCCTGCAATCAAGATCCTCATGTGTTTGCCTTTCCTTTCGATGTATGTCGGGATACATTGAGCAGGATCCCGATTGCGACCATGAACACCAACAATCCGGTGCCGCCGGAACTGAACAGGGGCAGGGTAATCCCCGTTGGGGGAACGCTGCCGGTGACCACGGCGATGTTCAATGCAGCCTGGATGAATATGAGGCTTGAGACACCGATGGCCAGGAGCCTGCCGAAGGGATCTTCACAACGGATGGCCGTGCGCACCCCCCGGAACACCAGCAGGAAAAACAGGGAAATCACGACAACCACCCCAACAAAGCCCAGTTCCTCTGCCAGGACGGCGAAGATGAAATCGTTCTGGGGTTCAGGGATATAGAGGAACTTCTGCATGCTTCTTCCAAGTCCCCTGCCAAGCAAACCTCCGGAACCGATGGCATACAGGGACTGGACCACCTGGTATCCCTCATCCAGGGCATATTTGAACGGGTCAAGGAAAGAGCGGATTCTGACGCTCATATAGTCGGTGTAGATGGCGATATAGCTTAAGATCAGGGCACCCGGTATGCCGACAGTCAGGAAGTGCCAGATTCTGGCTCCTCCGATATACAACATGATGAGGCTCAACAATAAAATGATGACGGTGGCGCTCATATGAGGCTGCAGCAGCAAAAGCACCGCCGATGCCACCATCAGCAGGATATACGGGCAGAATCCCTTGAAGAATGTCAGGGGCTTGTCTTTCACGTTGGACAGGCTTGCCGCCATGAAAATGATGATGCACAGCTTGTAGATTTCAGAAGGCTGGAACTCCAATGGACCAAGGACGATCCATCTCCTGGCGTCGCTGTAGACCTTCCCGATGCCGGGCACCAGGACCAGGACCAGCAGAAGCAGCCCTATGGCCAGAAAAAGGAAATGGAACTTCCGGTAGATCTTATAGTTCACGAAAGACAAAAGGACCATGGCGATGAAACCGATTCCTGCGGCGAACAGCTGTCCCGTGAGAAAATGGTAGATGTTGTCGAAACGGCTTTTGGCGTAGGGTGTGGAAGCGCTGAAGACCATGATGATGCCCATGGACACCAGGATGATGGCAAAAATGAACATCCAGAAATCCCAAGGCTTTTTTGTGATGAAATCCTTCATTTTTCTTCCCCTAAAACAGACCCAGCAGCAGGAAAGAGAGCAAACAGCCTGCCAGGGTCACCATGCAAAACACCAGAGTAATCTTCTTCTCACTCCATCCGAGGAGCTCAAAATGATGATGAATGGGCGCCATTCTGAAGATCCTCTTCTTCGTTTTCTTGTAATATCCCACCTGGATCACTACGGAAATGGCTTCTATGACATACACGATGCCTGCGACCAGGATGATCCAGGGCATCTTCATGTATATGGCGATGATGCCTACGGCACCGCCCAGAGCCAGGGATCCCACGTCACCCATGAACACCTTGGCGGGGTGGACATTGTAGAGTAAGAATCCCATGAGTCCGCCGATGAAGCAGGATGCAAGGAGACCACTCTCCCGCCAGTGAGGATGGAACAGGGAAACCAGCATGAAAAACAACAGGACGATGATGGTGACGCCGGAGCATAACCCGTCCACTCCGTCGCTCAGGTTCACGGAGTTGGTCATCAGGTAGAGAAAAAGGACGAGAAAGGGGATATAGATATATTCCGGGATGATATATGTCTGGGTGAGACCGGTGAAGGGTATGACCATGTCGGATCCGCTGGTGGTGAAGAGCACCGTGTATACGGCATATGCCGTGGAGACAAGAAGCAATAGCACCGTCTTTCCGGCCACCGTCAGGCCATCTTTGCTTTTCTTTCTGATCTTGATGAAATCATCGATGAAACCCACCACCGCAAACCCCAGGATGGCCAGGACCATAAAGAGCATCTCCATTCGTTCTTCGCTGAAAAACAGTGCCACGGCAAGGACGGGAAAAAGGAAAAAGATCCCCCCCATGGTAGGTGTGCCTGTCTTTTTCAGATGACTTCCGGGACCGTCATCCCTGACGGTCTGCCCGAATCTGAATCTCCTCAACAGCGGGATGAAAAACCGTCCTGCAAGGGCAGTGGCAACAAAAGCGATAAAAAGTGGCAATCCCATTCCAGTTCCTCTTTCCTTTATATGTATTCCAGTACTTTTTCCATCTTCATCCCCCGGGATCCCTTCAGCAGGACAACGTCCCCGGGCTGCACCAAATCCTTCAACCGGAGGCCTGCTTCCATTGAATCATGAAACGCCTCGGAGGCACCTGTGCCCATGCCTTCTATATAATAACAGGCCAGCTCCCCGCAGGCAATCAGCATGTCCACTCCTTTCTCCTTCAGATAGACCCCGATCTCCCTATGGCTGGCTTTTGCATATCCACCCATTTCCAGCATGTCCCCGAGGACGGCGATTCTCCTTCCGGGTTGCAGGCACAGGGCATCAATGGCAGGTTTCATGGACTGCACGCTGGCATTGTAACAGTCATTGATGATGGTGTAGCCTGCTCTTTGGATCATCTCCATCCTCATTTTCCCGGGGGCATAGGAAGCCAGTTCCTCTTGTATCTCCCGATCCCCCACCTGGAAATGTTTCCCCAGGAATATGGCAGGCAGGACATTTTCCACCCATTGCCTTCCGGGGACAGTGAGCCGGATATCCAACCCCATGGTGGTGAAAAAATAGCATCCCGCCGCATCATGTCCCAGGTTCTCTGCCCGGATGTCGTTGTCCGGATGGAATCCATAGAAGATGACCTGAAACCGTGGGTCTTTTTTCAATGTACTCAACCAGGGGTCGTCCCCGTTGACGAGGAGCAATCCCCCCTGCTCCAGATGAACCATCATTTCGGTCTTGGCCTTGAAGATGTTTTCCTGTGAACCCAGTCTCCCGATGTGGCTGGTGCCGATGTTGGTGATGATTCCGATATGGGGATGTATCAGGTCGGCCAGGTAATCAATCTCCCCAGGGGCATTCATTCCCATCTCCATCACGGATACCTCATGTCCCTGCTCCAGGCGGAACATGGTCATGGGCAGGCCGATGTGATTGTTGAAGTTCCCTTCGGTTGAATGGACCTTCAGTCTTCGGGACAGGACGCCCGCCACCAAATCTTTGACGGAGGTTTTTCCCACGCTGCCCGTGATGGCAATGAAGGGGATGTCCATTGTTTGCCTGATATGTCTGGCCAGCCTTCCCATGGCCTGGACCACATCATCCACCTGGATGGTCCCGGGGATATTTGTCGCCCTTTGCGTGACAGCACAGGCTGCGCCTTTGTCCATCGCTTCCTGGATATGGTCCGCGCCGTCATGGATTTCTCCGGGGATGGCAAAGAATGCGTCTCCTTGCGCCAGGGTTCTGGTGTCGGTGGAGTAGCCTGAAATCATCCGGTTATCCAGTCCGACGGATGACCCGTTGATGATGCCGGCCAGGTCCATCGCTTCAATCCGCATGGGAATCCTCCCCTTTTTCCAGCAGAATGTCCCTGACCACTTCCCTTTCATCATAGTGGGTCCGGACACCATGCCTCTCGATATATGTCTCATGGCCTTTTCCAGCCAGGATGATCAGATCATTGGGTCTGGCATTGTCTATGGCATAGCGGATGGCTTCTGTCCGATCGGTGATGCTCACATACTTCCCGCCTGCGGCCTTCATCCCTTCCTCGATCATGGCGATGATGCTCCCTGGATCCTCTGTCCTCGGGTTGTCCGAAGTGATGATGGTGAAATCCGAGAGTCTTCCGGAGATTTCCCCCATCATGGGACGCATCTTGTTGTCCCTGTCCCCCCCGCAGCCGAATACTGTGACGATCCTGGCCCCAGATGGGCGCATGCTCTGCAGAAGTTTTTCCAGGCTGTCCGGTGTATGTGCGTAATCAATCATGAGCGCATGGTCTTTTCTATACACAATCTCGCATCTTCCCGGAACCCTGACATCCAGGAGTCCCTGCATGACGGCTTGCTCCCCCGCTCCTGAAAGAAATGCACAGGTGGCGGCAGCCATGGCGTTGTAAACATTGAACTCCCCGGGCATTCCAACGGTGATTTCCAGACTGTGTCCCAGGCCCTCATACAGGAACCGGGTGGAATTGCTGTCATATGACTTTACGGTCCCGATGATATCCGCCTTCTTCTGCAGGGCAAAGGTGAGGACCTTGCATGCAGCATGGTCCATGATGTATTTGCTGTTTTGATCGTCGGCATTGACCAGACCTTTTTTACACATCTGGAAAAGACGTGCTTTTGCCTGGAGGTATTCCTCAAAATCAGCATGCTCCCTTTTCCCGATATGGGCTCTGGAAATGTTGGTGAACACTCCAATGTCATAATCAGAATAATCCACCCGCTTCTGCTGCAGCGCCGTGGAGGAGACCTCCATCACCATGTCCCTAATGCCCATCCCGATCACCCGGGCATAAAGCGATTGCAGGTCAAGGGACTGAGGCGTGGTGGTCATGGTTTTCTCGTACACATCACCCATGACAATGCCCAGAGTGCCGGATAACGCGCATTCCCTGGCTTCCTGCCTGAATATGGACTTCACCATGTAGGATGTGGTGGTTTTCCCTTTGGTGCCCGTGATTCCCATCAGGTTGATTTTTTCAGAAGGGTTGCCATGGAAATTGGCGGAAACCCGTGCCAACGCCACCCTGGCGTCTCTGACAAGAATGAGGGGCACGCTCTTTTCTCCCGTGTCCCTGGTCACGATGGCGCAACAGGCCCCGTCACGAATGGCGTCGTCCAGATAACGGTGTCCGTCTTCATCGATGCCGTCAATACATACGAAAAGACCCGATCTTTGGATTTTCCTGGAGTCATAGGCGATTGCCGCGATGTCGGGGTCGCCTTCCTTATTCAATATTACGTGTTCGACACCCTCCAACAGTGCGCTCAGTCTCATATGTCCCCCCGTTTATTCCACATTGTCCAGATGTCGGAAGGTGACGCTTACAACGCTACCCCGTTCGACATCACTGCCTGCCGTCACCTTTTGGGAGATGGCGGTTCCGTTGCCTTCAATGCGTATGTTCAGCCCCAGGCCGTTCAGGATTTTCATTGCCTCATCCACTGTTTTGTTTCTTAAGTTGGGCATCCTGACCATGACCTCGCTTTTGTCCGGTTGATAGGTATATAATACCACAACACTGTTCTCATATACGATGTTTCCCGCCTCGGGATACTGATATACGATGTTGATGTCCTCCCCGATGCTTGTACCCATGATTTTGTATTTCAAGCCGGAGTCATTGAGATGGACCAGCGCCTGGTCAATGCTGTAGCCAATCAAGTCCGGTACCCCGGCTTCTTTTCTCACATTATCCTCCGTGCCTTTCCGCGGAACCTGCATGTACTGCAGGATTTCTTCAATAATCTGAGCCACGACCGGGGCGGCGATGACACCTCCGTAATAGGAATGGCCCCTGGGGTCATCCAGTGTGACCAGCACGGTAATCAACGGGTTTTCCGCCGGGGCAAACCCGCAGAAACTTGCAATATAGACATCCTCTTCCTTGGTCTGGGAGGTTCCGGTCTTTCCTGCTACGCTGTAGCCTTCCACATATGCATTCTTGCCTGTACCGGTGGTGACGACCCCTTCCAGCATTTCCCTCAGGGTATCCGAGGTCTGTGTGGAGATGACCTGCCTCAGAACATTGCTTTCATACCTTTCCACGATGTTTCCCTGGCTGTCCAGGAGTTCCTTGACCAACCGGGGTTCCATCAGGTAACCCCCGTTGGCGATTGCATTGTAAGCGGTGATGAGCTGCAACGGGGTGATCTCGAAACGTTGCCCGAAGGAAGCCACCGCCATGTCGATGACCGTGGGATTTTCATGGAATATGCTTTGCTCCTCACCCGGGAGCATGACGCCCGTCCGATCCCGAAATCCGAACAACCGGATGTATTTATAAAAGGAATCCAGGCCCAGGTCCATCGCGACCTTGACGAATACCGGGTTGCAGGAGTTGTACATGGCCATGAGGAAGGTCTGCTGCCCGTGAGGATAATCACTCCAGCAGCTGATATCGTGCCCCTGTACCTTCACGGTAAAGTCATCGGTCATACTGTCAAGCCTGATTTTGTTTTCTTCCAGGACCATGGCGGCGGTGAAGGCCTTGAATGTGGACCCGGGTTCAAAAAGGTCTGATACGGCCTTGTTGCGCCAGGTGGTCTTGTTTAGCAGGTCCACATCCCCGAAGGTATACCCGCTCCACTGGGAGATATCATAACCCGGGGGACAAGCCCTGGGATCATTGAGATTGAAGTCAGGCTTCGAGACCAGGGCAAGGATCTCCCCTGTCCGCGGATCCATGACAATTGCAGTGGCTCCCCTGGCCACTTCATTCTCAAGAATGGCTTTTGCTATGGCTTTTTCCGCGATGTACTGGATGGTCTCATCAATCGTCAGCACGACATTGTGGCCTGGAATGGCCTCGATCCTTGTGTTTGTTGAAAAGGGAAGTTCCGTGCCGTGCACATCGATCTCATCGATGATTTTCCCGGGAATTCCCTTCAGATGGGATTCCATCATGTATTCAATCCCACCCAGGCCCTGATTGTCAATGCCTGTCATGCCGATGACATGGGAAGCCAGATTGTTGTTGGGATAATATCTTTTGGTGTCCTCGTCGATGTAGATGCCCGATATCTTGTTGTCAGCCACCCATTTCCGCAGGGCGTTGCCCAGCTGCCTGTCAACTTTTTTGGTGATGATCTCAAACTCGCTGTTCCTTGATATTTTCGAAAGCACTGTCTCATGGTCAATCCTCAGGAAAGAAGCCACTTTCCGGGCAATCTCCTCCGGAGGCATTTCATTGTTCCGCACGTTGTTGGGGCTGATGGTGATGGTGTCCACCGCCACGCTGGTGGCGAGCACCCGTCCGTTCCGGTCCAGGATCAGCCCTCTCGAAGGGCTGAGGGTCCTGTCCCTGCTCTGCTGCGCATATGCCATGCGCTGCAGATCCGGTGCCCAAAAGAACTGTATGTATGCAATCCTCACCAGCAATGCCGCCGTCACAATAGCAAAAATACCAATCAGAAGAACCAGCCTGTTCCTGGTTTTCGTCCTGTTGGTATTTTCTCTTTTCGCTTTTTTTCTTTTCACCTTTTTACTCCCGGGAACGCCTTGGCTTTTATGTCATATCAGCATTGTACAAGGTGAAAACCTATCCCAAAATAGCTTTCAGCTCATGGAACCCTTCCTTGACCGCATTGAAAAAATCCGACAGTTTCTCCTGGAACCCCTTCGGAGGATTCGAAACTTCGGTCTTGTTTGTCCGCGGCACCTCTATGTAGACAATCTGACTGGTCTCCGGCATCTTCATCCCAATCTGGGTCTGGGCCACATATCTGATCTGCGGAAGGTTGATTTTCTTGTCCAGTTCCACCATGAGGTCTGAGTTGATGGCACTCTGGGTGTTCATGCGCTTCGTCAGGGTTGCGATATCATAATTCATCCGTGTCAGTGCGCTGTATCTGGAAATGACGATGAAAAATGCAAGGAAAACAATCAGGGTCCAGAGAATGGCCTTGTTCCTGTTCTTTTTTCCTGCGATGACTTTCAGCTTCCCTTTGGTCTCAGGCCGGGGAATGGGCTGACCTTCTTCCTGCAGGGTGTGCTTCTGTGCGTTCATGCAATTCCCCCTTTGGAAAATTTCGCCGGCCGCAATGAGCGGCCGGCACATTCTGTAAGGATGTCTTTTGTTTCTTAAGGCTTTGTCTTTTGTAAAATGTTTTTGCTTTTGTGTCCTGAGGTTTTGTCTTTTGTACTTATGTCTTTGTCCGTTGGATTACTCTGAGTTTCGCACTTCTTGAACGTCTATTAAAGTCAATCTCGAAACTGCCGGGCAGGATGGGTTTTTTTGTGATAACCCGGTGCATCCCAACCTTGCCACAAACACATACCGGAAAGTCAGGGGGACATTGGCACGGATTGGCAAGTTTCAAGAATTCAACTTTCACGATCCTGTCTTCAAGGGAATGAAAGGTGATGGCCAGCAGGTTTCCTCCTGTTTTCAGGGAGAAAGCGGCTTTTTCCAGTGATTCCCGCAGCACTTCCAGTTCCTGGTTCACTTCGATGCGGATGGCCTGGAAGACCCTTCTGGCCGGATGGGTTCCCTTGAATCTTTCTTTGGCGGGATACCTGCTTTTGACCAGTTCCGCCAATTCGGTGGTGGAATCGATCGGGGAAATTTGTCTTTTGTATATTATAGCATCCGCTATTCTTCCTGCGTATCGTTCCTCGCCGTATTCCCGAAAGACACGGACGAGCTTGTCTTTGGTATATGTGTTTACCACATGATATGCACTCAATGCATTCCCGGGGTCCATCCTCATGTCCAGGGGTGCTTCATTGTGATATGAGAATCCCCTTTCCACAGTGTCCAGTTGATGGGAGGACACCCCGAGATCCATCAGTATCCCGTCGGCTCCTTGCGGAGCATGTTCCCTTATTATATTTTCAATGTTCACAAAATTATCCCTTAAAACGATGAAGCTGCCGCGTCCTTTTGCCTCGTCCAGTTTCTTCTTGACCGTATGCACCGCTTCCGGATCCTGGTCGATGGAGATGAGCTTCCCCTGGGGTCCGAGCCTCCTGTATATCTCCAGGCTGTGTCCTCCCCCGCCGGCTGTGCAGTCCACATATGTTCCGTCTTTCTCAATGTGCATGTACTCCAGGCATTCCTTGAGCATCACCGGCTCATGGGAAAATCCAATATCCATCTATATGCCCAGCTGAGCCATTTTTTCCGCAATCATCTCGGGGGACATGTTCTCCTTGCTGTTGTATTGCTCCCATGTCTCCTTGTCCCATATCTCAGCCTTTGACGAGACCCCAAGCAGATATGCTTCTTTTGATATGCCTGCATACTCCCGCAGATTCGCTGGAATCAGTGCCCTGCCCTGCTTGTCAATCTCGCATTCCCTTGCCCCGGAAAAAAAGAATCTGGTGAATTTGTTGACATCGGTTCCGGTGAATGGGACGGAATCCAGCTTGGCCTTGATCTTTTCCCATTCAGGTTGCGCGTATACGAACAGACACTTGTCGAATCCTTTGGTGACAATGAACTTATAACCCAGCTCTTCCCTGAATTGTAAAGGTACGATGACTCTTCCTTTTTCGTCCACTCTGTGAAGGTATTCGCCGTAAAACATATCGGT
The DNA here is from genome assembly GCA_046484975.1 of Clostridia bacterium. Classification (GTDB taxonomy): domain Bacteria; phylum Bacillota; class Clostridia; order DUPQ01; family DUPQ01; genus JAWOHX01. The sequence goes on from JAWOHX010000113.1 coordinate 28,512, forward strand.
TGTCACCACATGGATTTTATTTGGGCAATGACTTTATATTTATGACACTGAGCAACCACATTCCCCCACTAAGTCACCACCCGATATCATTCTACACCCACTCCACATGCATGTCAACACGTTTCACGAAAAAAAGAACAATAAAAAAAACAGAGTGAACTCTGTTTTTTTGGTAGATCAAATGTCCTTTCCGGATTCCTATGTCTTCCGGCGCATGGAAACGGATATGATCAGCCCAATGGCGGCGAAGTTGGTGAGCATGGAGCTTCCGCCCGCGCTGACAAATGGGAGGGGGATGCCTGTGACGGGCAGCAAGCCGATGTTCATCCCGACATTCTCGATGAAGTGGAACGCCATCATGGCCGTCAGGCCAGTCACCATGTAAGAGCCAAACAAATCCTTGCTGGTGCCTGCAATATAGAGGCACCGGATCAGGATGCCTGAGATGAGCAGGATGACCGCCATGGATCCGATGAACCCAAGCTCCTCCCCAATGACTGAGAAGATGAAGTCCGACTCCTTGATCGGGATGCCTTCCGCACTCTGGGTGTGCAGACCGCTGTAAAGGCCGCTTCCCGTCCATTGCCCGCTTCCAATGGCGGTCCGGGCCCGGTCCGTCTGGTAGCCTGCGGAGGTCAGATCATGCTCCTTGTTGAATAACACCAGGAACCTGGTCCTTTGGAAATCCTTGAGCCCGAAAAACCAAATCAACGGGGCACTGACCAGCAATGTAATCATCGCTGCAATCATATACCGGTATTTGATTCCGTATACAAACAGGACGGCCACCAGTCCGATGCCCAGCACCACCACCATCCCCACCTCCGGCTGGAGCAAAATCAGGACGAGGGGCAGGATGGCAGCCCCTGCCACCAGCAGGAGCCTGTTGAACC
>JAWOHX010000133.1:0-3378 GCA_046484975.1 Clostridia bacterium
CCGTGAACACATATACAAGGGAAAGCCTTTGCAGGAAATTCCACATCCCTTTCGAGGAGAATATGATCCTCGTGGGCATCCTCGCCCGCCTCTATCCGGTGAAAAGCATCGACACCCTCATCGAGGCCGCTCGCCTGGTGAAGACACAGAACAGGAACGTGAAGTTTCTCATCGGCGGAGAGGGCGAAGACTACAGGAAACTTGCCGCACTGGTTAAAAAATACCGCCTCCAGGACACCTGCTATTTCCTGGGATGGCTGAAGGACCCATACGAGCTCATGAGTGTCATCGACATCAGTGTTCTTACTTCCATCAGCGAAGGCCTTCCCTACAGCCTCCTGGAAGGGGCCCTGTTCCGGAAAGCCACCATTTCCACGGCTGTAGGAGGCATCCCGGACCTCATCAAGCACAATGTGAACGGCTATCTTCTGAAACCGAAGGACGTCCAGTCCCTTGTCGGGCATATCCTGGACTTGGCCGGGGACCAGGAAAAGAGGAAACTGTTTGGAAGCCGCCTCTATGAGGTCGCCCTTTCCGGTTTTTCCATCGAAAAAATGGCTCTCACGCAAAAGGCCATCTATCATGACGTGATCTCCTGGGAAGGCCGGGGAAAACGGGCTTACGACATCATCCTCTCCGGCTATTACGGCTTTGGCAACATTGGGGACGACGCCCTTTTGTATTCCATCCTCTTCAACCTGAAAAGCATCGAGAAGGACATCAAAATTCTGATCCTTTCCAGGAACCCGGTGGAAACCTCCAGTCTCCTTGGGGTGGATTCCATCAGCCGGGTCAACCTTTTTGAAATCATATCCACCATGAAGCGTTCCTCCCTCTTTGTCTATGGCGGAGGTACCTTGATCCAGGAAAGCACCAGCACCCGCTCCCTGTTGTATTACCTGGGGACCATGTACCTTGCGAAGCTCCTGGGCTTGCGAACCATGCTGTATGCCAATGGAGTGGAGCCATTGAAAAAGAAATTCAACCGCATTGTCACAAAAAAAGTGGTGAACAGCATCGATCTCATCACCCTCCGGGAACTGAAGTCCGCGGAGCAACTGAAAGCCCTGGGCATCACCAAACCACGAATTGAGATCATGGCGGATCCCGCTGTCACAACTTATCCCTGCAGTCCGGAACGTGTCGATGAAATTTTCATGCGGGAAGGCATCCCTCCCGACAGGAAATACCTGGGCATTTCCGTCCGGGAATGGCAGGGTTTTGAAAAACGGTTCGTTCCCATCATTGCCCGGTATGCCGACCATATGCATGAGGCCTTCGGCTTCATCCCCGTCTTCATCCCCATGCAAAGACGGTTCGTGGACGATGAGTCCCTCAGCCGGTCCCTGATGACGAGGATGAAAAGCCCCTCCTATATTCTTTCTGAATATTATTCAGCGGAGGAGACCATGGGGATCATCGGACGCCTTGATCTTCTGGTGGGAATGCGCCTGCATTCACTGATTTTTGCCGCCTGCTGCCAGACCCCGTTGATTGGCCTGGTCTATGAACCAAAAGTCGAATGGTTCATGCAATACATCGGGTTGCCCCAGCTCATCGCCGGACATGTCAGCACGTTCACCTATGAGATGCTTCTGGAGTTGTCCGTCTATGCCATGGAAAACAGGGATGACATCCGGGACAAGCTGGGAAAAGAAACCATCCTGTTGCGGAAAAAGGCCATGCACAACGCCCATCTGGCCATCGACTTGAAGAATAATTGAAAGGAGATGCCATGAAAAAAGACATCATGGGGATTTTAATCGATGATGTGACCAAGGAACAGGCCCTGGAAAGGCTTTCCTCTTATCTGGCTTCTCCCGGGAAGATGACTGTATTCACCCCCAATTCGGAAATCTGCATGATGGCCTTGCGCAACAGGGAACTCATGGAGATATTGAACCGAGGCTCCCTGGTCCTGCCCGATGGGCAGGGCGTTGTGTTGGCCTCCAAAATATTGAAAAGCCCCTTGCGGGAAAAAGTGGGAGGCTGCGACCTTTTCCTTTCATTTTTCAGGATATGCTCTCCTGTGCGGGTGTTCCTGCTGGGTGGAAAGCCTGAGACCTCGGAAAGGGCGGGACAAGCCTTGGAAAGGGATTATCCAAACGTTACGGTGACGGGGACCATGCACGGATACTTCCCCCCTGAAGCCCTCCCCGACGTCCTGCGGGCAATCAATGCCTCCGGGAGCCATCTTCTCCTGGTGGGGTTTGGTGCCCCAAAGCAGGAGGAATGGATCCACCGGAACCTGCCTTCCCTGGATGTCAGGGTGGCAGCGGGGGTGGGGGGCACGCTGGATATCCTGGCGGGGACCGCAAGAATGGCACCTGCCATATTTGTACGCCTCGGCCTGGAATGGTTCTACAGGTTGTTGAAACAGCCCAGAAGGCTGAAAAGGATGCTGAAGATTCCGCTTTTTTTATTCCTGTGCCTTCGCAGAAGGTTCCGGAAATAGGCTCACAGCGGCTTTTTGTCCGGAATGCCGGGTCTCCTTGGATATGATGGCGGCGTATTCTTTGTTTTTTCCACATATACATTGTTCCGCAGGATATTGTCAAAGGGAAGCTCCACGGTTTCAACCATATGAAGCCTTCCACCCAGGATGTGCATGGTTTTCTCCGCATTTTCCTTTTCTCTTCCCTGCATGGCGATGAACATGCCTCCTTTTTTTACCAGCGGAAGCCCGTACTCCAGAATGACGCCCAAAGAGGACACCGCCCGCGTCACCACTGTGTCATATTTCTCCCGGTGTTCCACCATCCGACCGGCTTCCTCCGCACGTATGTGCAAAGCCCTTGTCCCGGATAGATTCAGCACCCGGATGGCCTCATCCAAAAACCCCACCCTTTTTGAAAGGGAATCCATCAGGCACATTTCGCCCGGGTACCCTGCAATCTTCAGGGGAATTCCCGGGAATCCGGCGCCAGAACCCACATCCGCCAGAAATCCATTCCTGTTCAGATGTGGATAAATGGTGAGGGAATCCACGAAATGCTTGACGGCCATCTCCTGTTCGTCCAGAATTGCGGTAAGATTGAATTTTTTATTCCACTCAAGAATCAATCTCCTGTAGGCTTCGAATTTCTCCTGGATCTCCCCGGTCCATTCCATGCCCAGGAAAGCGAAGCCTTTTTTCATTGTTTCCCTCATTTTTTCCGGTTCCTTTTCTGCTCCAGGTGGATCAGGAGCACATTGATGTCCGCAGGAGATACCCCGGATATCCGGGAGGCTTGCCCCAGGGAGGCAGGCTTCACCTTGTTCAGCTTCTGCCTGGCCTCGATGCGCAACCCCTGAATGGTTCTGTAATCAAAGGCCGCATCCAGTGCGATGTCCTCCAGTTTTTGGTGCCTTTTCACCAGGTCGGCTTGCTTTTTGATG
>JAWOHX010000018.1:0-27192 GCA_046484975.1 Clostridia bacterium
ATGAGCCTTGACCGGGGAAGCGCCTGTCTGGATTACCAGGTGGAATGCGAGTGGCTGGAGACGGGGAAAAAGAACGACCATGTCCCACAGCTGGATTTCCATGTGAAATGCGCATACCCGGTCGCATCCTACCGGTACGACATCCCCTTTGGCACCATCGACCGGGAGCCCGCATACATGAATGTGCCCGCACTGAACGCCTGCATGGCACGGAATGGATCCAACCCCGTCCTCTCTCTGGTATCGGATGACAAATACGGATTCCGGGGGGACCAGGACGCCATCTCCCTGTCACTGCTTCGGAGCTCCTATGACCCCGATCCCCATCCGGAGCTCGGGATGCATACCTTCCGCTTCTCCCTCCTTGCCTCTGGATCAGAGGACCCCAAGGCTTTCCTGGACGCCATCAGGGCATACCGTCATCCCCTGAACCACATCAGCGGCGGCTTCCACCCCGGGACCCTGCCGCTGCAGGACAGCTTCATGGAAGTGGACAATGCCAATGCCATGATCACCTGTGTCAAACCCTCGGAAACCCTGGAAAACGGCATCCTGGTCCGGTTCATGGAAGTCAAGGGACAATCCGCGGTGCTGAGCCTGCGGATCAAGGCGGAGGTGAAAACCGCGTATCTCACGGATGTCCATGAGGCCATCCTGGAGGAGCTGACGCCCCATGGGAAACAAGTGTCATTTGACACCCGCCCCTACGGCCTGACGAACCTGCTCCTTTCGCTGTGACGGCCATGACAGGCATTTTGCAAAAGGACCGGGACATCCTGCGCAGGCTGGGGGAAAAAATATACAGCATCGCCAACCATCCATCCATGGCGGAGACAAGAAAATCCTGGACGCTGATGAACGGCCTTCGCAGCAGACGGCCGATGGTGATGGTGGAGACCAGCGGGATACTGGATGAAATTCTTCCCCTGGACACCATGGAATGCACCCATCCCTGGGCCAAACAGCAGGAACGGTCCCTGAGGGACAAAATCCTTCATTTCGAGTTCATCCGGGACGACTGGCCCGTGGAGCCCCGAATCACCTACGGCCATACAATTAGAAAGACGGGCTACGGCGTTGATGTGGTCAGGCACACCGGTGTCAGCGAATACGGCAAGGGCAGCTTCACCTGGGATCCCCAGGTCACGGACATCGACGAAGGTTTGGAAAAGCTGAGATTCAGGGAATACACCATCGACCGGGAGACATCCGCCCGGCACATCGAATCCCTCCACGCAGTGTTCGACGGCATCCTCCCCATAGAGCACCGGGGCTGGTACATGTGGACCCAGGGGCTCACCATCAACCTGGTGGACCTCATCGGCATGGAAGGGCTGCTGTATGCCTTTTACGACCAGCCCGAGGCCTTGCACCGCATCATGGCTTTCATGCGGGACGAACAGCTCAACACGCTGAAATGGCATGAGGATGCCGGCTTGTTGTTTCCCAACAACCAGGACGATTATGTTGGTTCCGGTGGTTTCGGTTACACCGACGAACTTCCGAAAGAGGGCCATACAGAGGGAAGCCCGGCCACGGCCAGGGACATGTGGGGCCTGTCGGAATCCCAGGAGACAGTCAACATCTCACCCGCCATGTTCGATGAGTTCATATTTCCCTACCAGCTGCCTGTCATTTCCCGCTTCGGCCTGGTTTGCTATGGCTGCTGTGAGCCGGTGGAGAAGCGCTGGCATTCCATCCGTACCATTCCCAACCTGAGAAGGATATCCGTGTCTCCCTGGAGCGACCAAGCAACGATGGCGGAAAACCTGGGGAAAAGCTATGTCTTCAGCAGAAAACCAAACCCAGCCATGATCAGCACCCAGGGCTGGGACGAGGAACTGATGGCAAAGGACATCCAGGAAACCCTTTTCCATGCAAAGGGCCTTCATGTGGAATTCATCATGAAGGATGTCCATACAATATTGCATGATGCAGGCAGGCTGAGGAGATGGGTGGAGATTGTCAGGGAACAGGTGGAGAAATTTGGCTGATTACCTTACCCGTTCAACAGTGGGCACCTGCACCGGGTGCAATCCGTTCCGTTGATGTCATTGATGCCTCCGCAAGCGATGCAGAAGATGCAGTCGTCTTTGGCCTTGTCATATTTCTCATAGACGGGGAAGCATTTGTGATGCCTGACCCGGTCCCCGATCTCGTAATAGTGGAAAAGAACGTCCTCTTGATAACGGTGCCGATACACTTTCCCGTCGTCCCTTTTGACAGTCATGAGGTAAATGATGTGCAACAGGTCCTCATGGTCCCTGCCTTGTTTCCGGATGGTCTTCTTGTCGATGACCACCCCGTCCCAGGTGGTGTCCCTGTCCCGCTTGCGGGCGATGCAATATGCGATGCCCAGGATGATTGCCCCGGCCCATATGCCGCACAACAGGGAGAACGGCCACATGACGGTTCTGCTCCATAATCCGCACAACGGAACAGCCACCACGGCTGCTGCCGCCAGGACCAGGCAGAACCCATAGGACCGTTTGTTTGGATATTTCCTGTGTATCTCGAAAGCTGGATTGCTGATGTTATCCGAAAAACCCACCTGTCCACCTCGTTGCAACCAATCCCGGGATCGTTTTTATCCCGATATTACCTTTTATTCTAATGAACATCACAGTATTTGTCAATATGTGGCAACAGAAAATGTCCAGTTTCTCAGGACAGTATGATCCGGTTCGCTTTCGCCACCAGAAATAGATAGGACAGTTCCCCGAAATCCCCCGCAAGGATGGCCAGGGCACCGATGATCGCCGGGTTTTCCAACCGAAGAAAGAGCATCAGCACCACGCTGATGGTGAGAACGGTTGCATAGATGAATTTTCCCTTCCCCAGGAAGCGGGTGAGCCTTCTTTTCATGAGGATCCCCCAGAAATATTCCCTGGAGATGATCAGCACGGGGATGAAGACCATGATTTTGAGCACGTCCATGGCCTTTTCCCCAATCTCCTGGGTGACCCCGATGGTCCGGGTCATCAGCAGGTATCCCAGGTCTGTGAATGCGATTGCAGCCATGATCAGGGTCATGGATACAGTCAGGACAATGGCGAACCGCCTGACATCCCTGTTGTTGGCATTGTCCTCATAGCCGATGTAGTTCAAGGGGACCTGGTGGAACATCATGGCGGGGCTTAGGAAGATCATTCCCAGTCCCCATGCAACCGCGAAGGCGCTGATGGCGATCTCGGGACTTACGGTCCGGCCCAGTCCGGCATTGATGATGGGCATGGCGACGGTATGGATGATTCCTGTCAGGGCAAGAGGGGCGTAAAACCGAAGGATGCACCGGTCCGTCAGTCGTGCGGGCTCTCCTTCGCTTTTTTCAAATTTCCTTTTCTCGATCTCCTTCCTGATGTTTCCGATGGCGATTTTCGCACCGAAAACCGACACCAGGGCCTCGACCAGCAGGGCCCCGAGGAACATCAGGCCAGCCAACACTGCCGGATTGATGGTTGTCAGCCTGGGAATGACCATCACCATGCCCAGGACAAAAAAGATCCGGATGATGGTGGCAGCGGAGATATATGGGGTTTTCTCGAATTTGATCAGAATGCCCTGCATGAAATTCCGCCATGTGGCGGCAATGGGAAAAACGGCCAGCACCTTCAGGATGGTTACGGAGGCTTCGAGTGTCTCCCCTTCAATGCCCATCAACCGACTGAATATGAAACGGGACAAGCCGGAGAAAGCAGTGACACTGAGGAGGAACACCACGATGGCAATGAGATAGATGGTGAATTTCCGCACCCGGTCATAGCTGTCCCGGTCCGTCACAAGCGCCGTGACCGTCTGGCGGACCATCATCTCCGGGCTGGTGATGAGGTGCATCAGGCTTTTTGTCACCGCAAAGGCGGAGATGTAGACCTCCGGGGAAGGCAGCCGTGCCAGGCCGGCGTTGAACAAGGAATGTGTCACGACGATGAGAAGGGAGGTCGCCGCCAGGGGAGCGAAAAATTTGAACTGCTGGAAAATGCTGATGCTGTTGTGCTGTCCCAGTATCCTGTTTTTGAATTTGTTCATTCAGGTATCCCCCGGTTTCATTTATCCATGGTACCTCAAAAGAGGGGGGGATGCAAGTGGGCTTTGGAGGTTTATGCAAAGACATCGCCGGAATCGATGATGCCTATGAGTGCATGGACGATTCCGGTGTCGAACTGTGTCCCGGCTCCCTGCAGCAGCTGCTCTTTCGCATCCTCGATGTTCAGCCTGGACCGGTACATCCTGTCAGACATCATGGCGTCGAAGGCATCAGCAACAGCGATGACCCGGGAGAGAAAAGGAATGTTGTTCCCTTTCAGCCCGGAGGGATATCCGCTTCCGTCCAATCTTTCATGATGGTACCTTACAAAAGGGACGATGTCCTGAAACATGGAGACTGCGGAAAGGATGTTTGCTCCCTTGATGGGATGCTTCTTGATCTCCTCATACTCGTCCCTGCTGAGTTTTTCCTTTTTCAGGAGAATGTCATCCGTGGTCCCGATTTTCCCGATGTCATGGAAAAACCCGCTGATTTCCAGCTTCTCGATGTCCTCGGCAGGCAGGTTCAGCTCTTTCCCGATTTTGACGCAATATTTGGAGACCCTGTCCGAGTGGCCTTTGGTATAGGTGTCCTTGGCATCCACCACCAGCCTCAGCGCTTCGATGGTATCCAGGTAGCGGGTCTTCAGATTGTCGTAGGTCTTTTTCAATTCCTCATTCTTCACGTTGACCAGGGAATGTAAGAATGCGTTGTTCAGGGAGGAGGATGCCTGGCTGGCATAGATCTGCAAAAGCTTGAGGCCTTCTTCCGAGGTCTCACACTCCGCAAAGATGACGCCGATGGATTGGAACCTCTCGCTCATCAAGGGAAGGATGATGGCCTTTTGAAGGCGGACCTCCTTGCAGGACTCCCGGGCATGCCCGATGGAATCCATGATGTCAGCGCTCAGCATGGTGATGAATTGGTCGATGTCAGTCTGGTATTTTCCGATGCCCATGAAGATGCTTTTATTGTCCTCATCCGTCAGGTTGTCCACCAGGATGAAGGCGTTCTTGCTGTTGACCAGGGGAAGGATCTCCCGGAGGATGTCTTCCAGGATGTTGGTAATGGGCTGAAGCTGGTAGATCCTCGGTATTGACTGGATGATTTTGTTCAGTCCGTCCCTGAACTTCTTGATGGTGTTCATCTGGGATACGGATTTGATTCCCGATTCCACCAGTAACAGGATCTGGTCGAAGCGATCGCTTTTTTCGCAATATCCCTGGATGTCCAGCTTCTTGATGGTCTCCAGGGGCGGTGCCAGGTCCTTGTGGCCGGTCAGAAGAAGAATGTAGAGCTCATCGTTGAACTCCCGGATCCGTTCCACCACCTCATCACCGTGGATTGGACTCATCAGGTAATCCAGAATCAAGAGGTCGTAATGGTTTTGTTTCACTTCCTCGATGGCTTCCAGGGGGTCCATGTAACCGACGCAGTCATAACCGCTCTGGTTGAGAATCACTGTCAGGGTGTCGATGATGCCCTCGTCGTCGTCCAGCACCATGATCTTGAACCCCTGGCTGCCCTTCATTGTTTTCTTTCTCACTTTTTGTCCTCCGTGCGGATTGTTTTTTCAGTTTTAACATATGGTATGGAGATATAGAAGGTGCTCCCCTTATTGAGCTTGGATTCAAACCAGATGTCCCCGTTGAACCGTCCCTTGATGGTGGAGTAGGACATGTAAAGGCCCAGCCCGGTTCCGAATTTCCCCTTGGTGGTCAGCATCTCCTTGAACAATTTTTTCTGTACCTGTTCGGAGATGCCAGAGCCATAATCCCGGAAAGCAAACTCGATGTTCCCGTTCTTCTCCACGATGTTCAGGTCGATTTCCCCGCTCTTCTCCCCATAGGAATGGATGGCGTTGACGATGATGTTGTCGAAAATCTGTACCAGGTTGTTGGCTTCCCCTTTGAACTCTGTGAGCATGCTGACACTGGAATTGATGTTGATTTTACAATGATAGCGCTTCAGTTCGTGCCGCATCAGGATGTCCACCCTTTTCAGCAGTTCCCCAAGGGTGAAGTTGTTGGTGGTGGAATCACTCAGATATACGGCCTGGCCTTTGACCGCGGAGATGATATCAGACATGTATCCACAGTATGGCTTGATCTTCTCAATCCAAACCTTAATCTCCTTGGCAATCTCCCTGTGGTCCTCCGGCTTCACCCGCTCATCCCCGATGGAATCCTCATATTCCGTCGCCAGTTCCCGGATGGCTTCCAGTCCGCCGGAAATGGACATGATGGGGGTCTTCAGGTTGTGGGCAATGCCTCCGATGAGCTGGCCCAGCGAGGCCAGCCTCTCCTGTTCCATCAGGATGGCATGGTTTCTCTGGATGGTGGCAAGGTCCTTCTTGCTCTGGGTGATGTCCTTGAGAAGGATGATGGTTCCAAGGAAGGTATCGTTGGATATGATGGGGGTGATTTCCACCATGAAGTATTTGTCGAAATTCTCTGTTTTGATCTGTTTTTCAAAGGAGACTACTTCCCTCTTCTCCCTGGCTTTGTTGATGACTGCCACCAGGCCATCGATTTTGATGTTCACGCTCTTGTTGGAATCCAGAATCTCCATGATGTTCTTTTTCCGGCTGATGGCGAACAGCGGCTTGAAATTGACCACGAAGGTGTTGTTGTAATCGATGATCCTCAGGTCCTCATTGATGACGAGGAAGCAGTCGGAGATATTGTCCACAATCGTCTGCAGTGCGATGGGTATCACATTCAGGAAGCTGAACTTGATGATGGCGAGCATAAAGAAAATGCTGGAGAAGGAAAAGCCAATGACTGTGGCATAGGTGGGAAGGACCACCAGGTTCAACGTGAACAGTACATTGATAAACAGAGGGATGATAATACCCAAGGCTATCAAAGCGGATTGCATGGTGAAGAACCCGGAATTCTTGATGGAACTGTGCAGCAGGAAGAACAGGCCGGTCAGGATGCAGACATAGGAATAGGCGCTGTGCACGATGAAATACCTGCCGTACACTGTCCCCACGTTATACAGCGAGAACTCTCTGAAAAACAGGTTGTGGTGGGGATTTGTCAGCAGGATGATGCAGGATATCACGGGAATGACCAGCAAAAGCATATATTTCCAGGTGAATTTCACCTTCGTCCGCTTATAGATGATGCCGGTGAAAAGCAGGGATATGGGAACAAAAATCAAACCGATGAACCACATGTTGACAAAGTCCATGTTTATTTCATCATGGGCGCGCATGTAATAAATGGCAAAGATGTTGCCGAAACTCCAGATCAAGGTCAGCCCGATGTTGAACAAAAAGGCATGATGAATCTGCTTTTTGCTTTTCATGACCAGGATGTAGACGAACATGAACAACAATAAGGCCGTGGATAAGTGGAGCAGGTTGAACCCCATGTCCTGGATGGTTATCCCTCCTTTTTGAACAGGTTCGGCATTGCCCCGCTGGACAAGGCCTTACTGAATGTTTCCGCGAAATCTTGCACCCCTGCTTTTAAAATCGAAAAGTGGTCCCCGTCCGCCCGGAAGATTTTCATGGGAACCTTCAAATAGCTGTTCCATGCCTGGATGTTCTCTTTTTTATCCGGAATGATCTCCTGGTCAAGGACGGCATTGAAAAACACCGTGTTTGTCATCAGCCTTTCCGGTGGGAAATACAAGGCCCTTGCGGTATGCAGGGTCCGAATCACATTGATGTAGTACATGATGTTCCGGATGTCGTCCTTCTCATAATTGGGAATGATGATGGAAATATCCGGCGGTATGGCTTTCCGTAGAGCGGGATACCCCGACTCTGGAAACAGGGAAAGGACTTTTTTCCATAGGGAGCCCATGGTTGCATCTTTCTCAGGTTGGATCTGCACCTGAAGATTCTTATGAATGAACGCAGATTCTGTCCCGATGTTGAAGGATTCGACTCCCTCCCACTTTTTGGGCGCAATGGTGTTGATGAGTCCCAGGAATCCCACCTGTTCCCCCATGGCTTCCATCTGCCTGGCGATTTCAAACGCAATGGTTCCGCCGATGCACCAACCCGCGATCATATAGGGGCCTTTTGCCTGTTTCTTCCGGATGGCAGCGAGATACTTGCCCGCGATTTCCTCTATACTGGTGTTCAACGGGGCATAATCCTGAAGCCGGTCGAACCGGAAGGCCCAATGGTTCAGGTCCCCGGGCAGGAGGTTGCACAAAGGCAGGTAAGCGCCCGGTTCCCCGTTTCCCGCATGGATGAAGAACAAGTGTCCCTGGCCGCCTTTTTTGAGCAACACCAGGTTCTCATCCTCCGTCTCCCCGATATCCTTTCCGTTTACCACATAATCCGCAATGTCCCTCAGTGTCAGGGATTTATGAATCTCCGTCAGGGCGATGTCCTTCTTGAATTCCTTCCCGAGCCGGATGAAGAAATTGATGAGGCTCAAGGAATCCCCGCCGATGTCGAAATAGTTGTCCCCCATCCCCACCTTCTTGATGCCCAGCATATCGCCGCAGATCTCCGCGACCTTTTTCTCCACAGGATTGGCCGGTTTGATATATTCGGCAAACAGAAGGAGCATGGCTTCCTGTTCCAGCAGTTTCTTTTTATCCAGTTTTCCGTTGGGTGTCAGGGGTATGTGGTCGATCCTCTTAAAAAAGGTGGGAACCATATAACCGGGCAGGCGCTTCAAGAGATGATTCTTCAAATCCACCACCGAGAGTTCCTGCTCATATACGATGTATGCGCAAAGGTATTTGTTTCCGGCCTCATCCTCCCCGTCCAGCACGACGGTTTCCCTGATGCCCGCGAAGCTTAGTATCTCCTTTTCAATCTCTCCCATCTCGATGCGGAATCCCCTGATCTTCACCTGGGTGTCTTCCCTCCGGATATATTCCAGTTCACCCTGGGGATACCACCGTGCGATGTCCCCCGTCCGATAGATGTTCGTTCCTTTCTCATATGGGTTCTCCACAAATTTCTCCCTGGTCAGCTCCTCGCTCTTCAGATACCCCCGGGAAAGGCCTTCCCCGCCGATGCAAAGCTCACCGGGCACGCCGATGGGCAACAGGTTCAGGTATTTGTCAAGGATGTACATCCTGGTGTTGGCGATGGGTTTCCCGATGTTGATGGCATTCTCCCCGGTGAGTTCCTTGATGGCTGACCAGACGGTGGTTTCCGTCGGTCCGTACATGTTGAATATCCTGGCCTTGGTGATGCCTTTCAGCTTCATAAGCATTGAATGGGGGAATGCCTCCCCCCCGACCATCAGGTCGCTGAGGTACGACAGGCATTTGCTGTTTGCCTCGTCGTTCAAAAGCATCTGGATCCGCGAGGGGGTGGTCTGGAGCATGTTGACGTTCTGTTTCCGGATCAGCTCATGCAGAAGATGGGGGATTTTCTGTTCGCTTTCATTGGCAAGGACCACCTTCACCCCGTGCAAAAGGGGAAGGATGGTCTCCAGCACGAAAATGTCGAAGGAGATGGTTGTGACGGATATGATGGTCTTTCCGGTGAAATCGATGACACCGGTGATGCCCTTCATGAAATTCACGACAGGCCGGTGCTCAATCATCACGCCCTTGGGTCTTCCGGTGGAGCCGGAGGTATAGATGACATATGCCAGGTCTGTGCCCTTGCTGAAATTCTGTACCCTTACCTTTTCTTCGTTCCAGTGCATCCGGTCGTCATCCATCAACAGGATTTCCCCGGCGAATTGAACGGTATCCTTCAGACGGCTTTCGGACACCAATACCTGGGTTTCGCTGTTTTCCAGCATGTATTCGATGCGTTCCTTCGGAAAATCCGGGTCGATGGGCAAATAGGCGGCTCCAGCCATCAGGATGCCGAAAAGGCCCACCATCATGTCAAAGGACCTGTGCAGCATCAGTCCGACTATCTGATTCGGCCGGACGCCCTTTTCGATGAGCACTCCTGCCAGATTGTTGGCTTTTTTGTTGAGTTCGGCATAGGTCATCTCCTTGTCCTCGAATACGATGGCAACCTGGTCGGGCGTTTTCCTGACCTGGTCTTTGAGAAGCTGGTGTATCGTCTTGTCCTTTTGGAATGCCGTCCCTGTGCAGTTGAAATCATTCAGGATCCTCTGCTTTTCATTCTCCGATATCATTTCAATGGAGGTGAGTCTTTGCCCCGGGTTGTCAATGGAATGCCACAGCAGCCTGACAACATGGTCGTGCAGGAATTCAATTTCCTTGGCATAGAACAGGGTGGTCAGGTAATCATAATCGATGATGATGTCGCCGTCATCCTCCCTGTCGTTGATATGGATGTTCAGCGCATCCGTCTGGTATCCGTTCTGGTGCCATCTTCCCTCCTGATGGTGGCTGCTTTCATTCTTGATGAATTTGGCATTCTGGTAGGAAATGATGATGTCGTAGAGCTTCTCAAGGCCTGGGTTCTTTTCCCGGAGTTTCTTTAAAAGCAGGGTATACGGATATTTCTGGTGCCGCAGGATGCTCATCCACTCCTTGTTGATGGCCTCGGCAAAGGTGTTGTAGTCCTGGCTTTCATCGATGCGGACACGGATGGGCACGGTGCTGATGAACATGCCCATGGTCTCCTTTTCCCGGTAATTCGACCGGTTCAGCACGGGGGTTCCGAATACAATCTCATTCTCTCCCCTGGTCCTGTTGATGTATATGGCCACGGCTCCCAGGAAAAGGCTGAAGATGGATGTCCTGTTCTCACGGCAGTGCTCCCGGATCTTCCGGCACAGTTTCTCGGGCAGCATGAATGTCTTGCGGCTGGCCCTGATGGAGGCCTCCCCGGACTTCTTTTCCTTCAGGGTGGTCAGATCAGGGATGCTTTGGAAGGTCTCCAGCCAAAACGCCTCGTCCTTGGCAAAACGTTCGGACTGGTAATACTTCTGCTCGTTGGCGATGTACTCTGTGTATGAGGGTTTTGAGAGCTCCTCCATCCCCAGGCCCTTGGCAATCCTATTGTAGTAATCCAGGACCTCATTGCCAAAGGTCACCAGGGTCCATGCGTCGGCAATCATGTGGTGGAGCTTGACATAGAAGCCGGCCATGTTCTCGTTGATCTTGATGATGGCAATGTAAAAGAGGGGGGAATCCGTCTTGTAAATGGGGATTTTGTTCATGTTGGAATCCCACTCGTAGAGTTCCTTGATCTCGTTCTTTGAGAAATCCAGGTAATCGAATTTCCAGGGGGTATATTCGGTGATGTATTGCTGGGCATCCTCGCCGGTCTCGCTGATTTGGATCCGCAGCGCGTCATTCAGGCGGAGCACATGGTTGAAGGCTTCGTTGGCAATCTCATAATCCAGCCTGGCCTCAAATTTAAGCGTCGCTGAAATATTCCCGATACAAGTATTGGGGTACATTTTTTCCAGATACCAGATGCCTTTTTGCGGATGCGATAAAGGAAATAACTCAGTGCGCACAGCCATGGCGATACTCCTCTTTTGTAAAATGACGAAGCCTTTATCCTGTGTTTTGATATGATATGCTACGTTTATTATAATTCTTTTTGCATGTGATTACAAGTAAAAAAAATGCAGGGGGAAAATCACCCCGGGCAGGAGTTTTTCCTGCCGTATCCTCAGCTTTTCCAACCCTTCTTTTCTTTGACGTTTTTATGCTGTATCATGAAATCAACATGGAATTTTTTACGTAAGAAAGGAAACCACCATGTCCTACGACCATGACCCCTGCCGTATGCAAAAGGAATATGCAAGGATTCACCAGCTCATGAAACAAGGCATCCATACGGAGCCTTTGACCAAAAAAGAGTATTTCACCGGCTATTCATACAAATGCCTGTATGACTGGGACCAGTATTTCGAAGCCATCGTCCAGCTTTACCTTGGCTGGGATCCAAAATATATCCGCAACGGGGTTGAGATTTTTCTTGACCTTCAAAGGGAGGAAGGCTTCATCCCCCGTTCCGTGCCTTCCGACGGCCCCCATGACACGGAGCACGTCAAGCCTTTCCTGTCCCAGATCCTCCTGCTCCTCCACCGGGACGGGGATGGTCTCGGATGGCTCCGGGACGGATATTATGCCAGGTTGAAAAAATACCTGCTCCACTGGCTGGTCTCGAAGGACCACAACGGGGACCACCTGTCCTTCTGGGACAGTGGCCCCCATACGGGCATGGACAACCAGCATGAGCGGGCGGGCTGGTGGGGGGACAGGATCAGCGAGGGCGTGGACCTGAACAGCTTCCTCTACAGGGAATGCATCGCTTTCTCCAGGATCTCGGAAATCCTGGGGGAAACCGGGGACCGGGACGATTTCCTGGCACGGGCGGGGCACATCAGGAAGGCAGTGGAGGACATCCTGTGGGATGAGGCGGACGGCATGTACTATGACCGGGACAAGAACACGAAAAAACCCATCCGGGTCAAGCACATCGGGTGTTTCGCCCCCCTTTGGGCGGGCATTCCCGATCAGGCCCGGGCAGACCGGATGATCCGGGGGCACCTGTTCAACCCGGAGGAATTCCTCCGGCCCTTCCCCTTCCCCGCCCTTTCAAAAAGCGAGCCGGGATACAGCGAGTCGAAGCTGGACAAGGACCTGGGCTGCAGCTGGCGGGCCAACACCTGGATCCCCACCAATTACTACCTCTTCCATGCATTGCGAAAATACGGTTATGGAAAAGAATCCGAGAGCCTTGGGAACATCACATATGAGATGGTCCAAAAAATCGGGGACCGGGAATACTATACCTCCGAGTCCTGTACGGGCTGCGGGCTGGATCCCTTCTGGGGATGGTCCCTCCTGGCATATTTCATGCCCCTGGAAAGTTTTCTCAGGTATGACCCCACGGACCTTCAGCCATCGGTTGCGGATCTGGTCCGGATCAAGGTGAACAAAGGGGCAGGTGAATGATTCTTTCCAGGCCAAGGAAGGGCATGGTGGCTGAAGTCCCGTACAAACAACCGCTGGCCGCAGTATCGTCCGCGGTTTTCCATTCATAGGGAGCGCCTTTGTCCCCGAACTCCAGGGTATGGTTCAGGTAGTCCTCCAGCATTCCAAAAGCCGCATTCACATCAACCAGGGACACCCCATGGGCCACCCATCCAAGAGGAGTGGCCCAGTACCCGCCGTTCTGGTATTCCCCCAGCAAACAGGATGCTTTTTCCCATGCCGTTTCCTCGGAAAAATCCTCGTCCTCCGGGATGTGCCGGACATACCCATGGCGTATGGTCCTCTTCCTCCTGTATTCTGCCAGCAGGGCCTTTGCAGCGGCTTTTTTCTGAAGCTCCGGAAGAATGTCCAGCCACAGGGCGAAGGCGGTGCCCCAGACATCCTTTTGCCGGCAGTGCCCGGTGGCTGACAACAGCCATCCGGACGGGTCGGTGAAGTTTGCCAGTATGTTTTCCCGAATAACGCCGGCTGCCTCCCGGTATGAGGATGCCTTTTCATCATCCCCCGCCTCCATGAAGAACCCGGCAAGCCGAAGCGCCGCCCGCCAGCGCAGCAGGGAGGAAAAAAGCAGGCTTCCGCTTTTTACAACGGTGTCACAGAACCCCCAGTCCACCGTGTGGGCCGGGTATGGGCTGGTGCAGAGTTGGGTCGCCTTGTCGATGTCGTATGCCTGGAAAACCTTCTCCAGAAGGTCCAGCAGACCAAGGACATATGAAAGGTCCCCTGTCATATCATGATAGACATGGACCATCTCGATGAAGAAATAGCTGTCGCAATGGGGAGGATGGAAACCGTAGGTTCCGTTTCCCTGGTTTTTCACTCCCATGTCCGGGCCAGGAAAAAAGACGCCTCCGTATTCGAAGTGGATATGGTCGGCCACGGCGTAGGGAGGGACGGAAAGCCCGTTCTCCAATAGGAGCTCTGCCCCGGCATGGATCCCCTTGTCCATGATATGCCCGATCCAGCCTTTGATCTCCCGGGCGTCGATGAGCCTGCTCTCAGCCATCATGGCTGCGTCCCGAACCCAGAAGCTTTTGTATTTCATGTCCCCGGAAGGAAAATGAAGGCGAAGTCCCGGTTTGCCGGGATGCATCACCTCACAGGCCCGGAGCACCCGGACCGCCTGCAACCGCAGGCCTTCCAAAAGGTCTTCTTTCCTCATTCGTTTCCTCCCGGATGGATTTATACATCGAGTATATCCCATCCTGGCGGCCGAGGTAAAGTCACCTGTATCAAAAACGTCCGCCTACTCGGTCTCGTACGGCCAGTCAATGATCCCGCCCAAATCATAGACATTTGTATAGCCCATGCCAAGAAGGGTCATGACCGCTTCCCTGCTCCTTGCCCCCGAGCGGCAGTAGACATAAATCTCGGCGTCCTTGTCGGGCAGAAGGGTCGGGGCGAGACGTCCTATGTCATAATCAGGCAAAAGCATGCTGCCGGGTATCCGGATCTCATCATGCTCGTATTCCGTTCTCACATCCAGAAGGATGATGTCATCCCTTGTCTCCATGTTTGTCTTGGCGGTGGCCTGGTCGATTTTCATGTATACGGCTCCTTGTTCTTCGGTCTTCTGGCATCCGGTCAGGAATACCGCAAGGATGATGAAAATAGTGATCATCGTTCTTTTCATGGTTCATCCTCCGTTCCGTTGATACTTATACCCTCCGGGCACCGTGTTCTAACAATTCTCCGTATGGTACTAAGTCCCTTTCCCGTGCCTGCTCACCATCATGGCCCTGCTGTCATGGGACTTCACGAAACCCGCCTTCCGGGCGGTCCCCGAGGAGGGCGTGTTGTCTTTGAAGCAGCTCCATCCCATCTCCCGCATGCCCGCCGTCCATGCCTTTTCCGCCAGCGCAAGGGTCAGCAGTGTTCCAAGCCCCTTGCGTTGGTGGCCTTCCATGACCTCGATGCCCACCTCGCAGCCCTTTGAATGGTTGTATTCCGAAAGGCACCACCCTGCCAGCGTATCCCCGGACAATGCGCACACCCCGAAGCTCCGGTTCAGGAAATCCCCGGGATCCCTTCTTTCCGAACCCATCTCCTCCAGGAGGGCGTCCTTGTTCTCCCAGGGTTTCTCCCGGAGGAACGCAGCATCCAGATCCCGCAGGACATATCCCCGGGGAAGCTTCCCCGGAGTCGGCGCCTTGGACAGGTCCATCACGTAGTATTCCCTGTCCACCACCACGGGTCTGTAGGTCCGCAGCATGTTTCCCAGGACCTCCTGCCACTCCGGGCGATGCCAGAAGGCCATGAAAAAGTGTGTCATCCCTTCCCATCGGTCCCTAAACACCACCTGCTTGAAAAACTCCGTGAGAAAGGAGGCATCCCGGCTGTCCCCCGGGTTCCCCTCCACCAGAAGCCTTGACCCGAAGCAGATGATAGCGGCCCTGTCAGCCCCGAAGACCCTAGCCTCGGCCTTGCCCTCTTCAAGCGCCTTCAAGGCCATATGCCCTTTCCAGTGCTTGTACAAGGCAAGGATTCCCTGGTATTCCTCTGTCCTTCTTTCTTCCATTGTCCCCTCACCTTCCCTTCTTGTGGTGCCTGATCAGCTTGCTCAGCTGCTTTCCCTTTTCCTTTTGGGCAAGCTTTTCCTGGGTTTGCTTTCTTCCCAGGTTGTAGGCAATTTCCTTTTGCAGCTTTCGATGGCTTTCCAGGTGGTTTTCCTGGATGGTTCCCAGCCGCACGGCCTCCAGGACCGCGCATCCGGGCTCCCTGCTGTGGGTACAGTCCTGGAACCTGCATCTGCATGCCAGTTCCAGGATGTCACGGAATGTCTCCTGCAGGCCTTCCTGGCCGTCCCAGAGGGACAGTTCCCGCATGCCCGGTGTGTCGATGACCATGGCTCCCGAAGGCAGCAGAAAGAGCTCCCTGCGGGTGGTGGTGTGCCTTCCCCGGCTGTCATCCTCCCGAATGGCATTCGTCTCCATGACCTCTTTCCCGTACCGATGGTTCAGGAGGGTTGATTTACCCACCCCGGAGGAGCCCAGGAAGACGATGGTCTTCCCCTTTTTCTCGTATGCGTCCAGAGCCTCCAGCCCCGCCCCCGTCACTCCGCTGACGGCATGCACGGGCACTCCGAACGTCCGCGCCTCCACCATTGCCATGATTTCCTCAGGCTCTTCGCAGAGGTCTGATTTGGTCAGCACCACCACAGGTGTCCCGTTGCTTTCCCAGGCGGCGGTGAGGTAGCGTTCCAGACGGTTCATGTTCAGGTCGTGGTTCATGGATGCCATGATGTAGACATAGTCGAAATTGCAGGCCAACACCTGTTCCCCGGAGGTGTTGCCCGCCATTTTTCTGGAAAACCTGCTTTTCCTGGGTAAAAGGCCATGAATCATTCCTGTCGAGCCGCGGTCCCCGATCTCACATGCCACGAAGTCTCCCACCGCGGGGAAATCCCCCGGGCCGCTTGCCTGGAAACGGAATTTCCCCAGGACCTGGGCATCCGATTCCCCTTGCGCCCATAGGATCCGGTATCCGCTTCTGTGCAAAGCAACCACCCTGGCCGGTTCCAGGCCGGGGCTTCTCATCTCTTCGAATGCCTTCTCGAATTCCATTGTGTATCCGTAATCTTTCAAATCAATCATTGTCGTCCTCTTGCCTCACGTTTTTCCCTTTTCGGGTTTCTGCTGCAGGATCTTCTTGATGCTGTGTTCCGACAGGTGGTATTGCCTGGCAATCTGCTCCCTGCTGAAGCCTCCCCTGTAGAGCATCAGGATCTCCCTGTTTCTGGTCCTGTATTTCTCCCTGGTCCCGTTGCGTTCCCCCCAGCCCGCCTTGCCCCCGTCTTTCTCGGGGACATACAGTATCTGTCCGCTGACATATTCCTGAAGCTCGGATATCAGCCTTTCAGGCAGGACTTGAAGGGCATTCTTGTATTTCAAAAAACCACGCTCCTTTGTCAATAAAAAATCCACAGAACAACCTTCCTGTGGATACAAAAAAAGTACGATAACCTTGGCCGTACTTTCATTCCGATGAATGGGCAGTATAAAGGGTTATTTCCGTTGTTTTGCAGACAGGAACCCATGTCATTCCCGTATGCCGCTATTCAATTATGTGGAGGCCACCTCAGCAAGTACATTTTTCATTTTATCCACTCCCTTCATCCTGTTCTCTTCATATATTTTACGACAATCCTGCATGTGAAGTCAATGGTTCCTTCTACAAAGCCTCTTTCAGGTCTTCCTTGAGTTCATCCATCAGCTCCCTGACTCCCGTGATCCGGTCAGAACGGTAGGCGTTGCTGCCCACGAAGACCAGTCCATCGTCCATGTTCCCCTGGACGGAATGGATGAGGGCAGCAGCAATGCAGTAGGGCGCAACCTTCGGGTTGCATCCCCTGAGGCACTGGTAGCAGCCCTTGATGGTATCCCCGGTCTCAGCCACCTTCCGGATGAAGGCGTTGTCCAGGGCGCGGCCCGGCATGCCCACAGGACTCTTGATGATGATGATGTCCTCCTGCTTGGCATCGAGATAGGCCTGTTTGAAGGCGTCTGCCGCGTCACATTCCCGGGTGGTCACGAAACGGGTGGCCATCTGGACGCCGGCGGCTCCCGCCGCCATCTGTTCCGCGATGTCCCTGCCGGTGTAGACCCCCCCGGCGGCAATCACCGGAATCCTCCGGTTGAATAATTTCTCATAGGGTTGGATGCTTTCCAGCACATCCCGGATGATGTCGATGAGCAGTGGCCTGTCCGGGTTTTTCAGCGTCTCTTCCGTGAACCCCAGATGCCCGCCTGCCAGGGATCCCTCCACCACCACCATGTCCGCCGTCCGGCCGTAATGGGAAGCCCAGTATTTCAATATGATGTTCGCTGCCTTGGAGGAGGATACGATGGGTGCGATTCTTGTCTTGAAGCCCTGCACCAGCTCAGGCAGTTTGGTGGGCAGCCCCGCCCCGGATATGATGAGGTCAATGCCGTCCTCAACGGCCCCCTTGACCATTTCCGCATAATTGTTCATGGCAACCATCAGGTTCACGCCGAGGATGCCTTTGGGCGCCAGTCCCCTGGCTTTCTGGATCTCATTGCCCATGGCACGCAAATTGGCCTTCAGGGTGTTTTTAAAGAAATCGTGTTCCCTGTATCCAATCCCCACACCGGCGATGACGCCGACGCCTCCCTGTCCGGCCACGGCTCCTGCAAGGGATGCCCCCGAGACACCAACTCCCATTGCTCCCTGAATGATGGGAACGGATGCCACCAGCCCGCCTATATCCAGTTTCGGAATGTTCATCTTAAAAATACCCTGCCTTTTGTTCATTGCTTTCTCAAGGGAAAGCATCTGGTTTTTGGTCCCTAAGGACCCCCGATCTTTTCATAAAGCATACTACCCGCAGGGTTATTTGTAAAGAAAAAAAGCGGCGAGCCTTTGCAGGCCGCCGCTCCTTTGGCCGTTAAAGGACGGCCACCTCCGTTTCGATCTTCACTGCACTGATCACTCCTTTCCTTGTAGAAAGTCAGTTCCGGAAACTGCGTTGCACAAGGGATCCTCATGCAGTCCCATCATACAACCTTCGGGAGCGCAAATGCAAGATACCAAATGGCTATAGGGAAAAAGTGTTTTCCGGGAACCCCATCGCCGGGTTTTTCGTTTAAAGGATAAAAGGGAGGTATCTGACATGGGAAAATCATTGATGGCATTCGTTGCACTGGGACTGTCCTTTCTGATGCTGGCCGGGTGTGCGCCCCGGACACTGAGCTTTTCCTTCGAGAACGTGACCAACATGGAAATCATCGACGGAACCACCGGTGAGACGCGCATGCTGGACGTGAGGCAGACAGACAGCCTGGCCGCACAACTCAAGGCAATCCCTTTTTCCAGGGAAGGTTCCGCACTGGGCAGAACCGGCTGGGTCTATTCCCTGCGCCTTCTCTACGGCAGCAAGGAACTGGACCGTTTCGAGGTCATGGGTCCGGGAACAATCAAATACAAAGGATATTTCTACCATCATCCCGAGGGGGCCATGGATTCAGTCATGCTGGAATCATTTTTTGATTAGCCGCTGCCCTGCGGAAGGGTTTTGGCCTTCCTGTTTTTTTCCCCGATGATGCAGTTCCATCCGGTCAGTCCCGTGAAAACCGCCACCGACAGGAGGATGAGGGTCATGCCTGCTTCTATCCCCCTGCTCTGGGCCACCAGGCCGTTGAGATAGGGTATGGCGGTCCCGCCGATGCTGGCGCCTGCCAGGATGATGCTGTTGCCCGCCACCGAGCCTTTGGTCAGGTAGGTGGCGTTTGCCATGGTGTTGGGGAATGCCGATGACAGGAACAACCCCATGCCGATCATGCACAGGAAGATGACAACCGGTGTTTTCAACAGGAGGAACAGGACAAAGAACAAAAGACCGGTGCTTCCCCCTGCAAAAAGGATTTTCTCGTGGGAGAGGTGTCTGGACATGAAGGCCCAGAAGAACCTTCCCCCGATGATGGCCAGCCAGAAAAAGGACAGTGCGCTCTGGGCGGCGGTCTCATTCATGATGCCTGCGTTGAGCAGATAGGTCACCACCCAGCCGTTGATTCCGTTCTCCGCCCCAACATAGAAGAACAGGATGGCGATGAAGAGGAATATCCTTGGTCTGGACAGGACGGACAGGATGCCTGCCCATCCCTTCCTGTTCCCCTTTGCATGCTCACTTGCAGCCTGTATGGGCATCAAGGCCAGGGTCAGAAACAAGACGGCGGAGGCCAGGATGACAAAAGCCACAGCATAGCGCCAGTTGATGCCGAAGCGGACGGTCATCCCCACCAGGAACGGGGTGGCAAAGGCTCCCACGGCAAAGAGCATGTGGAGCAGGTTCATGGTTTTCCCGTCTGCATTCCCGGAGTCATTGATGATGGTGTGGGCCACGCTGTTTAGGATGCCAAAGCCCATGCCTACGACGAAGACCGAGACATTCAGCCAAAGGGAGGCCTGGGTCAGCAAAACCCCTGAATAGCCAAAAACAAAGCAGATGGAAGAGAACAGGACCATTCTTTTCCTGCCCAGCCGGTCCGAGAAGCTCCCGGCGATGTAGCCCAGGAGATTGCCCGCCGACAGGAGGCCGAGGACCAGCCCCCCCTGCCTGTAGTCCAGGTTGTATTCCGCCATCAGGTAGGGCAGGATTGCGCCGATGGCAAGAAGAACCATGCCCATCACAAAAAATGAGTAATAGTTGCTGAATATGAATCGTCTGCGGTTTTTCTCGCTCATCCGGCCGTTCTCTCTTTCGGTGTATCAATCCATTATCTGTTATACATGGCAACGGCCCGGATGTCAACATGGAGTTCCCGGGTCAGATGGTCCATTGGTCATGGAGAATGCAGACCAGCTTCCAGTTCCCTGCATGGTTCTCGAACACCAGCCTCAGGCTTCTCCAGTCCATCCCGCCGTATTCCGGGTCGAAACCCGAAAAATGGAACTCGATGAAAACCGCATCGGGATAGGCCTCCTGGACGTTGTTCAAGCTGTTCCCATGGCCCACCTGCACATTGTTTCCGATGAGATGGGGATGGAGGAAATCCACGTCATAGATGAATTTCTCGTAGTAGTCGCTGAAGGTCAGCTCGATGGGATCCCCGATCCCGTCGTAATTCCCCCATGGATATACTGTCGTGTCCTGGAACAATCCCGGTATGAGGTGGATTTCCACCAGTGGGTCGTTCTCGATGCTGATGTATCCATACCTGGAAAACCGCAGTCCCTTTCCGGGGTGCACATAGGAAGCCACGCCTTCCATGTCCTTGTCCTTGAGGTGTTCCACGATCCTGTTTGCGATGATGATGAGATTGGTCTCGGGCTCCAATGCCTCGGCAGTCAGCGTTTTGATCTGCGCCTCCAGCTGGGTGATGGTCTGTTCCAGTTCCGCTATTTTCCCGGAATCATTCTCCGCCGGCGGCTGTGACTGGCATCCTGTGAACCCTGCGCCGAGGATTGTGAAAACCAGCAGCATCGCAAGGACAATCCATCCGGGTTTTCCGGTGCCTTTCCCTTTCAATCCTCTCACAATGATCACCCTCTTTCAAATATTTTCCCTGTGTTGCATGGAACGTCATTCCAGCATATCCATGATATAATAATTGTGGGAGGAAGTAAACATGATGCATCTTCAGGCAAATGCCCTCCATGCCGCACGCAAAGGCCTGGAACAGGCCTTCCCGGAGTGCCGGGAAGAGGATGTCCGGGGTTTTATACTTGATATAAAAAATGGAAAACCTGTGCTGACGGCAGGCTCCGTACGGGAGTTCATCGCAGGCACCGGGGCATGGCTGCGCATTTGCAACAGGGGCGTCCCGGAAGATTTATCCCTGCAGGAAGCCCCCGTCTACCCGGTGCACCACTACATGCCCGGCCATTTCGGCAACAGCTTCGAAGCTGCGTCCCGAAGGGAAATGGAACATATCCTCGAGGACCTTGCCCTGGCCGGTTCCACCGGTTACCTGGACTGGTTCGATCCCAACGACATGCCCGACCCTTATCATCCCCACGTGTTCTGCAGCAAGTCCATGGACCTGTGGCGCAAGAAGAAGGATTTTCTCATCTATGCGAAATCCCTTGGCCTGGAGACGGGTATCTGCATCGCCCACAACGCGGTCTTCACCGACCAGCTCCGAAGGGAATGGCTGGGGAAGCGAAGCAAGGCCCGGCAAGTGCAGGGACAAGTCCTGTGTCCTTCCATCCCGGAGGCGAGAAAGGTCTGCCTGGACAACCAGCGGAACCTGTTCCGGGATTTCAAGGCCTCCGGTGTCGCCATCGACAAGGTCATGATGGGCCCCTATGACGACGGAGGGTGTGCCTGCGAAAAATGCCAGCCATATTACCCCGTCTTTCTTTCCATGGCAAAGGAGATCCTGGACATCGCCCTGGAATATTTCCCGGACATCCGCCTGGACATCCTTGGCTGGTGGACCAGTAAGGATGAGATGGAGCAGCTCCATGGTTTTTACCGGGACAACAGGGAGCATTTCGGGTTTTTCCAGTACAGCCCCCCCTACCATGACGCCTATGCCGTTCCCCCGGACATACAACAGAAAATTTCCCCTGTCCCCCTTTCCAGCTTCGTGCATGTCAGCTACTCGGACACACGCTGGGATGTGTATTACAAGTACGGTGTCCATGTCGCGGGGAACAGGCTGGATGCACTCCTCTCCTCCTTTGACCAGGCAGGCTGCAGGGAGATCAATACCTACAACGAGGGATTCTGCGACCATCTCAACCAGTTCATTATCACCCGTCTTTCCAGGGACCGGACGACTGATGTTCATGGGATCCTGCAGGACTACTGCATGGAGACCTTCTCCCTGGGCATGGAGCATGCCAACAGACTTGTGGACATCCTGAAAAAAATGCAGTTCGAGGCATGGGACAAGGCACCCGGATGGGAATCTACCCTCCTGGAGCTCCAGCCCTTCGTCACCACTCCCCCCCGGCAGGCATGGGCCTTTGCCCATATCCTTCTAAAAGCCCGGCTCATGGCGCTGGATGGCCAGATAACCCAAGGCGGCACATGGAAGACACGGCAGGAGATGGAACCTTTCATGGGGCTCATCCGAAAAAGGCAAAAAACCCACGAGGCTCTCATGCGGGATGTCTACGGCCTGGGGGTCATGGCTCACGCCTTCGTGGACAAGTTGATGCTGCCGGCCTGGCAGGACACCTATGAAAAGCTGGTGGGAATCCTTCCCGGCGGCATCATTGCCGGCTCTGTGATGCACGAAGAGGCTTGAGGGCCTCTTTTCAATGCATGGGAAGGAATATCAGGAAGAACAAAGCAACACCCACCGTCAAGAGGACAATCATGGCGATGGACGCCGCCCCCATGACCAGTCCGGCCAAGGCTATATTCCTGCCGGGCAACCCGTCCCGGATGATTCGTTGCCTTGCGAGGATGCCGCAGACAAGGGCTCCCAATGCCAGGGGAAACGCCAGGTTGCGTATGAGGTTGATCATGCCCAAACCCGGAAACAGCAATCCCAATGCCACCGATCCCCCTATGCCCAGCAGGGTGAGGATTCCAAGCACCAATGACAGTTTTGCAACGAACGGGACTTTTCCATCATTCATTTTCATACCCTCCCATATCTCTACTATACCACATGATACGAAATCTCCGGGAAATGAAAACAGGGGGCAAAGCCCCCTGCATGTATTTCGATGACTGATCCGTATTTCAGACTTTCGGGATTTCCCGTATCAGTTCCGGTATGATTTCAAACAGGTCCCCCACCACGGCGATGTCCGCAATCTGCATCATGGGGGTATCGCAATTCTTGTCTATTGCAATGATCAAATCCGAGGACTGCATGCCCACGAGGTGCTGGATCTGGCCGGAAATCCCACAGGAGATGTATACTTTCGTCTGGACGGTCTGCCCTGTCTGGCCCACCTGGTGGGCATAGGGTATCCATCCGGCATCCACCGCGGCCCTGCTGGCCCCGACGGCGCCCCCCACCCTGGCGGCGAGCTGCTTGAGAAGGTCGAAGCCCTGGGGTCCCTTCATGCCTCTTCCTCCGGCCACGATGATATGGGCATCAGCCAGGTTCACGGCGTTGTCCTCACCATGGAACACCTCCAGAATCTTCTTGATGTTGGTGGTATCATTGGCTTCCAATGGCTCCTTGATGATTTCCCCGGTGCGGGAAAAATCCGGGTCCGGGGTCTTCATGACCCTGGGCCTTACCGTTGCCATCTGTGGCCGATGGTTGGAGGAACGGATGGTGGCCATGATGTTGCCGCCGAATGCAGGGCGCGTCTGGAGAAGGTCTCCGTTTTCCTCGTCGATACCCAGCTCCGTACAGTCCGCGGTAAGTCCGCTGTTGGTGACCACCGCCACCCTTGGGATGAGCGCCCTTCCCCTTGTGGTCGCCCCGCAGATGACCACTTCAGGCTTGTATTTCTCAATGAGCCGGATGAGAATCTTTGCTTCCAGCTCGTCCACGAAATCAGTCAGCCTGGGGTCTTCCACGACGATGACGTTGTCAGCGCCGTAGGCAAAAAGATCCTTGGCTTTCCCGGCGATGTCCATACCGGTGATGACGGCCCAGACCTCACTGTTCCTGGCATCGGCCAGGGGCCTTGCCGCGCCGATGAGCTCGTGGGTGACCTGCTGGATTTCTCCTGAGAGCTGCTCCCCCACCACCCATATGTTCTTGTATTGTTTTTTATCGTTCTCTGTCAAAGCAATCATGTTTCATTCTCCTTGGTTACAGGATACTGCGGATTCTTAGTTCATGGATCAGTTCCCTTGCACAATCACCGGGCAGACCCTCGATTTTCTTGGTGCTGGTGTGCCTGGGGGGTGGCGGCTGTGTCTTCACCACCCGTGTGGGCGAGCCGTCCAGTCCGATCTTGCTTTCATCGGCGCCGATGTCACCGGGTTTCCAGACGGGGATCTCCTCCTTCTCGGAAGCCAGGCGGCCTTTCAGTGTGGGGACCCTGGGGATGTTGATGCCCTTGACCACGGTGATGACGGCAGGAAGTTTCATCTGGCAGATGTCATATCCGTCCTCGTGCATGCGCCGGACGATGATGCTCTCGTCGCTCACCTCGTCCACCCCCATGACATAGGTGGCCTGCATCCAGTCCAGATGGGCTGCGATGCCCGGGCCCACCTGTGCGGTGTCCCCGTCGATGGCCTGTTTCCCGCAGATCACCAGATCCACGGACCCTATTTTCTCTATGGCCTTCGCCAGCGCATAGCTGGTGGCCCAGGTGTCTGATCCACCAAAGGCCCTGTCGCTCAGAAGGATGGCCTTGTCGGCTCCCACGGATATGGTCTCCCGCAGGCTGATTTCAGCCTTGGGTGGTCCCATGGACAGGGTGATGACCTCACCGCCGTACTTTTTCCGTAGTTTGACCGCTTCCTCCACCGCGTAGGTGTCAAAGGGATTGAGGATGGCCTTGATTCCCTCCCGGATAATCCGTTTGCTTTCGGGATCGATTTTCGCGTCCGTGCTGGCGGGTACCTGTTTGACGCAGACAACGATTCTCATAGTGTATCCTCCTTGGAATGCAGTTCTATTTCCATGTGTCCTTGACAAGGTCATACTGTTTCTTGAAACCAAGCAGCGACAGGTACACCCCGCATTTCGGGTACAGCCTGTGCAGCATCTGCAGCGTGAAGATGGGATCGAATTCCGTGGTCTCCGGTATCTCATATCCCACCGCCTCGGACAGCAGGGATATCTTTTTGCTCATCCAGGCCTCCACGATGACGGGGATGTCCGGGTATGTCACCAGGAGCTTGTCCACAACCGCATTTTTCTCGATGATGGGCTGGGTGATGATGAAGGTGGCCCCGGCGGCAAGCTTGCGGTCCATTTTCTCGAATTCATGCTCCTCGGGTTCATAAGGGTTGAATGCGACGCCGAGGACGAAATCCCCGGGATATTCCTTCAGGATGTATTTCAGAAGTTCCACGGAGGTCACGGACTCCACACCCGTTGCGCCCACATCGGAGGGCTGCAGCTTGGGCAGGCGGTCGGAACCGTCCCCGCTG
Source organism: Clostridia bacterium (assembly GCA_046484975.1). Taxonomy (GTDB): domain Bacteria; phylum Bacillota; class Clostridia; order DUPQ01; family DUPQ01; genus JAWOHX01. Next base: position 25,377 of record JAWOHX010000018.1, read on the forward strand.
ACCACCAGCAGGTATTTGATGCCCATGGTCCTGCATGTCTGAAGGATGTTGTCCAGGTCCTCCTTGGTATGGAAGGTGTTCAGATGGATCATCACCTGCTCCGGATGCACGGGCAGCTTCATTTCCTCGATGATTTCCGTTCCCTGGAAGGCCAGGTGCCCCATGGCATTGTCCGTGATGCAGGCGCAGTATCCGCTGTCCATGACCCTGTTGTATTTCGTCACGAAAGTATCCAGGTCCTCATGAAGTTTTTCCGTCTCCTGCTTGGTGGGCAGGATCTCCACATGATAGATTTTGTTTCGGATATGATGTTCCATGGTTCCTCCTTGACACATGCATATGAATGGTTAATTTTCTGACATTATATCATGATGATGCCGGGTTTGTAAAAACCATTTTCCATTATACACGATGAATCACAAGGATGCACCTGGAATATATTTTTTTACCGGTGCAACCATAGAATCCATGTGAATCCGAGCATTTTCTGGTGGTTTGAGATATAATGGACAGAGGATAACATGATGTTCAAGGTTATTCCATGTCAGGAGCATACCATGAGAGCTTTGGCCAGACTGCTCATCATCATATTGATTGCCATATCGCTTGTCATTCTCCCCGGCTGCAGGATCATGTTCAGGGTCCTGGAGGAGATACGGGACAGGGCCATTCAGGCGCAACAAACACAAATCCCGACGCCGCACGCGGGGGAATCTCCTTCTGCTAGCCCCACCCAGACATATGCGCCAATCCCCACCGGGACGCCATCCCCCACGCCTGTGCCTTCCGATGACCCGACCCCTGAACCAACGCAAGCCCCGACACCGGAGCCCCCATCAACCCCATCACCAAGCCCTACACCAGCACCTACACAGGCACCTACGCCCACTCCTGCTCCTACACCGGCTCCAACACCTACGCCCACACCTGTTCCTACTCCGACACCGTCCCCTTCTCTGGTCCATGGGATTTATGGGATTGAGATTGGCACGTCAGCAGACAGGGTCATCCTGTTGTTGGGACAGCCTGCATACAAGGGTCCCAGTTACCTTGGTTTTGAATGGTGGGTCTATGACGCAAGCATCAGCCGCCTGGTCCTCGTGGGCATCCTGAATAACAGGGTGGTGGAGATATACAGCAATGACAGGCATTGGGAATACAAAGGGCTGCGTTACGGTGTCTCCAGGGATCAGGCGCAGACCTTGTTCCCCTTAGTGGATCCGGTCACCTTCCAGTATGACAATGCGACTTTCTCCGTTTCCCAGCCGCAGAATCTGGACAAGGACAAGTATGTATACTACGATGCAGATATCATCATGGAGGTCTATTTCGACATACACAATGACAGCAAGGTCACGGCGATCAGGATCACCAACAAACAGTATCTGCTGAACAAGAATTATGCCATACAGTGGTCTTATTATGGAACGGCCCCCAGTTTTGAAGTGGCTGAGCTCACACCTTCGGAGCAGACAGCCGTTGACCGGTTCAATGAGAGGATGTTTCTGAGCCTGATCAACAGCTCAAGGCATATATGGGGCAAAGGTCCACTGGTTGCCCACCAGGCTCTTGCTGTTGTTGCATATTCCCATTCGGTTGACATGCATGACAACGGCTTCTTCTCCCATACCTCCCCGACGACGGGATCCCCTTTTGACAGGATTGACAATGCCGGGATCCTTTACTTCAGCGCAGCAGAAAACATTGCCACCGGCCAGGATGATGCCATCGAAGCTCATGAGAAGCCCATGAACAGCATCGGGCACAGGAACAACATCCTGAACGGCTCCTTGACCCATCTGGGTGCAGGGACATA
>JAWOHX010000067.1:0-3671 GCA_046484975.1 Clostridia bacterium
CTTTTCACGGTTCATCAGTGCAACCATTCTCATGATGTTCGCGTTGAGCTTGTTGATTTTTTGAATTTCCTGCACGGAAAGTTCTGTTGCTGCATCATAATCTATGTCTGCTCCATTCTCCATCGCTTTGGTAATCAGGACAATCTTCCCTACAGGGACACCAAGTTCTTCTGCCTTGGCGAACATCTCAGGTGTTATCCTTCCAACCATGACTTCAAATCCAGGCCTGCCGCCTTCTTCCTCCTCGAGTGCTTCCTCTTCATATTCGGTCTCTATGAAGCGAGTGATCTGCCGGGTTTTTTCGTTGTTTCCTTCCACAGAGATGACAAGCACGTCCTCGTCCTGCAGGTACCCTTGCTCTTGCAGCCACTCAATGGCCTGTTTGATGCCATCATTGAGTTTTAAGCCGACCAGATCCACAAATTCAACGATTGGTTCTGCATCCTCATTGTTGGCAACGACTTCGATGATGACATTGAACGTGTTGACGTTGAAAGTCAGGCTCGGATTGACATCCAAGTTGACAGAATATGATGTCGTGCTACCGGCAACCCCGAAGGAAGCCATTCCCAGCACCAACACGAGAGCGGCTGCAACCATGGCGAGCCTCCTGACATTGATTTTTCTTCTTTTTTCCATTGGTATTTCCTTTCCCACGCAAAAATCTTTGCGTGTCATGACTTTTGTTATATGGCCGTCATCGGTGAGGATAACAGAGCCGAGTTTTCCTTTTTTCATGATGATTCCTCTCATATTTAATCTCCTTTCAAAAATTCATTGATATATCCATACTTTTCCTGGCCGATCAAGGCCAGTGCAATGATATATTCCCTGCTTCTTTCGAATACTTTTCCCGAGAAGCCTGTCAATCGGGACAGTTCCTGTACCGGAAGTTTCTTTTTCTCCTTCAGGTATTCCATCAGTTTCCTATCCTCTGTGATGACTTTTGCGGCCACCTTGCATTTTTCTCTGGTCGTCTTATGCACAGGGTGCTGCACGCTCAATCTGTCAAGGGTAATCTTGAAGAATTTAAGCTCCTGGGACAACATCTCAATCTCCATTCTTCTTGCGACATTGACATCCCAGTCGGAGGTCACTCCATGGTATTCTTCATAAAAAGCAACCTCCTTTTGTCTTTTTCCTTCCTTTCTGAGCTGGTCGATGACTTGATTCCGCATCACCACCGCTGCAAAGGAAATGAAGTTTCCCTTAGACAAATCGTATTCAACCACTGCTTTGGCAAATCCTTCCAGGGCACATGTCATGTAATCCTCCATATGCCGCTTTCCTGCTGTATCCATCACAATCTTATGGATGAACGGCATGTATTCTATCATTAAATTGTCAAGGTTCTCGCGGGAATTCTTTGCCTGGGACAGCTTGGTCTCCAATTCATTGATTCTCATTGCTTTCTCCTATAACATAGATTACGTTATCACGTACCGGTTTTCGGGGGGTAAAAAAAACGGGGTCCCTTTTACCAGGGTTCCCGCTTCAATCCATTTCCGCCAGTTTTAACATTTCTCCGCTGTTTTCGTATTGGATAAGATACCGATTTTCATCATCACTATACCACAGATGCATCCGGGGTCGGAACCCAAGGACCGGACCGACATAACGGACCTCCACCATGATGCATTGAAATGTCCCGTACGGGACACTCACTTCCTCTCTCCCCAGGAATGTGACAAGGAAAGGCTTTACAACTCCTGCTTCGATCATAGAGATATTGATTGTTTTTTCGTATCCGTCTTCAAGGGGCAGTGCTCCCAGCACAATTACCATTGACTCATTGTCAATAAGCCTTTCCGGCCTTTCCATTTCCTTTGCATCCGTTCCATCCGCTGTCACTGCCTGAAGGGTAATCCTGTCACGGAACTGTGCCTGTATCTCCCAGTTTTTTTCCTCCTGTCCGGTATAGGTATTGGATTTATGGGAAGAGACAGGGATCAGGGTGTTCTTGTCAAATACCGTTCCTGCCAGGTATGTCCCCTGTTCAAAATGAATGGTGCAAAGAAGACTCACGAGCTCCCCGGTTCGTTCATAGACATACTCCACCATTCCTTCTTTTTCTCCGAATTTCGATTTTTCATAAACAAATCTTCCAGCAGCGGAAAAAACATCCAGTACTTCATAATCATCCATGCTCCATTTCGGCGTGCACCCTGACAGTCCTGCAATCAATATGACGCATGCAACCATCCATGCCACTGTTTTCCTCATGTCAGACCTCCATTTCCAATACGAGCCTGTCAAAGAAAACATCCTCAATAAACTGTTCCCTGTTGAAAAAAGTTTTTCTGTAGCGGGCCAGTTCCCTTGTATTCTTCTTCAGCCATATGGGGACAGGGACATCAAGATCCCTGCACAAGCCAATGAAAAGCTCTTCCATGGTAGCGTGAAAATTCCCATTTTCTTGATGCTTCTCTTTTTTAATTTCCTTGAGGACTGTGTTGTTTTTGACCAGTTTGCCGTATAATTTCATTTCATTCCCCGGCAAAAATGCTGTATTCAATGGAATCAACCAAGGCGAGCCAGCTGGCTTCGATGATGTCCGTGGAAACCCCGATGGTGGTCCATGTGTTTTTCCCGTTGGTGGATTCGATGAGCACCCGGACTTTTGCTGCTGTGGCCATTTCGGAATCCAGCACCCGCACCTTGTAGTCGGTCAGTTTCATCTTGCTGATATCAGGATAAAAAGTTTGCAAAGCCTTCCGGAGGGCTCCATCCAGCGCATCCACCGGCCCATCGCCTTCGGCCGCGGTGATTTCATAGTCATTGCCCACCTTGATTTTGATCATCGCGGCGGAATTGGTGTTGTCGATGCTGGGTTCGTTGACCATGACCTTGAACTCCACCAGCTGGAACATGGGTTGATACATCCCCAGTATTTTCCGGATGATCAGTTCGAAGCTTGCCTCGGCTCCCTCGTACTGGTATCCTTCGCATTCCATTTTCTTCAGCTGTTCCATGATTTTTTTTGTTTCCGGACTGTTTTTTTGGATATGGGGATTGATGGCCTGGATGTGTTTCATCACGGCGCTTCGGCCCGAAATCTCGCTCATCAGAATTTCCCGTATGTTCCCCACTTCCCCGGGAGAGATCAGTTCATAGGCATGGGTGTTCTTGTTCACGGCGTCTGCATGCATCCCCGCCTTATGGGCGAAAGCCGCTCCTCCCACGAAGGGAGAGTTCTCCGGGAGGAGCATGTTGGAGACTTCGCAGATGAATACGGCAGTCTCCTTGAGTAGAATCATGTTTTCATCCGGGATGCAGCGGTATCCTTTCAAAAGCTGCAGGCTGGGGATGATGGTGGTGAGGTTTGCATTCCCGCAACGTTCTCCCAACCCGTTGAAGGTCCCTTGGACCGCCGTCGCACCGGCTTCCACAGCGGCAATGGATCCAGCCACCCCCATCCCGTTGTCATTATGGCAGTGAATGCCAATCCCGCATTGGAAACTGTTGCATACAACCCGGGTTATTTCAAAGATATCACCGGGAAAGGTCCCTCCTCTTGTGTCGCACAGGCACAGGCTGTCCACACCCGCTTGCACTGCGGCCTGTAATGTTTCCATGGCATACCCGGGGTTTGCCCGGTAGCCGTCGAAAAAATGCTCCGCATCAAACACCACTTTTTTATTCTTTGACTTCAGATACTCTACAGTGGATGA
>JAWOHX010000071.1:0-9330 GCA_046484975.1 Clostridia bacterium
ATTTCAAAGATATCACCGGGAAAGGTCCCTCCTCTTGTGTCGCACAGGCACAGGCTGTCCACACCCGCTTGCACTGCGGCCTGTAATGTTTCCATGGCATACCCGGGGTTTGCCCGGTAGCCGTCGAAAAAATGCTCCGCATCAAACACCACTTTTTTATTCTTTGACTTCAGATACTCTACAGTGGATGAGATCATGGCAAGGTTCTCTGAAAGGCTGGTCTTTAATATGTTAAGGACCTGGTCGTCCCAGGATTTTCCGAATATGGCCACCCACTCTGTTCCTGCCATCAGAAGATTATGGATGTTCAGGTCTTCTTCCGGGGATATGCCAGGTCTCCTGGTGCTTCCGAAGGCAACGATTCTGGCATGCTTGAAATGCATTCCTTTGAGTTCCTCAAAGAATCCGATCTCCTTGGGGTTGGATCCCGGATTTCCCGCCTCAATGAAATCCACCCCCAGTTCATCAAGCTTTCTGGCTATCTTGATTTTATCATGTACGGTATATGAAATGTTTTTTCCTTGTGCCCCGTCCCTCAGTGTGGAATCATAGATCACAATCTTTTTCAACATCCATTCTTCCCTTCAGCATGACATACCCGGTTCGCGGCATTGACATATGCCAATATACTGGCTTCTATGATGTCCGTGCTGATTCCGTGTCCCGAATAGCTCCTTCCGTTGCTGTTCACCCTGATGTTCACTTCCCCGAGGGCATCCTTTCCGCCGGTCACCGCCCTGATCTTGTAATCCTCCAGAACCATGGAGAAGCCGATGCACCGCTCCACGGCGTTCAATGCCGCATCCACAGGCCCGTCTCCCGTGGCAGCTTCTGTGATCATCACATTGTTCTTTTTGATGATAACCGCTGCAGTGGAGATAAGCCTGTTTCCGCTGTTGATCTGGAAACTGTCCAGTTCAAACAATGATCCATCTGTATGGGCCTTGTTCACGATCAAGGCTTCAATGTCCTGAACCAGAACCTGCTTCTTTTTGTCTGCCAGATCCTTGAAACTGGCAAAGGTCTTATCGATTTCCTCCTTGGACAAACTGTATCCCAGTTCCCTGACTTTTTCTTCAAACGCATGCCTTCCGGAGTGTTTGCCCAGGATCAAGTCATTGGCCATCAGTCCCACTGACTCCGGTGTCATGATTTCATATGTACTTTTTTCCGACATCACGCCATGTTGATGGATTCCGGATTCATGGGCAAAGGCATTTTTCCCCACTACTGCCTTGTTGGGCTGAACTGCAACGCCCGTCAGGGAACTAACCAGCGAGCTGGTACGGGTCAGCTGCCTGGTATCGATGTTGTGGAGATACTCCCCGTAATAATCCTTTCTGGTGAGCATGGCCATGATGATTTCCTCCAACGCGGCATTCCCTGCCCTTTCCCCCAACCCGTTGATGGTGCATTCCAGCTGGGTCGCTCCATTTTCCAAGGCTGCCAGGGTGTTGGCCACTCCCAGTCCCAGATCGTTATGGCAGTGGACACTCATCTCCACTTTCTCAATCCCGGTGACCTTTTCTTTCAGGGTGTGGATGAGTTTTCCAAATTCAACCGGGGTGGTGTATCCCACCGTGTCAGGGATGTTGATTACCGTAGCGCCGGCCTTGATGGCTGTCTCGATGGCCAGAATCAGGAATCCAACATCGGAACGACTGGCATCCTCTGCGGAAAACTCGATGTCCCCCAAATATTTCTTTGCATAGGCCACCATCTCCTGAATCCTTTCAATCACCTGGTCCCGTGTCATCTTCAGTTTGTATTGCATATGAATATCGGATGTGGCGAGAAAGGTGTGAATCCTCGGGGATTGGGCCTTGCATATGGCTTGATAGGCCGTGTCGATGTCCTTTGGCATCGCTCTAGCCAGGGAAGCCACCGTCATGTTCTTCACGGATTGCGAAACCATGCTGATGGCGTCGAAATCGCCTTTTGAGGCAATGGCAAACCCAGCCTCAATGGCATCCACCCCGAGTTTCTCCAATTGCCTGGCTATGAGAACTTTTTCATCGGCATTCAGGCTGACTCCGGGGGTCTGTTCTCCATCCCTCAATGTCGTGTCGAATATTCTGATCCTCTGCGCCATTTTTCCCTCCATATGAATCAAACCCGGTCCTTCCGGGCCGGGTCCTCGCTGCTATTTCCTGAGCCAGCTCATCATCTTCCTGAGCTCCGTACCGACCGTCTCCAGCTGATGCTCGCTTTCTTTTCTGCGGGTTGAGAGGAAGCGTGCCCGTCCTCCGGCTTTGTTCTCGGCAATCCACCTGGATGCAAAAGTCCCTTCCTGGATCTCCTCAAGTATCTTTTTCATCTCCTGCCTGGTTTCTCCGGTGACGATGCGTTTGCCGGTGCAATAATCCCCGTACTCTGCTGTGTCGCTGACGGAGTACCGCATGTATCCGAACCCTCCCTGGTTGATGAGGTCGATGATCAGTTTCATTTCGTGGATGCATTCAAAATATGCGATTTCCGGCTGGTATCCGGCCTCCACCAGGGTTTCGAACCCAGCTTTCATCAGTTCCGTAACCCCTCCGCACAATACGGCCTGTTCCCCGAAAAGATCCGTTTCCGTCTCTTCCCTAAAAGTGGTTTCCAGGATTCCTGCTCGCCCGGCTCCGATGCTGCAGGCGTATGCCAGCGCATAGTCCCTTGCCTTTCCGGATGCATCTTGATAAACCGCAATCAGTGCGGGAACCCCTCTTCCTTCTGTATATTGGCTTCTCACGGTATGTCCGGGGCCTTTCGGGGCAACCATGATGACATCCACATAGAGGGGAGGCAGGATCTGCTTGAAATTGATGTTGAAGCCATGTGCAAACATCAATACATTGCCTTTCACCAGATTGGGCCTGATCTCCGTCTCATATATGTCAGCGGCTTTTTCGTCCGGAACCAGCATCATGATCATATCCGCCCTTTTGGCGGCTTCCGATGTCGGCAATACGACCAAGCCTGCGTCTGTTGCTTTCTGCACGGATTCGGATCCTTCCCTGAGGCCCACCATCACATCCATTCCGCTTTCTTTCAGGTTCAATGCGTGGGCATGTCCCTGGCTGCCATATCCGATGACGGCAATTTTCTTGCCCTTTAAAAGGTTTTCATCCTTGTCCTTATCATAATACATTTTTGCCATATGTTCTTTCCTCCGTTCAGTTTTCAACACTTTCCAATCCCCGCTGAATGGCGATGAGACCCGTTCGGACTGTTTCAATGATTCCGAAGGGACGCAGCAACTCAATAAGGGCCTGAATCTTCTCCTGATCTCCCGTCATTTCCACGGTAAGGGTTTCTTTGGAAATGTCCACGATGTTCGCCCTGAAGATCTCCACATATTGCATGATCTCATTGCGGACGCCGGAATGAGCCTTGACTTTAATCAGAATGAGCTCTCTACCCACGTACTCAGGACGGTCCAGCAATTTAATCTTGATGACATCCACCAGCTTGTTGAGTTGTTTGGTCACCTGGTCGATGATGTATTCGTCGCCATTCACGATGATGGTGATGCGGGAGACCTTTGGATTGTTGGTTTCGCCAACTGCCAGGCTTTCAATGTTGAACCCCCTTCTGCTGAAAAGGCCGGCCACTCTGGAGAGGACGCCTGCATGGTTTTCCACCAGTATGGATATGGTATGTTTCTGTTCCACCCTTCCACCTCCTGGAAACGATAAAATGTTTAATATATATGATACCATTTATGCATGGACTATATCAAATGTTTTTTTCCACTGGCCTTCGCCATGCCTTTCTGATGAAACACATGGATGACGGAGGGATGCATCCCCTTTGGCGGGGATTTTCGAAAAGGATGAAAATCTAGGAGAAAATGATGAAGATCAAGCCAAGGATGCCTAACAGCAGAAGGATGACGGTGATATAGGCAGGCCAACTTTTTTTCTGCGCATTCTCGATGTCCTTCTTGTATGAGAAACTGAACATCCGGATGCCTGTCTGGGCATTGGTGTATGGATTGGATGAAACGGGAGGCTCATAGGTTTTCACCAGCGCTTCCGCTTTTTCTTTTTCGCTTCCCTCCAGCTGGTTGGGATCTGATATGAGGATTGTTCCTTTTTTTCTCTGGTCATTTTCCTTCATATATACCTCCTTCCTGTCTCCATTATATACTTTGCACAGGAGGTTTGCTTCTCATTGGCTCATATTTAAAGGAGTGGATCTAGAAGCATGTTTATTGACCAGTATTACAGTTTGTGTTAACATTTATTATCAGGATTTGGAGATCTTGCCGCAGATTATTTTTGAAATTTCTGTATATTAGACACCAAAATGTTGAGTAAAAAGAGATGAATATAGAGAGGTAATAATAATGTCTAACAACGTAAAAATTACCTGGTACCGTTCTCCTATAGATAAAGCAAAACTAAAGGAACTGACTGCTCAAAGCGACTTAAAAGCATTCATTCAAATGCTGTCTCATCTGATAATAATGATAGCCCTTGGAGTATTGGTTTATATAAGTTTCCAAAGGTTCTCACTCTGGTTCAGCATACCTGTTTATTATATTTATGCAACATTGTTTCCCTTTATCGGTTTTGCAGGCCCCGGTCATGAACTTAGCCATAGGACCGTGTTTAAGACAAAGTTCTGGAATGAGTTTTTCATCATAATCATTTCTTTTCTTACATGGTCAAATTATTTCTTTTTCAGAACAAGCCATGTCCGCCATCATCAGTTTACGACGCACAGGATCCTTGATATGGAGGTAGTCCAGCCTTTGAAAATCAAGCGTTTCACATGGCCCATGTTATTCCTTTTCAATATCCGCAACCTTATATTTACAATCAAGCTGATGACACGCCATAGTTTTGGTATCATCAAGGGCGAATGGGAGGAACGGCTCTATCCCGAATCAAATGTGAAAGGCAAACGCCAGATGTTCATGTGGGCAAGAATCATTCTTCTTGGCCATTTGTTTCTTGCTGTGATATTTATTTTGACAGGACAATGGATTCTTCTGCTCCTTGTTACTTTTGCTCCGTTTATGGCGCAATGGCTTAACTTTTTTACCGGTTTTACACAGCACGCAGGCCTACCTGGTGATGTTGATGATTTCCGCATTATCTGCCGTACTGTTAAAGTTAATCCCATACTCGGTTTTTTCTACTGGCAGATGCAGTATCATGTGGAACATCATATGTATGCCGGTGTACCGTTCTATAATCTTAAAAAGCTAAGAAAAGCCATCGAAACCGACCTGCCGCCGGCACATAAAGGTATCATTGCTGCATGGAAAGAGATCTTTCCCATACTGAAAAAGCAGAAGGAAGATCCGAACTATTGCCACTATCCTGAAGTTCCGGCTCCTGTTGAATAAGTCTATGAACATAAAATTTTTAGAATGTCGATGATGAAGCTTCAATTTTTACAGCGTAGACAATTATTCGCTTATGAATGGAATCCTGTGAAAAAAGATTGGAACAGGCCTTTGATCGACCGAAAAGTCATTAAAACACTTTCCGAAAGGACTTCTTCATATAACATTATTCGGGTAGCTGTACACTTTCTAATCCTTGTCCTGAGCGCAGCCTCCGTAATTTATGTCAGTCGTGAATCCAGCTTTTTTGGGCAATACCTTTCGTTTATATCTACTATTTCTTCTTTGGGTTTTTAGTCGCGATAACGCACGAACTTCAACACAAGATCGTATTTTCACGATCTCTTGACTGGTTGAATGAAGCGATCGCTTTTATGATCCATGTCCTTATGTGGGACAGCCTGACGTATGCCCGTGTATCCCACAGGCTACATCACTGTTACACGATGGTTCGCGGGGATGATCCGGAAACAGACTGGCCCGAAGTCTTTGACCGCAAATGGTTTTGCAGATTTTTAATCAAACAAATATCAAGGCTCTATGAGAAGTTTTTTAGCCCTCTTAGATCCTTCGGCCGTTTCCCACCTGTTATATATTCTTAGTTTTCATATTTCTGATAAATAATCCAAAATATCAGAATCAAAGTGTTTTTTAAGCAGGTCTGCATCTTTTTGCATAGCATATATCCGATACATAAGCATTAAAATATATGATTTAGAAGAACGACCTGTCCTCCTGTTGACAGTTCCTTTTCATGGGAGTATATATTATATGTGGGAACAACATGATATTTTCGCCCATGTCGATTTCTTGTGATAAAGGAGTTATATTATGAAAAGCAAATGGTTGGTCCTGTGTGTCGTACTGACCTTGCTTCTAAGCGGTTGCAGCATTGTCAGGGGGATATTGGAGAAACAGCCGTCACCTTCATCTTCCTCTTCATCGCCCCATCCGGCCCAATGGTCACCTACTCCCTGGGTGGCACCCATTGTCGCGCCTTCGCCTGAGGGAACCCCGCCTCCCTCCTCGTCTGAACCCACGGTGCAACCTTCGCCGGATCCTGTGCCTTCCCCCTCCCCTCAGGCCGAAAGCCTTTCTATGGCAAAATGGGAAGGGGATGTCTTCATCAGCGATTGGGCCGGTTTCCGGCTGCCTTTGCCCGTTGGATGGTACAAGGCGACCGACGATGAAATCCGGGAATTGAACCAGTTGGGTGCTGAGATGCTGGCCGGGGCCACCGGTGAATCCGCAGAATTCCTTCAGAATATCGATGCCATTTATCCCTTGTTCATCATGAAGCACCCCCCGGGGGTACAGACAACGGAAATCAATACCAACATCACCATGGTTTTTGAAAAAACCAGCGCCCTGAGCGACCAGCGGGTAACAGATCCCGGGGAATACCTGGATTTCCTTAAGAACCAATTTGAAGGCATGGACATCGGATATGCTTTCGAACCAAAGGGAAGCCGTGTCGTGGCCGGCCAGACCTATGTCTCCCTGATTGCGATTCTATCTGATTACGGCATGCGCCAGATGTTTCTGTGCAGAAAGCATGACGGATACTTCATCAGCATCATCATGACAGGGTCCATCAATAACCAGGCAGAATTGGACAATCTGGCGGACAGCTTCACCGAAAACTAATAATCCGGCATCTTAGGATTTTTTCTTAAAATATCTTTATAAAACAAGGTATAATGATTCCATCGGGAATACTCATTTCATCCATCAGGAGGATTGAAGCATGTCGAAACTCGCAATCAATGGAGGCCGCGCCATCGGAAAGGCAAATGGTGTCTTCTGGCCGTATCATGACGAAAAAGAGATAGACGCCTTGACGCGGGTTGTCCAAAGCGGCAACTGGGCATACATGGGCCCTGAGGAGCAGGAGCTGGAACGGGAATTCGCCGGTTTTTGTGAAGCCAGACACTGCATCAGTGCTTCCAACGGCACACACACCCTGCGGTTGGCCCTGGAAGCCCTGGGTATTGGGCCCGGCGACGAGGTGGTCGTACCCGGGTTGACCTGGCAAGCCACAGCAGCCTCCGTCCTTGATGTGAATGCCATCCCCGTCCTCGCAGACATCCATCCGGATACCTACACCCTGGATCCGGGTTCCCTTGAAAAAGCCCTCACCCCGAAGACCCGGGCCATCATCCCCGTACACCTGTATGGCCGGATGTGCGACATGGATGCCCTGACCGGCATTGCAAAAAAACATGGTCTCTCCGTCATCGAGGACTGCGCCCACCAGCATGGCTCCGTGTGGAAAGGCAGGAAGGCCGGCACTATTGGGGATGTGGGTTCCTTCAGCCTCCAGTCTTCGAAAATCCTCAACTGCGGTGAAGGAGGCTTGCTTGTGACGGACAGGGACGACCTGAATGATGCCCTCCGTTCCCTGAAAAACTGCGGAAGGCCTTCAGGAGAGGATGGCACCGCCCTCCAGAGCGGCAATTACAGGTTCACCGAATTCCAGGCAGCTGTCGCAAGGGTCCAGCTCTCCAGACTCCGGGAACAGAATGAAAAACGCGACAGATTGGCCCGTTTCCTGGAGAACGGTATTGGTCTGATACCCGGGCTTCGCCCCCTGTCCCGTCACCCCGGTGTCACCTTCCAGACATATTACTGCCTGACCTTCCGGTATGACATGACCGAATGGATGGACATTCCCAAACATGTTTTTATCAACGCACTGTCTGCGGAGCTCGAGCATAGTGTACTGGTCATGTCCCCTTATGAGCCCTTGAACCGCACGTTCCTGTACCGCCCGCTGTCAAAGAAGACCCACATGCTTTCAACGGAATACATGTCCATGATCGATCCCGGGAGATTCGACCTGCCGGTCTGCAGGAAAGCCTTCGAGGAGGAAGGGGTGAATCTCTTCCACAGCTTGCTCCTGACCAACGAGCAGGAATGCGGCAAGATGGTCTCGGCCCTTGAAAAACTGTATGATAACCGGGATGAATTGCGCGGTAACTGCCCATGATGTTTTTTGATTGCAATGTAAGGCTGGGTCGGGCGAACCATCCTGACAACAGCCGAATCCATACCGTCGTCCAGTTGATCAGCCATATGGACGAGCATGGCATTGAAAAAGCCCTTGTATACCACAAGCACGCGTTGATCAGCCCGGAGGAAGGAAACAAACTCCTGCTGGATGAAATCAAAGGCCATGTCCGGCTTACGGGCTGTGGCGTGATGGTCCCTTTGAACGAGGCCGACTACAAGGATCCTGAGCATTACCTGGAGATTCAGGTGAGGAATGGAATCCGGGCTGTCCGCTTTTTCCCGGGGATCAATGCCTTCAGCCTGAAACCCTATTCCATGTCAAAAACCCTTCAGCAGATTGAGACCTTCCGTTTGCCCGTGTTCATCGACTGCATAAACCCGGATAATCCCATGCTCCCGTATTCATCATGGGGATATTCACCGGATTATGACGGCATCCACGAACTTGCCTCGGCTTTTCCGGGGATTCCCTTCATCGTCCTGCTTCCCGGGATGATCAGCCAGCGGTTCCAGTATGCCGTTTTGAAGGCTTGTCCCAATGTGATGCTGGAATGCAGTTCATTCGGTTACCGGAACATTGATTTCTTCTGCAGTATCTTCGGTGCGGAAAGACTGATCTTCGGTTCCTGCACCCCACAGCTGGATACCGGTGCCTTTCTCTCCTGTCTGCAGTATGCGGGAATCAGCAGCGCGGAGAAGGAACTGATTGCTGGGGGGACCCTGGAAAGACTGCTTCAGGGGGTAAGAATACCATGAGCAGGATCCTGGATCTGGCGAAAAGGGGCTTGCCTTTTGAAGGTGAGTTGCTCATCGATTCCCACTGCCACATAGGGCCCACCCACTCCACTTTCATCCCCTTCAACAATATGCAGGCAATTGTATCGGACATGGAGCGGATATCCATCCGCCTCGCCTGTATCAGTGCCCTGACCATCAGCATGATGGGGGATCCCTTCCTTCAGAATGACCGGGTTGCGGAA
>JAWOHX010000021.1:0-7308 GCA_046484975.1 Clostridia bacterium
TTCAATCATCTGAAGCCCGGAAACTTGTTTCCGGGCTTTCTTTATATCCCTCATATCCCTCCCTATACCATGGATCCGACAGCACTGCAGTTCCGAAGCCTGCACCATCCATGCCTCGCCAATGATCTATGTGAATATTACAATATTGTAACAGAAATGGAGATTCAAGGTATTTCCCATAAAACAGGGTATATAATGAACATATCCAAACAAATTAAAGGAGGGAAGACACATGAAATCAAAAAGACTGTTTGCAGTGATTATGTCAGTCGTCATGTTGATTTCTTTGATTTCGGTTCCTGTGTTCGCCGCAGCTCATCATACAACCGGTGAAATCTGCGAGGAACTTGGTTTAATCATTGGAACTGGAGACGAGGGAGTCGACACGGCATATCTGGCTACTCCTGCGACAAGGCAGCAGGCAGGCCTTCTGGTCGCCAGACTGCTGGGAAAGGAAGATGACGCTCTTGCCTTTGCAGGAACGGCGACCTTCACAGACGCAGCAGAAAGCGAAGCCTTCTGGCAGCCCATCCTGGCCTACCTGAAAGCAAACCCGACCCTTGGATTCGGCGGATATCCCGACGGATCATTCAATCCCCTGGGGACCATCACGGGGCCGGAATTCTCAAAGTCCCTGCTCACCATCATGGGCTATACCCAGGGTGTGAACTACGAATGGGCCGATGTCATGGATTTTGCAGCCGAGCAGGGATTGACTGTCCTTGCGGGAAAAGGCCCACTCACCATGCAGGACGTCGCTGACGCCATCGTGCAGGCACTGGGCCTCAACACATCCACAGGACTCACCCTGATCTCCGACCTGGTGGAAAATGGAGTGGTGGACAGAGCAACTGCGGAAGCGCTTGGATATGTCATTGGGACATCCGCATTGGCCATCACCACTGCTTATGCATCCGCCGTCAACAAAGTGACAGTGGCACTCAACCAGCCGGCTCCTGAAGACGCTGTCGTGACCTTGAAGAGGGGGACGCTCGGGTTCAACACCACCGTCACCTATTCAGCAGACAGGACAGTCATAACCTTGACGGGATTTTACAACTATCCCGCAGGAATCTACACCGTCACCGTCAACGACGCCAGCTATGAATTCACCATCCAAGCTCAAGAAGCCGTTGATTTGATTGTCGGAGCAACCACTGTATTCAAGGCAGCAGGACAGGACCTGCAGGTCAACCTGCTCAACCAGTACGGGCAGAAGATGGACCTTGCACCCATCACTTACAGCGTGTTCAACAAGACCAATGCCACCAGGGTGGTCACACCGACCCTTGAAGCCCAGACCATCAAGGTGGATGCTTCCGCAGCAAACGTGGGAGACGAGATTTTCGTATTCGTTTACCAGAGCACATACCAGCTCTCCGTACAGGCCATAGTGACCGTACAGGCCGTCCCCGTCCTCACAGGGATAACCCTTGGCGACATCGTAATCAAGGATGGCAAAGCAGATATTTACCAGGGGACAACCGGACACATCCTGAAAGTAACCGCAGTGGATCAGTACGGAAATCCTTACAAGCTGACCACCGCCGACTTGTATCCGTCAGGAACAGTGCATCTGACATCCTCGTCAGCCGCAGTGGATACCCTTTCGATCAATACCGACGGCAACATCACGTTAAATGCACCTGCCCCTGGATCCGCCGTCATCATGGTGGCGATTCCCACGAAGGCCATTGTGCTCACGAAGTCCGTCACTGTTCTTGCATCGCCCGTGTTGACGAGCCTCACAGTGGCACCGCCCGCAACGACACCCATATATGCGAAAGAAGCCGCCACCCTTCAGGTGACAGCCCTTGACCAGTATGGCAATGCCATTGAATACCCCGGGAGCCACACAATCACCTTCACATCATCCAACTCCGCCATCGTTGATGGAACGAACTTCAGTGTAGCAACCAACAAGATCACCATGACCGCCCAGAGTGCAGGCACGGCCACCGTGTTCTATTACCTCAACGGCGCGTACAAGGGATCCTTCACGTTTACCGCACTGGCGGAAGCCGTTCCCACCCTGATCACAGGGCTGAAGAACGTTCCCACGGCCTACCAGACCGGCACAGCCCTCACACTTGCCAATGGAGACGTGACGGTTGTCGACCAGTACGGCAGGGCAGACACCCTGACAGGCGACTGGAAAATCGATGTGACCGCCCCCGGGGCAGACAACTTCACATTGACCGGAGCCCTTGGGTCATGGACCATCACAACCACAGCAACAGCCGGGACGGACACCTTCAATGTGTTCCTGCACAACGGGACCACCCGGATTGCCTCATCGGTCTACAGCTTCACCCTGGCAAACGTTTCACCGGCGCAGATTGTGGGCTTCGAATTCAAGACCCTCCCCACCATGTACAGCGGAGCCACCCGTGTATATGGACAGGCATCTGACGCATATGTCGAGTTGCTGGAAATCATGGGGAAGACCAGTGACGGAAGAATCGTTGAACTGCTGATCAATATGTCAAGCCTCAGGCCCGATATCATAGACCTCTTCACATTCTCAACAGCCAACCTTGGTTTCTTTGGACCGGGGGGGATGAGCATTGAGGCAATAAACAGTGTGGATCAGGTTGTGACCATCAAGGCCTGGAGAGATGGCGCTGAAGTTGCCATGACCACCGTACAGCTTGCAAAGGCAGACCCGGTCGTGACCACAATGAGCGTTCCCAATGCCACAGTTGCATATTCATCACTTCCAGGTGGATACCCGGCCGGACATCCCTGGTACAATCTTTTCGTGGCCAAGGACCAGTATGGAAGAACATTGAGTGTAGCAGATCTTAAAACAGCAGGAAAGGTTCTCTTCACACATTCAACGGTGGTAGTCAGCACGTCGAGGACAGACCTGATTGTCACCATGATCAAGTGGGACGGAACACTTTCCATCACCGTAACCATCACCGACGTTCCCACAATGTCATAAGGGAATAGCATTAAAAAAAGAGAGCGGGCAACCGCTCTCTTTTTCTATTTATGAACAGTTTTTGAATTTTCGCCCTTTTCCAATATCCCGGGTTTGATAGATGATATAATGGTCGTAATAATCCGCAAGGGGGTGGCGGCCTTTTGAAAAAATTCCTTCTCATATTCCTCTCGGTTGTTCTGGCTTCCTTTCCGGTACATGCCGGCCCGGCTGGATATCAGGACCTTTTTGACGAATATATGGCTGCCCAATCCGGTCTGCAGGAACAAAGATCCCGGTATGATGCTCTTGTGGAAGGATATGAGCAAGCCCTTCACGCCGTTCGGGGGATGAGCTCCTTTTCCACCGATGAATTTTCCGTATCCAACATGCTCATCAATAAGGGGCTGGGAAGCCTGCGGCTGGGATGGGGCATCGACCGGGCCAGGGAAGCCTGCCTGTCCGGCAGGGCCCTTGCAGAGATATCTTTCCGGAACACGTACAAGAACCTCCATGACCTGGAAAAAGCCCGTACCGCTTCCCTGGAAGCTTATGAAGCCGGGACGAAGGCCTATGATGCAAAAACCTTGCTGCATGGGAACGGGCTTCTTTCCGGACAGGACCTGCGCATAGCGGCATACCAGCTGGAGATGCTTCATGCAGACATGCTGGCCAGGGAGAGGGCATACCACCGCCAGTTGCGTCTGTTCAACCTGGAACTGTCGAAAGACTATGAGACACCCCATGAATGGGTCCTCCGGGAAGAAATGATGCCGGTGGCTGCATTGTCGGATTATCTTGGGAATGCGTTGGCTCACAGCCCGGAGCTCAACGAACTGCGACGAAAAATCGAGGAGAACAGACTGGTGGTCGGAACCATCGCCATGTACCGAACCCATCTTTCATATTACGCAGCAGGCCAAACCTACCGGCAGGCGGTCATTGACCTGAACATTGCGGACATCATGCTCAAAGCCGGCGAAGGAAGGCTGGCCAGGGAATTGGAGAGGGGTTACGAGGATCTCAAGATATCCCGGGAGGAACTGGCCCTTTCCGCGTTGCAGGTGGAAATCCTGCGGCAGCAGTCCCTGAGGATGATGGAAAGCCATCGTCTGGGATATGTGGACAGGACAAGCGCTGACCAGGCCCTGGTGAATTACGAAAAAGCACTGGAAGGCCATGCCGCATCCATCCATTCATACAACACCCGTGTGCTGTCCTATGAAAGAAATGCCGCCTGGTTCATGAAAGGAGACTTGTGAGATGAAAAAAGCCTTGCCCGTCATGCTGGCTGGATTGATGCTTGCCGGAACCGCTTTTGCGGGAATCCAGGCGGTGCAGATGACCCGCAGCCAGGCGCTGGAACAAGCCTTGACACACAGCGGGGACATCATGCTGGATGAACTGAACCTGGAACTGCAGACCCTTCAGCATGAGAACGCACTGCGAAACGCCCGGATCACCCCCATCGACACATACCAGGGCAGGATGACCAAAGAAGTCACCCCGTATGTCCAGGAGACCGCATTGATTCTTCGTGAAATGACCAATGAAAGAAACAGGAAGCTTTTGGAATTGTCCATGGTTTCCCTGGGATTTGACCTGGCCGCTGCCCGGACGGATCTGGAGACCAGTCTTTCCGCATATGAGAAAGCCTTGGCCAGCCAGACAGACGCCCTGTCTTTTGGTTCATTGACATCCATTGAGAAACTGAACCATGAGGCTGAGGTCTTGTCCCGGAGAATCAGCCTCGACAAAGCAACGAACAGGGTCAGGAACCTGGAAGAGGACCAGGCCATATTGCTGGGACAGGAAAATGTGGCCTTTGACCTTCCCCTTGTTTGTCCTGATCCCTATGGCATTGACGTGGACAAGGCGGTGACATCCGCCAGAAGGACGGACATCACCTTGTTCTCCCTTGAAAGGGATGTCAGGGCCAAGGAGATGACATATGCCATCCTGAAGGAATTCCAAGGTATAAACCATGCGGACACCCTTGCGGGGCTGGAGAGCCTGGAAAGGAGCAAGCTGAACCTTTCAAAAGGGATCAGGAGCCTGGAAGTGGCCGTCAGGAATGCGGTGGACGACCTGAAGACCCGCCATGATACATTGTCCCTCAATCTCCTGAACCTGGACATCCGCAAGGAGAACCTGAACATTGTAAAAAGGCAGCGTGCTTCGGGGATGGTCACGCAAACCGCCCTGGATGCGGCCCAGAGCCTGTATGACCAGGCGCAGAATGAGTACATGAGGAATCTGGGGGCCTACCAAAAGGCACGGCTGGCCTTTGCCATAGACACCGGATTTGATTTCTGAGGATTTATGATATAATGGAAAAGCGAATGTAAAATCGGAGGTGGGACTTTTTGGCCGGCCGTATCTTGATTATTGAAGACGAGAAAAACATTGTTGACATATTGAAGTTTCACTTGGACAAGGAGGGCTTTGAGACAATCGAGGCCTATGACGGGAAAGAGGGGCTGGAAAAGGCCCTGACAGAGAATCCCGACCTCATCCTGCTGGACATCATGCTGCCTGAATACGACGGCTTTGCCGTCTGCCGGATGATCCGGGAGAAGATGAACACCCCCATCATCATGCTCACCGCCAAGGACGACGAGATGGACAAGGTCATCGGCCTGGAGATGGGAGCCGATGATTATGTGACCAAGCCTTTCAGTCCCAGGGAGCTTACCGCAAGGATCAAGTCCAACCTGAGGAGGGTTGGGCTTAACGGGGACAAAGAAAGCGACGGGGTTGCCTTACGGATCCTGGACCTGGAGATTGACTGCGACAAGTACGAGGTGAAGAGGGAGGGCATCGTCATCAATCTCACCGCAAGGGAATTCGAGCTGCTGAATTTCCTGGCCGTCAACGCCGGCAAAGTCTATTCCAGGGAACGTCTCCTGGAGGAGGTCTGGGGTTACGAGTTCTATGGGGACATGCGGATCGTCGATGTCACCGTCAGCAGGCTCCGGGAGAAGCTTTCCGGTGAAAACAGCGAGTACATCAAAACCAAGAGAGGCATCGGATACTATTTCGGAAAGGATTGAACCGGATGTTCAAGAAAAAGCTCCAGTGGAAACTGGTCCTGTTCATATGCCTTGTGGCTCTCTGCCTGGTGATTCCCCTTGGGCTTTATCTGAACACCAGCATCGAACAATACCATTACAACCAGTTCGTCAAGGGCATTGAAAAGGGATTTGCTTCCTATCGCATCCCCGCGGATACCGACCTGGACGCCTATACGGTATATATCGAGATGCGGGATATTTATGCCGGGGCTTTCAACATCTACGGGGACAACAGGAGCTACACCATCCTGGACCGAAAGACCAACCGGGCATACAGCAGCGACTTCTCCTACCTTCACAAGGACGACGAGACCTTCGTCATCGAGCTGTACCGGTCCGAGAACCTGGTCAGCGCCGTGGCGGGAAGTCCCTTGAACAACGACACATTGAAAATCATCGGGGACAATTCCTTTTACGATTATGCCTATACTGTCAACAACCTGGTCTTCTATTTCCGCTACTACAAAGCTGACTGGCAGATCATGGTCAGCGAATTCAACACCATCATCCTGTCGGCTCTCCTGGTGAGCCTGGTTGTCGCCTTCGTCGTGGGATATCTGCTGTCAAAGGCCATCACCAATCCTTTGGAAACCATTACCACGAAGACCAAGAGCATTGCCGGAGGGGACTTCGACCAGATATTGGAGCAAAGGGGGACCGACGAGATCGGCAAGCTCACCAGCTCCATCAACGACATGTCCCGGAGCCTTCGCAACATGCTGGATGAGATTTCCAACGAGAAGAACAAGATTGAAATCATCATGAACAACATGAACGAAGGGATCATCGCCTTCGACAGGCTGGGGGAGGTGCTCCATGTCAACCATGTGGCCCTGTCCATGCTGGGCCAGGAGTCACTCTCCTGCACAATGAACGACTTCCTGCGGCAATACGGAATCCAGTCCTCGGAAGAGGAGATCATCCGGGACATCAGTCAGGCAAATGGAAAAAACATACAGATCAAAAGGGCGGGGACCATCCTCAACATTAATTTTGCCCTGGTGACGGACATGGAGAAAAAACCCGAGAGCGTCATATTGATCCTCCGGGACATCACCAGGCAGCAGAAACTGGAGGACATGCGCAAGGAATTCGTTGCAAACGTATCCCATGAGCTCAAAACCCCCCTCACCTCCATCAAGAGCTATTCCGAGACTTTACTCAGCGGCATGGTGGAGGATCAGGACACCCTTATAAAATTCCTGCGTGTCATCGACAGCGAGGCGGAGAGGATGTCCAATCTGGTCAGGGACCTGCTGCAGCTTTCCTCCATCGACATGGACCAGCTGAAACTCAACAAGAACAGGC
>JAWOHX010000042.1:0-14502 GCA_046484975.1 Clostridia bacterium
AGGATTGGACATTTCTCCCCCCAGGAATTACTTTCCCGGAGACGACCCGGCGCAAAGACCCATCAGCAGGTGGATTTCCCATGCAACCCTTTTATTCACCAACTGGCTGAACTATTACGTGTACCAGAGAACGCCCTATGACCTGAAAGAATTGAGGTGACTCACATGTTGAAAGCAATCTATGATGCCAAAGAAATCGCAAAAAGGGATCCTGCATGCAAAAGCATGGCGGAGGTGCTGTTCCTTTACCCCGGATTCCATGCAGTCTGCTGGCATCGGACCGCCCACTGGTTCTACAAAAAAAGGCTTTTCTTCCTTGCAAGGTGGATTTCCCAGGCCACCCGTTTCTGCACCGGCATTGAAATCCATCCAGGGGCAAAAATCGGCAAAGGCCTTTTCATCGACCATGGGATGGGAGTGGTGATCGGGGAAACTGCTGAAATCGGGGACAACTGCACCATCTACCACGGGGTAACCCTTGGAGGGACGGGAAAGGAAACCGGCAAACGCCACCCCACGGTGGGGAACAACGTACTCATTGGGGCGGGTGCAATCCTTCTGGGTTCATTCAAAGTGGGGAACAGCGCCATGATTGGTGCCGGGGCCGTTGTACTCAGGGATGTGGAGGACCATTCCATTGTCACCGGCATCCATTCCCGGGTGGTGAAAAAGATGCTCGAATGCCTGCAGCCTTCGGAAGAACTGGACCAGTGTCACCTTCCCGATCCCGTTGCCCAGGAGCTGTGCAGGATTGTTCTACGGCTGGACTGTATTGAAAAAATCATAAAGGAGCACAAAAACGGATGAGGATATCGACGAAGGGCAGGTATGCCCTGGAAGCGGTGGTGGATTTGCACCTGCATTCCGGGAATATCCATGAAAGCATGAAAAACATCTGTGAACGTCAGAAACTTTCCGAAAATTACCTGGAACAGATTTTCATGTCATTGAAGCGCCAGGGCATCGTCGGAAGCGTACGGGGAGCAACGGGAGGATATTACCTGGCCAGGGAAGCCCGTCTCATCACCGCCTGGGATGTCATCAGTGCCGTGGAGGGCGACCTTTCCCTGGTGGACTGTCTCTCTGTTGAGGGAAAAGGGAGACAATGCAGCAGGGCCTCCTGCTGCGTGACAAGAAACGTATGGGAAAAGGTCACGGAGACCATCCGATCCACCCTGGAGAGCACCACTGTAGCGGATCTGGCGCTATGTTACAAAAAGATGCAGGAAGGGTTGTTGTCACAGTACAGCATCTAGGATTGAAGGCACGGCCAAAGGAGAATCAAATGAAAATGTCAACGAAAGGAAGATACGGATTGCGGGCGATGGTGGATCTGGCCGCCCACGGAGAACACGGCCATGTCCCATTGAAGATCATCGCCCAAAGACAGGCTTTGTCAGAAAATTATCTGGAGCAGGTCTTTTCCATCCTGCGGAAGGCCGGGATGGTGAGGAGCATCAAGGGCGCCCAGGGAGGATACGTCCTTGCCGATATGCCGAAAAGCATTGGGGTCGGGACCATCCTGAAGGCCCTGGAAGGGGACATAAGGATTGTGGATCCTGCCAGCAGTCCGGAACCGGGCAGCGTTGGACATTGTATCGATGCCCACGTGTGGCAGAGGATAAACAAAAAGGTCAACAGCTTACTGGAAGGAATAACGCTGGAAGATCTCCTGGAGGAGTACAACAGCATCAGCCAGGCCGGGACCTACCACATTTGATTTTTTTCGTTTAAACATTATAAAACGTATAGGAATAATAAGAAGGAGAGGAATGATGAAAAACAAAAAACTGGGATTTGACACATTGCAGGTTCACGGGGGACAGCATCCGGACAGCCAGTGCGGGGCCAGGGCCGTTCCCATCTATCAAACGGCCTCCTATGTATTTCGTGACACGGAGCATGCGAAGGACCTGTTTGCCCTGAAGGAAGCCGGGGACATCTACACCAGGATCACCAATCCCACCACGGCGGTGCTGGAGGAGAGAATCGCCCTGCTGGAAGGGGGAAGCGGAGCATTGGCCCTTGCTTCAGGTTCCGCAGCCGTAACGTACGCTGTGATGAACATCGCCGGGCAGGGGGACGGGATCGTCGCCGCCGGAACATTGTATGGGGGCACCTACAACCTGTTCGCCAACACACTTCCCCGATACGGAATCCAGACGGCATTCGCCGACACGGATGAGCCGGAGAGCTTCCGGCGGGCCATCACCCCTCGGACGAAAGGGATTTTCATCGAATCCATCGGAAATCCCGGGTCCAATATCCCGGACATTGAGAAAATCGCGGGAATTGCCCACGACAACAACATCCCTCTCATCGTGGACAACACCTTTGCCACCCCCTACCTGCTGAAACCATTTGATTACGGAGCGGACATCGTGGTCCATTCCGCCACCAAGTTCATCGGGGGGCACGGGACTTCCATTGGCGGGATCATCGTGGACAGCGGGCGGTTTTCCTGGGAAAACAATGATAAATTCCCCGGCTTCAATACTCCGGACCCCAGTTATCACGGCATGGTCTATGCCAGGGACCTGAAGGAAACCGCCTATATCATCAAGGCAAGGGTACAGCTTCTCCGCGACATGGGTGCTTGCATCAGCCCATTCAATGCGTTCCTTCTCCTTCAGGGGCTGGAGACACTTTCCCTGAGAGTCCGGCGCCATGTTTCCAATGCAAGACGGATTGCCGCCTTTCTTCAGTCCCATCCCAAAGTATTGCAAGTGGACTATCCGGAGCTTCCCGGCAGCCCATACAAGCCTCTTGCTGATAAATATTTCCCAAAGGGGACGGGGTCCATTTTCACCTTCCGCATCAAAGGAGGGGAGAAACAGGCGCTGGAATTCATCGGAAACCTGGAGATATTCTCTCATCTTGCCAACGTGGCGGATGCCAAGTCACTTGTGATCCATCCCGCCTCCACCACCCATTCCCAGCTGACCCCTCTTCAGATGGAAGAGTGCCGGATCACCACTGACCAGATCCGGCTGTCCGTTGGGATCGAGGACATCTCGGACCTCATCCGCGACCTGGAGGATGCACTGGAAAAAACAACCCAGGGATGAAGGAAATCCGGGAAGGAAGTATGGTAAAATATATAACAGGAAGAAAGGAGACAATGGTATGGCCAGAATTGCGAAAAACATCACAGAACTCATTGGCAACACCCCTCTGCTGGAGCTTGTCAATTTCAAAAAGAAATTCAAGTTGAACGCCAGGATCCTGGCGAAACTGGAAAGCTTCAATCCTGCTTCCAGCGTCAAGGACCGCATCGGATATGCCATGATCAAAGACGCCATGGAAAAAGGATTGCTGAGGGAAAACGACACAGTCATCGAACCAACCAGTGGGAACACAGGGATCGGCCTGGCCTTCGTCTGTGCCGCCCTTGGGCTGAAGCTGATCATCGTCATGCCGGAAACAGCAAGCCTCGAAAGAAGGAGCCTTCTGAAGATCCTGGGAGCGGAGCTTGTTTTGACCCCCGGAAGCGAAGGAATGAAGGGTGCCATCCGAAAAGCCGGGGAGCTGGTTGAGACACATCCCGGCTCCCATATGCCCCAGCAGTTTAAAAATCCTGCAAACCCGGAAATCCATCGGAAGACCACAGCGGTCGAGATCTGGCAGGACACAGACGGGGAGATTGACATCTTCGTGGCAGGGGTGGGGACGGGAGGCACCATCACGGGGGTGGGAAGTTTCCTGAAAGAGAAAAACCCCGCCATCCGTGTCGTCGCCGTGGAACCCTTTGATTCCCCCGTGTTATCAGGAGGAAGCCCCGGACCCCACAAGATCCAGGGGATTGGGGCCGGATTCATCCCGGACATCCTGGACACAGGGGTCATCGACGAGATTTTTCAAGTGCGGAATGAGGAAGCCTTAAACACACTGAAGGAACTGGCGAGGGCGGAAGGCCTGTTGGTGGGTATTTCTGCGGGGGCTGCGGCATATGCCGCAGCGGAGATCGCCAAGCGTGACGAGAACCGGGGCAAGACCATCGTCGTTGTCCTGCCAGATGGAGCGGAAAGGTATTTATCCGTCCTGTCAAAGGATTATGAATGAATCACGATGGGATATGGAAACGAAAAAGGGTTGGATGGAGACAGGCATGATGAAAGCAGTGGTGAAAACAGACAGGAAACCGGAGAGCATTGAGATCCGGGAAAAGGAGATCCCCGGGACCGGAAAGGACGAAGTATTGATCCGGATCACCAAGGCCGGTATCTGTGGGACAGACTATCATATCTACAAATGGGACAAATGGTCCGAGGGCCGAATCAACCCTCCGGTGGTACTGGGACATGAGTTTGCGGGGATTGTGGAGCATACCGGTGAAAATGTGAAAAATGTCCGCAAGGGCCAGCGCGTTTCCGCTGAAGGCCACATCGTCTGCGGCCACTGCAGACCCTGCCTGTCGGGACTGGCCCATATCTGTGACAACGTGAGGATCATCGGGGTGGACAGGGACGGTTGTTTCGCGGAATATCTTTCCATGCCCGCATACAATGTCTGGCCCCTGGGAGACCATATCTCTGACAGACATGGCGCCATCATGGATCCCTTGGGCAATGCCATGCACACGGTCATGGCACAACCCGTGGAGAACAGGAAAGTCCTGATTACCGGGGCGGGGTCCATTGGCTTGTTCGCAGT
This sequence comes from Clostridia bacterium, assembly GCA_046484975.1. Lineage (GTDB taxonomy): Bacteria > Bacillota > Clostridia > DUPQ01 > DUPQ01 > JAWOHX01. The sequence goes on from JAWOHX010000042.1 coordinate 4,654, forward strand.
CTCCATCGCAAAGGTCATGAAGGCTTCCAGGGTGGTGGTTTCCGAACCCAACCGGATGAAGCGGGAACTGGCCCTTCGGATCGGGGCTGACAAGGCGGTTGATCCCATGGAAGCCGGAGCAGAACAGGAAATCCTCCGGACATTTGACGGGGAAGGCCCCGATGTGGTCCTGGAGATGAGCGGGGCGAAAAGCGCCATTCGGACTGGCTTCAACCTCATCGCCAAAGGAGGGGACCTGGCGCTCCTGGGAATTCCAGCAGGGGAGATCTCCATGGATTTCAACAATCACATCATATTCAAAGGCGTCACGATTCGGGGAATCAGCGGAAGAAGGATGTTTGAGACCTGGCATCAGTGCGATGATTTCCTGAGACATCATGCCAAAGATATCGATCCCGTCATCACCCACGAAATGGGGCTGGAGGATGTTACTAGGGGACTGGAGATGATGGAGAAGAATTTAGCTGTCAAAGTCCTTCTGGAGCTGAAGGTGTAATTTGATCATCGAGAAAGCCCATGCCAAAATCAACCTCGGGCTTGACATCCTGGGGAAGAGAAAAGACGGGTTCCATGACCTGGATACCATCATGCAGACCGTTGATCTCCATGATCTTGTCTTGCTGAAGAAGACCCCCTCGGGCATCACGGTTAGATCGGACAGCGGGGACATCCCACTGGACGGGAAAAACCTGGGCTATCAGGCCGCTTATGAATTTTTCGCATATACGGGCATCCGGAACGGGGTAGAGATGGAGATGATAAAAAACATCCCCGTTGAAGCCGGCCTGGCGGGAGGAAGCAGCGATGCAGCCGCGGTGATACGTGGACTGGACAGCCTGTTTGAGACAGGCCTGTCCATGGAAGAAAAGGAAAAACTTGGACTCCTCATTGGATCAGACGTACCCTTCTGCATGGCAGGGAAGACCCAACGGGCAACGGGCCGGGGGGAGGTCTTGAAAAAGCTGCCAGGTTGGGAAGGGCTGCCCCTGGTCATCGTCAGGCCTTTGGAAAATGTGCAGACAGGCTGGGCGTTCTCCCTGTATGACCCGGCGCAGATCAAAGAAAGGCCGGATATGGACGCACTGGAAGAGATCGTCCGGCACAGAAGAAAGGAATGCCTGGCCTCACGGCTGGTGAACGTCTTCGAAGAGGTGGTGTTCCCCCATAAAGGAATGATTAAAAAGGCAAAATATGATATGATGAAAACACGGCCCCTTGCATGCTCCATGACAGGAAGCGGGGCCTGTGTCTTTGCCATATATGCCTCGAAAGAAGAGGCCGCAATTGCCTGGTCCGGAATGAAAAAAGAAGGATACGAGTCTTTTTTGACACAGACCCGATAAAGGAGAAGAATATTGAGGATCTACTGCGGAACGGATATCGTGGAAATTCACCGGATCAAAAAAGCCCTGGACGAGACCGCCGGGTTCAGGGAAAAAATCTACACGGAAAATGAAATCAAGTATTGTGAGGAAAAAAAGAGCCAGCGGTATAAAAGTTATGCCGCCCGGTTTTCTGCGAAGGAAGCCGTCGCCAAAGCCCTGGGGACGGGATTCGACAAGGATATACAGCCCTTCGACATTGAAATTCTTAACGACGAGAAAAACAAACCATTTGTCCGACTGCATGGAAAGATCTCCGAGGAATTCATCAAAAGGGAAATCACCAGGACAGATTTGAGCCTGTCGCATTGCGACACCTACGCCGTTGCCTATTTCGTGGCATTGGGGGAAGGATAATCCATGGAGAAAATCACCTTTTTCCACTGTGGAGACATCCACCTGGACTGGAAGTTTTCCTCCCTGTCCGACAAGCCGGGGTTGCCGAAGGAAAGAAGGGAGGACATCCTCCGTTCCTTCCTGGGACTCATCGGGAAAGCCAAAGAGAAAAAGCCGGATTTCCTCTTTGTCGCCGGGGACCTGTTCGAACAGGAATACACTTCCTCCAGGACCATGCTCACACTGGTCAAGGCTTTTTCTGAGATTCCTTCCACCCGGGTGGTTCTGATTCCCGGGAATCATGATTTTGAAGCGGGAAATTCCTTTTACAAGACCACCACCTGGAATGAGAACGTGTTTTTCCTCGGAGAGGAAAATCACTGCAGGGTTTTCGAAGCCCAAAACACATGCATCCATGGAATCGGATTTGGGCCTGGCCACGGCCAGAGCCATCGGATTCAGGGAATGCGTCTGGACCCGGGTAGGATCAATATCCTTCTGTTCCATGGGGACATCGACTTAAAAATCGGACAGCGGGATTACAATGCGGTGACATCCGGGATGCTTGCCTCCAAAAACTTCGATTATGTGGCAGCTGGACACACCCATGGCATGAAAAAAGACATCGGCGGACACAAGATGATATTCAACCCGGGGAGTCTGGAGCCCCTGGGTTTCGACGAACCCGGAGTCCATGGGTATTTCGAGGGAAGTCTGGAAAAAGGAAAACCCCCGGCAATCGAATTCATCCCCCATGCCGGGACCGTATATATCGAGGAAAAGGCAGACATCACTGGCATCTCCTCAGACGAGGAGCTGGAAAAACTACTGGCATCCAGGATGGATGACAGGAAAGCATTGTACAAAATGATACTGACGGGAAAAAAACCATTGTTCTACCAGCCCGATTCAAGGGCGGTCGGGAAGAAGCTGGCAGATAAATGCCGGTATGTGAAGATCAGGGATGACAGCAAGACGGCGGTCACCCGGGAGGAATTGGCACTGATGAAGGGCCTGAGGGGATCCTTTGCCCGGCTGATGCTTGAGAAAATGGAAAAATCCAGGGATGGGGACGAGGTTATACTTCTGGGCAGGGCGTTGCATTATGGCATCACTGCCATTGAAGAGGGAAGGCTGGACCTTGATTTTGGAGAAGATTCATGAAGATTACCAGGCTCTATGTCAAAGGATACGGGAAAATTAAGGAAAGGGAAATCGTTTTCCAGGATGGACTGAACCTTGTCTATGGGAAAAATGAAACGGGGAAATCCACCCTTTTGTCCTTCATCAAAGCAATGCTCTTCGGGTTTTCCACTACGAGATCCGGACCGGACCCAATGCTGGAAAGCAAGAAATACATGCCTTGGGACGGCGGGGAATACGGCGGGACGCTGGAATTGGAAAAAGATGACGGCCTTTCCCTGCGCATTCAGACGGATTTTACCTCCAGGGTCTCCAAAGTATACGACCATACCCTCAAAGACATCACCGGGCAGTTTCCCTACAACAAGAGGGAAGGGCTCAAGATGGGGGAAACACTGTTTGAAATGGACCGGGACTGTTTTGAGAACACCGCTTTCATCCGACAGAGCCGCACTGCCCTTCTGGCAGGGGAGATGGAGGCTGTTTTTGAGAAAATCACCAATCTTTCACAAACGGGGATGGAGAACACATCGGTTGCGGATGCCAGGAAAGTGCTGGCCCAGGCCGTCCGGCAAATCGGCAACGACAGGACTGTGAACCGCCCTTACAATACCATCAGGGAAAAACTGTCCGGCCAAGAGAGAAAACTAAAAGCCGCCCTGGAAAAAAGGGAGCAGATGACGGGTTACATGGAACTCCAGAAAAAAATGGCCCCGGAGATTGAGAAAAGAAAGGCCAGACTGGAGGTGCTGAGGAGGACCCGTGCCGCTAAATCCCTTTTTGACGAAAAGAAGACCATCGTCGGACAAAAGACCAGAATCCTGGAAATGGACGAGGACATTAGGATGCTGGATGAGTCCGTGTATCACCTTGAAAAACAAAAACTGGAGCTGAAGGACATGGGAAGGATGAAGGAACAGGACATCCTCGACAAAATCCGTTTTGTCTCTGCCGCTTCGGAGAAAGAAAAGAACCTGGGAGGCCGGGAGCATCTCAAGGAGATTGAATCCAGGAAGAAAATGAAAAGGCGCAGGAGGATGATTGCCGGGCTTTCCGGTGTTGTCCTGTGCCTTGCCTCTCCGTTCATCTGGGGATTCCATGTCATTTTGTTCGCATTCCTACTCCTTATGGGACTTGGCTTGCTGGCATGGACGGCCCGGGACATCCTGAAAGACCAGAACGACGCCGAACTGCTTCGCCTGAAAAAAGAGCACGGGGAATATGAAAGCCTGATGAAGGAGAAAGAAACCCTCAATGAATATTTCATTTCCTTTGGGGAAAACAGGATTCAGACATTTTTTGAAGCGGAAATGAAACTCAACAAGCTTTTTGAAAAGAAAAGGTTCCTGGACAAGATCAACCAGGATATCGAAATGGAAAACAAAAGGAAAAACCAGCTGGAAAAGATCCGCCAGGGCATTCTTGTCGAAGCGGGGTATAAGGAATACAAGGAGCTTTTGACCCGTGAGAAGACGCTGACTGCAGCCATCAAAGAAAAGGGGGCAGACGAGGCCGTTCTGGATGAAGGGGAATACGACAGGCTTCTGGAGGAAACGGAGGGCATGGACAAGGAACTGGCGGGAGTCAAAGCGCTTCTTTCGGAATACTGGTCCAGGGACGAGGACATAGTGCAGCTTACTGAGGACATGGATGCCTGCAGGCAGAAGCTGGAAGAGATGGAAAAAGAGAAAAAGGCCCTGGAGACAGCGGCTGAGACCATCCTGCAGGCTTCCCATCTGCTGCAGGAAGACATCATCCCGGGACTCAACGAAAACATGAGCGCATTGCTGGAAAAGATCACCTCAGGCGTCCACACCGGCATCGCCACCAGCCAGGACAAAGAGCTGCATGCGGACCACCAAAACTCCATCAAGCCCATCCACGCCTTCAGTGAAGGGACAGTGGACCAGATGTACTTCTCCCTGAGAGTTGCCGCCAGCAACCTTTTTTCAAAAAAAGAAGCCATCCCCCTGCTCATCGATGAAGCCTTCGCATTTTATGACGAGGAACGGACCGGAAACACCTTCAACATCCTGGGAGAGCTTGCAAAAACCAGGCAGGTCATCCTGTTCACCTGCAAGGAAAAAGAAATGAAAATAGGGAAAAAACATGGAAAAGCCCATGAAATCATTCTTTGATTCCACTTGTTATTTTCCAAAAAAAGAAATACAATCAGCATACGGGGAAAAAGGTTGATCAATGGTGGGACATTCATGGCCAGAAAAATTGTATTTTTATTTATGTTTTTCGCAGTAATCCTGTCTTCCTGCACCGTGGGAGACATCAACAGGATCCAAACAAAGTATGACGGCGAGCCTTTGGAAGTGGCGGAAAGAAAAAAGATTGTCGTGAACGGGGTGTGCGAATTCCAAATCATCGGATCCCTGTTTACGGATGCCATCCGCGACCCGAAACAACCCGAACCCTATGTCTTGCCAAAGGAACACTGCATCATCTTCGATGTGATCATTGAAATCAAGCCTTATCAGAACCTGGTACCCGCTGATTTGTTCGAGGTCTATGAAAAAGAGGGATATCCTTTCGACTATCTGGTCAGGGATTCCAGGACGGGAACCGCCCTGGCCCCTACTGCGACGATATACGCCAACCAGACCTATGTCATCCATTACTACAGCGGCTACCATATGGCCGAAGCCTATTCAACACGGCCCATTCTCATAAAGATAAAGGCCAGGAAGGCCGACGAAGTAATGTTTGTGTATAAGGCGAGATGATCATTTCTTGCTGCAACCGCAAGGCTTTCCGTTCTGGAGGAGTCCGGTGTCCTTGCATTTTCTGCAGGTATAGATAGGTTCCAGATAATCGGGTCCCAGACCGCGGCTTTCAAGAATCTCATTGAAGGCCTTTTCTTTTTCCCGGATCTGCCCGATGACAAGTGTTTTTTTTGTTTTGCCCAGGGAGACGGCCTGGATGCTCAGCTCAGTGATTTCATCGTTCAGGATCTTGAGCGCGGGGACTTCGGTGAACAGGTTCTTTTTGCGTTCCTCCAGAAGCCTGCCGTTGTTCTGCCGCAGGGTTTTAAAATGTTCCGGATCCTGTCCGACGGGGACAGGGGCATCCACCTGGGAGACTTTCCGGACCCCTTCTTTGTGCCAGGTGGTCAGGATCTTGTGGACATATTCCATGTTGGGATTGCTGATCTTCGTTGTCTTGCTCAAGGCCAGGTCGATGATGTCCATCCCGAAGCCGTATTCAAAAAGCCATTTTCTGATGTATCCGGTCTCATACTCGGTGAACGGGGTCTTTCTCTGGAGCTTTTTGGCGATTTGGATGAAGATGTCGTTGAGTTTCTTGTGCTCACCCGAATATTTCTCCAGGTCGAAGTGGTTTTTGATGCCTGCATCGTACCAGTTCCTGGCCACGGCGCTCACATAGGCGCGTTTCAGTTTCCCGGATTCCGCACAATGGTTGAACAGAGAAAACATGACGTCCTCATCGAATTTATACTGTGAAAACCACAACTCGATGTCGGTATACCAGGTGAGGCCCATGAGTCCCTGGAAAAACTGTTTGTTGATGGAGGAGATGGCATCCCTTTTCCCCCCGTCTTTGTCCGTCAGTGGGACCGACCGCTGCACAAAATGGTGAGTGATAAATTGCTGTTTGAGGTCCGTCAGGCACAAATCCTTTCCTTTTTTCATAAGAAGATTTTTCTCCAGGAAAACATCGATGGCTTCCTTGATTTCCCCGGCGGGGACATCCAGAACGGAGGAGAGTTCCTCCTCAGTGAATTTTTTCATGTTTCTGATTAAGAAAAGCAAGTACAGGTAGACCTTCACCTGATTTCCCGTCAGGGAAGAAAGATGCTCCGTGATGAAAATATCCGAAACAGCCGTATCGGTGAATATGAAGGACTTGGACTCTTCAATGACGTTCATTTCGTACTCCCGTGAATATCATTATACAGAAACACACAAGGGCAGTAAAGGGATTCATCGTGAAAAGGGTTGTTGGTGTTTTTGAAAACAGAAGGGGAAGGAACCCGATGTCAGACAATGATTCAACAACAAAAAAACAAAGAGGATGGTCATGATGCGTGACACAAGCAAAAAATTTTGCCCGGTTGATTTTTATACCCCTTTATATTATGATATATCTTAACCTGTGCGCCTATAGCTCAATTGGATAGAGCGTTTGACTACGGATCAAAAGGCTGGGGGTTCGAATCCTCTTGGGCGCACCAGAAGTTCATGATATAGACTGCCGCATCGTCATGGATGCGGCAGTTCCTATTTTATAGACACCTTTGCATCGGTGGGAACAAGGCATCGGGGTTAATATCGGAAGATTGCGGCGACGCCTGTGTCGCCGGGCATTTTGTTTCCGGGCAGGACAACCACGCGGCCGCTGTTCTTCAGGACATGTTCCGCAAGGTCTTCCAGGATGTCTCCGGAACCGGGTTGGCCGGCTTCATCCGGTTCCATTTGACCAGTGACGCTGTCAATTTTTCCCGGCATGGTCCGCTCCTCTTCAATATAAAGGGCTTCAACCCGGTTTTCAAAAGCTGCCTTTAAGACCTGAGCCAGTTCACATGACCCCAGGGAGTCCGCCTTTGCTTTTTCATAGGCATTGGTCCATTTCCGTATCTTTTCCAGGTTGAGGGGTTCGATTAGTTCAAGGGCTTTTTTACTCAACTGATCCATTTCCAGTGAATCATAGGAGGAATGGATGCCTTCCTCCATGAGATACGGGTTGTGGCTGATTCGCTTGAATGTGGAATGGTACTCTTTCAAAGCAACCAGAATCAATGGCAGACCGGAGGGCTTCGAATGGTTTTCCAATACATACCTGTCTACATGCCGATAATATTTCTCCATGTCCTTTTCGATTTCCTCCTTGCTGTCCCCATGGCCATGGTACATGGTGGAACCACCCGTGCCCCCGTAGGACCCATGGGTCAGGGAAGGGTCTGTAAGTTGTTCCCCCAGGACTTCCTCCAAGGTTCTGGGAACGCCTGGATCCAAAACGATTTCCTCGAACCCATGCCGGTTTCCCTGGTACAAGGAAAAGTTGTTGCGGCTCAGTCCCAGCAGCTGGTATCTCTCCAGGGATTGGAAAGCCTTGATCAGCGGCTTGATATGAAAACTGTCAGACACGACGGCAAGTTCCTTCACCGGGGTGTTGAGGTGGTATACAAGACACTTTTCCCGGTTCGCCAGAACGGCTATGCCGGCATGGGTGTGGTTCCAGAAAAGCTTGTTCTTTTCAATCTGATAGAAAGGTTTGAGCAAGGATTGAATGAAATCCTTTTTATGGTCCTCTGCCAGCGCATGTTCAATCTTCCGAAGAAGATTCCTGAAAACAACTGAATCCTGCCTGTTTTCAGGGTATTGCCTGTGGGTCGGCTGATAAAGGGAAATATGCGGGCCACCCGAATCAAATACCATATCATATGGGAAGTGATGCACGATCTCATACAGCATGATGAGCTCCTTTCATTGCCTTTGTTGGCCGGAAGACGTATTCACTTGTCTATGACTTCCTTCAATCGACATAAAAACATTTTGAAGGTTGTGCGACACATATTGTGGAAAACCTTCCAGGCTGATTATATCATATCGATGCTCTCACATAAAGTCCTTCACGGACAAGAAAAAGCCCCTCGTATGAGAGGGACCGAAAAAAGCATGGATTTGCAAGGTGTTATCCGTCAGTCAACGGTTTCGGGATACAATCTTTTCAATTCATCGGTGGTGATGTAAAGCCCGGGGTTGTCTGCGTCATAGGCCTCATTCCCCAACCATCTTTTCGTGGTGCCGGCCTGCGGGCCGGTATAGTAAGTCTCTGTCAGCCAGATTCTGCTGGCACCGACAATCTGGCCTCCCCTGATTTCAGGAAACAGGACCCACTCAAATTCCCTGGTGGTCTTGATGACCCCGTCGTCGTTGACCCGGTTGTTGACCTCGTCGGCGTAATCCGCGGCCCATGCTTCAAGAGCCGCCTGAAAATCGTATTCCGGTTCCGGGGGAACAGGAGATTCCGTCTCCGGCACAGGGGTTTCCTGCTCCGTCGGGGTAGGGGTCGAGGAAGCCAGGGGGTTGACCTTCACCTGGACCCTGCATGCTGCAATGAGCAAAACCATGAAGACAACAAGAATCAGCAGTGAGAATTTTTTCATTTTTCCATCCCTTTCCTTGCATTCATTTATTAACCAATACGAGGATGCCCTACATCCAGTTTATATTCCCCGTATGTCATTTGCAATATCCGGAAAGGTACGAGAGAAAGATTTTTTCAATGAAGCACCTTAAAGAAAGCCCGGGGTGGAACCCGGGCTTTCTTTATTTCATCCCATGCTTTCGGGCATGTCCCAGGACAATGTCCCTCCAATGGGAATGCTCAAATGATGTCTTCACATCCGTCAGGTCGACATAGGCCCCGTCCTGCAGGTTCTGGATCAATGCTTCCGCCACAAAGGCTTCCCTTGTATAGGCATGGGAGAGGCTTTCTTCGATGTCAACGTTCATGCCCCGGTTGATCCCTTCCACCGCACAGGTGTAGAGGGAATTCTTTCTACCCAGCAGGGACTTCATCCTGTCCAGGCAGGCGACGCCTTCTCTGATTTCCCCCACGGTCACTTTCCTTGTATGGTCCATTTTTTTATCACCTCCGTTCAACAGGGAATCCACGGTTGTTTCAAGGATATCCGAGAGAGCCAGCAGAAGGGATGAATCAGGAAGGGACTCCCCGCGTTCCCATTTGGATACGGCTTGAAAGGAGATGGCCAGCCTTTCCCCCAGTTGCTCCTGTGTCAGGTTTTTATCTTTTCTCCGGGACTTGATGTACTCCCCGGTCTTGCTCATGTCTGTCCTCATGAAACCCACCTCTTTCCCAATTATTTTGCATGAACATGTTCATTTCATATTATAATGGATACCGGAGGAGAATGTTTCACCGGATGTTTGATTCGGAGCCTTGCACAATCAACCCCTGATTGAACAGACGGAGTGTCCGTTGTCCTTTGGAA
>JAWOHX010000066.1:0-28411 GCA_046484975.1 Clostridia bacterium
TGCTCCCACATTTGAATGGTCTCAAAAATACTAAATTTAAATATCAGCTTTGACTCCAGCAGGAAATCCTCTAAGGTGCAGTTTGCAATGCCAATGACAAGTGAAACGGCTTCGGTGTAGAGTTGCTAAAAAACAAGACTTCCCCCGATGTTTTTCACCCTTCCGCTTTTTACCTCAACAGCAGTCAGCCGGTTGCCTTTCTTAATGACAAAATCCACCTCATTGCCCCGGTCACACCACCAAAAAACCTCAAAGCCTTCTTCTTTTCCTCTTCCAAGCAAATAGAGTATTAAACGTTTTTTTCACTTTTGGAAATTCGAATAATCTCTTGGGCAATATTTTCAGGAGATAGAATAAAATCTATACACCCACTTGCTATAGCGCTTTTAGGCATATCTTCCTGTTTGGCGGTGTCAGGTTTTTGTGCAATGGTGGTGCCTCCAACTTCCTTAATACCACATAACGCATCTGCTCCATCACCATCATAGCCAGAGACAATGATTGCAATCAGTTTGCCCTCCCAATTCTGGGCTATGGAACGCAAAAAAACCGTTATCACGTCGGGCCATCCTCTAGGTTTTGATATCGGTTTTAAGGAAAACTCACCATTAAGAACGTGCAAATCTCGTTGTTCCGGAATTATATACACATGGTTGGGCCGAATGTCTAGTCCTTCTTTTATGAGTTCAACGGGCATCTTTGTATAGCGGGGTAGAATTTCATGGAGTAAAGTGGATACGGTTCTCAAATGATTAACAATAACAATAGCAACACCCATGTCATATGGCAGATTCTGTAGTAAACGGGTATAAGCATCAAGGCCACCAGCCGATCCACCCACGCAGATAACCGGAAAGTCTTTTATAACACTTTGAGTTTTCTTTTCTTTCATTATTACCTCTTTTATCAGGTTTTCTTTGAGTCCTTGTCTATAATCATTCCACTTTTCTCCAAAGAATCAACTTCTCTAAATCCCGTAAACGAGAATGCTAGAAATCAGGGATCAATTGCAATATACCCTAATGATAGCAACTTTCAACTGTTCATATGTTCTTTTTTTGCTTTTTCCAAAACTTTTTATTTTCTGTATATTTAATTCTATCCCCACAAAATTCATTCATCAATTAAAATTAGCTTCTTCATATTACTATGCAATCCCAAAGAACTAACGGAGTTTTATACTTGGAATCAACAGTAAACATACTTATTTTTACGTCCTGCAATGAGTCATACACAATTCGATCAAGAATGGCATCAGCCAATTGTGAATCATCACCACCAAGTTATTCATACAAACCTTCATGGCGGTATGATTAGCTGAGATGATTTAGCTATATATCATAAATGATGCAGTCGTTTTGCATTAGGCCTATTGACTCTCGCTATGTTCATTTATCAATAGTTCTCTAGCTTCATCCCTATATCAAAACAACAGTTCCCTTAACTCGCAGAGCAAAAAGCAGTTCTGAGGTCCCAACCTTATAATTCTTTTAGAGCTTACATTACTTGTGAAAGACAAAAAGAATGATTTTAGCAATCGTCAATCATTTACGAAAGTCTGGAAGCCTCTGATTTCAAGCCTTTCCGGGCTTATTATTTATCATTGTGCGACATCAAGACGACTATCTCAACATGGCACGATAGGCTCATCTTGATGTCTGGACTGAATTTTTCTTTTTTCCGCTCGAGGGAACGGGTCAAAAACAGGTTCCTAACCGCCGTTTCCTGTAATGCTCCTGATATATGAGTGATTTCTATTCCCGTTACACTCACGGGCTGCACTCATTACCATCTCTCAATGCCCGTACTTAACCAAATCGTAAAGTCTTTTGTTTTGGTAAATTCGCTCCCTACCGATCTTTTCAGATGTAAGAAAACCCTCTTTTTCAAGAGATGACAGGTAATTGGCCGCAGTCTTCCTTGTTACAGATAATCCCTTTTCTATATAGATGATTTTTGTATAAAACTCATAAAACAGTAAGTCCATAAGTTCCTTGGAATATATTTTAGGATGTTTCTCTTTGATCTCTGTACTCATGGTTTCAACTTCAGCATTGATTCTTTTTACCAACCTCAATGTACCTTCTGCTGTTTCTTCAATACCTGTGAGAATATAGACAATCCATTTCTCCCAATTCTCATGGGTTCGGACTTCCTGAAGAAGTCTGTAATATGCTGCCTTGTTCCTGATGATATAGCTGCTCAAATAAAGGATAGGACTATCGAGCAATTCCTTTAAAACCAGATAAAGCTCGCTGATGATTCTGCCCGTCCTGCCATTACCATCATAAAAGGGATGAATGCTCTCGAATTGATAATGAATGACTGCCAGCTTTATCAATGGGTCAATATCATTATAGTCTTCATTGATGTATTTTTCGAGATTGCTTAAAAGCTCTCTGATTTCAGCTTCTCCTGCGGGTGGAGTAAAAACAGTTTCACCGGTCCTTTCATTTCGAAGTACGGTACCGGGCAACTTTCTTATTCCTGCACGATTCTTTTCAATGATGCCTTGAATCTCAACAATCATATTTGTTGAAATCATTTCACAAGCCTTTACCAACTCATACCCTTGCCATAAAGCAGTCCTATAGCTGACCACTTCCTTTGCTGCCGGACTTGCCCCGCTTGCATCACTCATTGCTTTATATAAATCATCATGAGTTGTAATAATATTTTCAATTGCAGAGCTATCCTTGGCTTCATTAATCATCACGGCATTGATCAAAATATGTTTATTCGGAATTGTATCGGCATAGCCTTTCAATTCAGCCAATGCACGATTGGCTCTTGCCAGCTGTTTGAGCACTGCTTTCGTTTCCAGTTCAGCATTCGGTGGCAACATAGGAATTTTTTGCTCACTCATTACATACACCTCCATTACATAGGTATTATACCGCCATAAATTACCTGTGTCAATTCGATATAGGTAATATTTATAATAAATTTATCCATATTAAATTCATATGGGTCGTTAACAGGATCTTTCTTTAACAGATGCGAAAGAGATAATGTCGTTTTGGTCTGCATCATTTACTGCATGTATCATCATCATAGTCATTTATCGGAATTCTCACTTCCTTGGAATGCGACATCATTCATAATCACATGATTGCGATTTACTTCACTACGGGCAGAATTCCATGCGGTCGGAACTGACCACCCTTCCGGAGGATTGTTCCCCTATACATTGAACCTCCTCACCTCCGTGGTCAAGGCCATCAAAAGCTCGTCGGAGGAATCAGACTGACCCAAGGATGCGGGCCGCCTTCTTTTTGTTTGTTTTTAGGCAGAAATGGACGATGCAGTCCTCATATTCCACGGAGAGCACCTTTGCGTTCTCATGGATGAATGAAATCAGCTCTCCGTTCTGAACAGGGACATCCACATCGATGGTCACCTCACTGCCGCCCGCCATGACATCCATCTCCTGCATGAGCTGCTGGATTCCCTGGCCCGTCAGTGCAGACACCCCGATGCGCTTGTTCCCTTGGCCTTCCGTTGGCAGGGTTCCCGGCCCTTTGACGACATCGGACTTGTTCATCACCTCGATGACCGGCAGGTGGTCCGCATGGATTTCCTTGAGAATCTGCACAACCGTGTCCGCCTGTCCCGTCGCCTCCGGGTTGGATGCGTCAATGACATGGATGATGCAATCCGACATGGTGATCTCTTCCAGGGTGGACTGGAATGCCTCCACCAGGCTATGGGGAAGCTTGTTGATGAATCCCACCGTGTCAATGAGAATACACTCATTGCCTGAGGGGAGCCTCATCCCCCTTGAAGAGGGGTCCAGGGTAGCGAAGAGCAGGTCCTGTGCATACAGGCTGCTGGCTGTCAGGGTATTGATCAGCGTTGTTTTTCCCGCATTGGTGTATCCCACCACGGAAAAGGAGAACAGCATGTTCTCTTTTCTTTTTTCCCGGAGCAGGTTTCTTCTCTGGTCCACATCGGAGAGTTCCTTTTTCAGGTAATGGATCCTTCTGGAGATGTGCCGCCTGTCGGATTCCAGTTTGCTTTCCCCCGGTCCCCGTGTACCGATCCCACCTCCCAGCCTGGAAAGGAGTTTTCCTTTCCCCATGAGGCGGGGCATCATGTAACTCAACTGGGCAAGCTCCACCTGGAGCTTTCCCTCCCTGGTCTTGGCACGCCTGGCGAAGATATCAAGAATCAGCGCGGTCCGGTCGATCACCTTGACCTGGAGCCTGTCCTCCAGCTTTCTCTGCTGACCCACGGTGAGCTCGTCATCCGTCACCACCGTGTCGATGCGATGGATCTGAATCAGCTGGGCCATCTCGTCCAGCTTGCCTTTCCCCACATAAGTGTCGGCATCCGGGGTGTTCCTGTTCTGCACCAGCCTGGCGCAGGGCACTGCGCCGGCGCTGAGGGCAAGCTCGTTGAGTTCGTCCAATGGTTCCTCGATGCCCACCAGCAGCACCCTCTCCATCTCCTCGCCTGTGTTCACCATCCTGTCCGCAGGCACAAGCCTCTCTGACAGGAATCCCATGATCTCTGCAGTCTGGTGGAGATGATGGAAGAACCTGGTTTCCAGGTTTTGCCCCGGGTGACGAAAACACACCTCCATGCCCGTGGGCCGGCCGTCCCGCACACCCAGCGCGGCAATCAATGCAATCCCTGGCGTATGCATCACGGAATGGTCGGTCTCAGACAGCCTGGCGTTCCCCTTCGGGTGGGTATGGATGCATCGGGCCCCGGTCTCCGACACGGGAAGGACCACCGAATTGGAACTCCCTGCGCTCACATCCAGGACCTTTCCTTTTCTGGACAGGAAAACGCTGAGCTCCCGGTTGGTGGCTTCAGTGACCTCGCAGAGGATGCCCGCGACGGCATCGTCGCAGAGATACGTGTTGGTATCCCTGTGGTCATAGAGGGACAATAACTTTTCCTTCGCCCAGGCTTTCATCCCGTCGGCGTTCCCATTGATTTCCTTCATCATTCACCAGCAATGGACAGCCCGGAGAAGAGGATGGACGGGGACCCGATCTTCCCGCTCATGTCCAGTTTCATGTCATCCCCCGCATGGACCGCCGATTTCATCATTGTATAAAAATTCCCCGATACGGTAATCTGATTCACAGCCCCTGCCTTCTCCCCGTTCTCCACCATGTAACCTTTTGCGGAAAGGCTGAAATCCCCGCTGATGGTATTGAACCCGGCATGCATGCCCTGCAGGTCCGTGATGAACAGGCCGCTTCTCATTTCTCGCATGAGCTCGTCCCTGGTTTTCATGCCCTTCCCGATGTACAGGTTGCTGGGAGCAATGCCGATGGTATCCTTGTAGGACCCCCTGCTGGCGTTCCCCGTGGATGCGACCCCATCCTTTTTGGCACTTTTCAGGTTGTGAAGATAGGTGGACAGGATGCCCTTGTCAATGAGTTTCTTATGCGAGGATGCCACCCCTTCGGCGTCGAAAGCCATGGTTCCCGTCCCGTTTTGCAAGAAGGGGTCGTCTATGACGGAGATGCATTCTGATGCCACCATTTCCCCCAGTTTCCCTTTCAGCAGGGAGAGGTTCTTCTGCACCGCCCTCGCCGAAAAAATCCCGGAGACGGCTCCCAGAATCCCTGCCATGGGTTCGTTTCCTATGATGACTGGGTATTCCCCGCTTTTCATGCAGGACGCATCCAGGAAGGCCAAGGTCTTCTCTGCGGCGCTCCTGGCCAGCTTTTCGGCGTCGTACATGCCAAAATCATTGGACATGACATAATCAAATTCCGAGCTGAGCTTCGCCCCGTCCTGGGCCAGAAGCATGATATATGCATATCCGTGATTGCCCCGGTCGGAAAGGTCCAGGTTCCTGGAATTCACCAGGTTCACATCTCCTTTGCCCGTTCCCATCACGCAGTACTGGCTGGATTTGATCCGCTTGTCCAGCTTCAGGGCAATGGCCTCCATCTGCCGGGCGAAGGATATTTTCTCCGCCTCGGTGACTTTATCGAATTCCTCGCTGTAGTTTTTCACACTTTTATATTCGGGGCTCCCCCCGAAGATGAAATCCTCGTCATCGCTGTCGTTGATGGCGGCATTCTCCATGGCATGCCGGACCAGGATGTCGATGGAATCCTCCGACAGCCTCTCTGTATAGGAGTACCCCACCTTGCCCTGGTGGAACCCCCTGAATCCAAGTCCATGGCTCAAGGAGGAGCTGTAGCCGTCGATCTCTCCCTTGTGGATCTTGACCTCGAAGCTTTCCCCGCTGGTGATGTAGGCTTCCACATCCCCCATTCCCTTTGCTTTTGCTTGTTCAAACAATTGCTTCAACATCTCATCTACCTCCGACAGTCATGCTCGACACCCGGATGCAGGGCTGTCCCACATTGGTGGGGACGCTTCCGCTCTGGGATCCGCACATCCCCTGCGCCATATCCAGATTGTTGCCGATCATGTCAATTTTTTTCAGGACATCCTCCCCTTTCCCGATGAGGGTGGCTCCCCGGACAGGTTCCGCAATTTTTCCGTTCCGGATCATATAGCCTTCCAGGACGGCAAAATTGAATTCCCCGGTCCCCGGATTCACGCTTCCCCCGCCCATTGTCTTTGCATATAGCCCGAAATCCGTAGCGGATATGATGTCCTCCCGGCTGTCCTTCCCGTTGGCGATGAATGTGTTGGTCATCCTGGAGGTGGGGGCATAGCGGTAGGACTGCCTTCTTCCCGAGCCTGTGGACTCAGCACCCATCCTCCTGCCGTTGAGCTTGTCCACCATATAGCTTTTCAGGACGCCGTTCTCAATGAGCACCTTCCTCCTCGTGGGTGTGCCCTCGTCGTCGATGTTCAGGGACCCCCACTCGTTGGACAGGGTTCCGTCATCCACCGCCGTGAGGATTCCGCTGGCAATCTGGTCCCCCATCCTGCCCGCAAACACGGAAGTACCTTTAGCCACACTGGTGGCCTCCAGGCTGTGCCCGCAGGCTTCGTGGAATATGACGCCTCCGAAGCCATTCTCTATGACCACCGGCATCACCCTGGCTTCACAGTAGCTGGCATTGGCCATGGTCACCGCCATCTCGGCTGCCTTCCTGGCATTTCCCTCTATATCAAGCCTTTCGATGAATTCAAAACCCCGCATGGCCCCGGGACTCACCATGCCGGTCTGCATTTCCTTTCCCTTCTCCGCCACGGCGCTGATGGCGATCCTGGTGTTCACCCGCCTGTCTTCCGTCAGGAGACCCTCGGTGTTGGCAATCAATACGCTCTGGTCTTTGTCCAGATAGCGGACGGATACCTGCGTGATCATGTCGCTGAAAGAGAAAGCGGCTTCATAGGCCGCCCTCATGGCCTGTACCTTCTGTTCCTTGGGCACCAGGTCGGGATAGCGCAAGACGGGATGGAGGTTGCCGTAATCCCTCAGGGTCAGGTCGGACACTTTGCCTTCCCGAATGCCTTTCACCGCTTGCGCCGCCTTGAAGGCGGTTTCGATCAGGCTGTCCCTGTCATCCTTGTTGGCGAAGACATACACACAGTTGTTTCCGGAGAACACCCGTATGCCAACCCCGTAGTCTCTCCCGGACTGGACGGACTCGATTTTCCCCCCGATCATGCTGATGCTGTTGCCTATGGTATCCTCCACGAAAACCTCGGCAAAATCACCCCCGGTGGACACAGCCGCCTGGAGCACATCCATTAGGACCTGTTTTTCTATCATGGAACCACCTCGTCATTCAAATCTTCCATTCATTATATAACCTTTTCATGTAATTTTCAAACATCCCGGCCCGTCAAGGATGCAAAAGGGGAAGCTTTGCGCCCCCCCTATTTCACCCCTTTCAGGAATTCCTTTAGTTTTTTGATTTCTTCGTCAGAAAAGGAAACCCCTTTGGACATCTTGGTCCTGTCCGGAGACCATTCCCGAATGTCATACCGCCCCTCCCTGTCGTTCCAGCTGATCAGGTTCAGCTCCTTGGTCCATCCGGTGTTGGACTGGGACAGGACACCCAGCCGCTCCAGGATCTCATACTTGAAATCAGTCATATATTTTCCTCCTATAATTGGTAATATATGTTATTTCTGCATCAGGTTCCTGTTTCCTTTTTTTTTCATGTGTTTTCCCTGGATCCTCAATATCGGTTGAACGAGGACATCTCCTCCAGGGGTTTCCTGACCTTCGGCCTGATTCTTTTGTCCGCCGGATGGCCGATGGAGACGAGCAGGCCGATTTTCTTATCAGCCGGAATACCCAGGATGGTACGGATCCGGTCCTGTCGAAACCATCCAAGGATGCAGGTCCCCAAACCGAGGTCAGCGGCCTGGTAACAAAAGCTTGACACGGCGTTTGCCATATCGATGTGGGCATAGTCAATGGACGTGCGGGCACTCCCAATGGTGGCGGAGAGACCGGCAGGCTCCATCACCACCACGGCGAAGGCCTTGGCCGTGTCCGTGAACTTGTTGAAGCGGACCACTTTGCTGTATGTGTTCTGTGCGATTTCCGGCAGGAGAACGGGATCGTCGACAATGACGAATCTCCATGGCTGGGAATTGCAGGCGGATGGGGAAAGCCTTGCTGCTTCCAGGCAGGCGATGAGTTTTTCCCGTTCCACCGGCTCTTCCGTATACCTCCGCACACTTTGCCTTGTCCTGGCCAGTTGTGAAAAATCCATGATCTTTCTCCTTCCATGGGTTTTGATATCCTTCCATGTATATGGTATCATAATCTGGATAAGGAGAGAACAAAGGACATGATTGACGCCAGCCGGAAACTGACCCTGCCCCAACCCTTCTGTGACTGCACCCATCATGCGGTTTTGGATGTCAGCGTGTATCTAGGGGAAGGTGTCCTGGAGGATGCCTGCCTTTTCATCCGGGAGGACATCCCCGGGCAAAACGCCCTGCTGGTCACGGACAACCGGCTGTACGGCCTCTTCGGCGAACGGGTGGTAAAAATATTGGGTTCATGTTTTTCCCTGGAGACCTGCATCCTGCATGCTGAGCATCAGCTAGCGCCGGACGAGCCGGCAGTGGGGAGAGTGCTGATGGAAGTGGGTCCAGACACCTCATTCCTGGTGGCCTTGGGTTCCGGGACCGTCAACGACATCGTCCGGTATGTCTCCTCCCGCACAGGCCTGCCCTATGTCAGCATCGGTACGGCCCCGTCCATGGACGGGTATGTATCCGTGGTCTCAGCCCTCATCAAAGGCAAGGCCAAGATCAACCGGCCCTCGGCATGCCCGAAGGTGGGCATCTACGACACAGACATCATGAAGACAGCCCCGGAGGAAATGTTTTTCTGGGGATTCGGGGATATCATGGGAAAAATCATCGCCAGGGCTGACTGGATGCTGAGTCATCTGGTCACCGGGGAGAGGATCTGCCCGTTTTGCCTGGAACTGTCCGGACGGGCCGTCGATATGTGCATACAGGGTGTGGGTGAAATCCGGCAAAGGACGGCAAAAGGCACCAGGATCCTCACGGAAGCCCTCCTGCTCACCGGGCTGGCCATGCTCCTCAATACAGACAGCCGTCCTGCGGCTTCCAATGAGCACAACATGGGCCATTTCTGGGAAATGATGAAAATACGGGAGGGCGTGCCCCATCCCGCCCACGGGGAGGCCGTCGGTGTCGCCACCCTGTACTGCCTGGATTTCTATCGGATGTTCTTTGACCAGGATTTCACATTCGTGGACATCGACCGGCTGGTGGGAGGGCGGGTTCTCCGTGGGGACCGGGACATGGCCCTTCGGAATCTCTTCGGTGAAGAGGTCGCCGGGGAGATCATCGCCTCCAATCCCGGGGAACCGGTGGATGATCTCATCCTCCGAACCAGGATTGAGAACCTTGTTCTCCATAGGGAAACGTTGAAAGGCCTTGCCTCCTCCCTGCCCGGGAAAGAGACCCTCATGGCCTTTTACAAAGCCCTCGGCGGAAAAACCTCCGCTTTGGAAATCGGCATCGATCCCGACCTTTTGAAAAAATCCCTGCTTTATGCCAAGGATTACAGGAGCCGGTACACCGTTTTCAAGACAGCGGAGGAACTGGGCATGCTCCATGCGGTTATCGAAGGTGTCCTCTCTCAACCGTAGGGTTCAATGTGGATGTTGATGACGGTCCACCTGCCGAGGAGACCGCTGATTTCTTTTTCTATGTCTTCGGATATGCCATGGGATTTCTTGACCGTCAGGTCTTTGTCCACCAGGATGTGGATGTCGATGACGAAGGTTTTCCCTGTTTTCCTGGTTCTGAGCTTATGGTAATCCAGGACGTGCTCATGACCCTCCACGATCTCACGTATTTTCACCAGGTATTGTTCCTCCAGGGAGACATCCATCAGCTGGTTGATGTTGGTGCCAAGAATTTTCCAGGCCACCCGAAAGATGAAGAAACTGACAAAAATCTGGGCCAGAAAATCCAAAAACACAAATCCGGGGCCCAGAAGGACAGCGCCCCCCACGCCCAGAAGCGTGCCTACGGAGGACAGGGCATCAGAGCGGTTGTGCCAGGCGTTGGCGGTGACTGCTGCGTTTCCGGTGGTCATCCCCACCTTCTTCTGATAGCGGAAAAGCCCTTCTTTCAGGACAATCGAGAAGATGGCTGCAACCAGTGCAATCCATCCGATTCCTTCGAAAACCTCCCCATCGGCCCAGCGCCAGATATCCGTGACTCCACTTTTCAGGATGTTGAAACCCGCCAGGAACAAGGCGATGGACACAATCAGGGAAGCAACGTTTTCAATCTTTCCATGCCCATAATTGTGCTCCTCGTCCGCTGGTTTCTGAAAGATATGGATGCTGATCCAGACAATGACATCAGTGAACAGATCTGAAAAGGTGTGGATGGCATCCGCCACCATGGCACCGCTTTTGCCGAGGATACCGGACACCAGTTTGAAAACGGCAAGCAGGCTGTTGACGGCAAAGCTGACTTCTGTGGCTCTTTTTGCTTTTCGTGCATTCATTCCTTCAGGCATGGTCAAAGCCCCCCTTCCGTCATCTCCCTGACGATACGCACCGCCTTTTTCACTTTCCCGGGGTCATCATCCAGGGTATAGATGTCACGGAATATGATCTCCAGCCTGCAGTTCCTGGCGGCAGCCACGGTTTTCCCGATATGCTCCCGGAAGGCCTGCTCATCGAAATTTCCCACCCCGATGTAGTTGGGGCTGGGTTTCCTGGAGTAAACGACCTCCGTTCCCGCAAGGGCTTCCCCCATGTATTTCTCGTCGCACCAGGCGGATATGGAGACTTTTTTTAAGTTGGGGAGGTTCTCCAGGCAGTCCTTCCAGATGGCGTGGACAGGCTCGCAGCATCCGTAGTAGACCAGGCCGAATTCTTTTGCGGCTTTCTCAAAGTACGGATAGATGAATTCCCGGTACATCGTAGGGGAGATGCCGACGCTTTCCTGGGAGTTCATGTTTCCCCAGAGGTCCCGGAGACCAATCCGGCCGGTCCTCCGGCATTCTTCCGTGGGAAGCTGCTTTGTGAAACCGTAGCTGCCTGCCCCGGCCTTGTCGTTGTGGTTGTTGAGGGTAAGAAGACCTGTCTCTTCCTGCCATCGCATGTATCCGAGGGAATCCTCAATAATCAGTTGGAACAGGGCATGGGTCTCCTCCGGGTAATCCATCATGGAAACCATCAGCGTTTCCAGCCCCATCAGATTCACTGCCCTGGCAGTGAAGGACATGTACCATTGGAGGCTGTTGTTGTGGAAGGCCACCGGCAGGATGTCCCCCAGCACGTCATTCACCGCATCCATCTTCTCCAGTGACTGCTTTTCGTCGTACCGGTAGACGGAAGGTCCGATCAGATGGAAATCCTGCCTCAGGTCCTTCACGGGGTGAACCATGGCATAACCGATTTGCCTTCCCCGGGCATCCGTGGCATGGTGGCTGACCCTCTCGAAGCCATGTTCCAGGATATGGATTGCCGGTTCCACCGTAAAGCAGTCTGGCACCACCTTGTCATCGTCCACCGACTCATGGTTCACGAGATGGAAGAGCAACTGGTCCTCCATGGCTCTCGCAAAGGGGGATGTGCAATGCATCGGCGGGTACAGCTCCCCGCGGAAGGGGTTGATCTCCATCACCACCATGGGCCTTTCCCCGGTTCCGTCATTGTGTCGGAACCAGGATTTTTCCCGTTCTGCCATGACAGGCAGTCTGGCGTATTCAAGCTGTCTTTTAGCCAGCTCACGAAGGTATGCTTTTTCTGCATGGGTTACTTTAAAAAGGTTCATAATGGGTGATGTCCTTTGTTTTTACCTCCATTATATCCCACCGTCTGATTTATTCAATTGTTTTCGGAACCCGCTGTTTCTTCCATCCCGTTTTGTTCATGAGAAGGATGCCTGCAAGCACAAGGGCTGCAACGACCAGATAACTGCCGAAAAGTCCCAGCAGGCTGCCCAGGGAAAAGAACAGGAAGGCAAACACCCAGGCCGTCAGAAATTGGTAGCCCACGGAAAACAGGGTCCAGCCGGAGGAACCGGTTTCCCGCCGGATGACTCCGATGACCGCCACACAGGGTGTGTAAAGCAGGCTGAATACCAGGAAGGAGTATGCGGAGATTGCAGTGAAACTCTGTCGCATCAGTTCATATCCGGATTCCGCGAACCCGTAGATGATGGAGAAATTGCTCACCACAGCCTCCTTGGCCATGATACCCCCGATGATGGCCATGGAGGACTGCCAGGTGCCAAAGCCAAGTGGCTTGAAAATGACGGACAGGAACCGTCCGAAGATGGCGGCGAAGCTTTCCGTGATCTCAACCATGCCTGTGGAATTGAAGTTCAACAGGAGCCACATCACGACGGAAGCGCTGAATATGATGGTCCCCGCCTTGACCACATAGTCCTTCGCCCTTTCCCAGACGGAAAGAAAGACGCTCTTCAGGTTGGGCAGCCTGTAATCGGGAAGTTCCATGATGAAAAAGGAATCCTCTGCCTTTACCACCGTCCTCTTGAGCAACGTCCCCATGAAAACCGCCACCAGTATCCCCAGTATGTACAGGGAAAAGGTGACGATGTTCTCGCTGCCCCGGAAGAACAATCCTGCAAACAGGATATAGATGGGAAGCCTGGCCCCGCAGGACATGAAGGGGTTGATAAGGATGGCCAGGAGTTTCTCCTTGTTGCTCTGCAGGGTCCTGGTGGCCATGATGGCCGGCACGTTGCAGCCAAAACCCATGACCATGGGAACGAAAGCCTTGCCGTTGAGCCCGGCTTTTTTCATGATGCCGTCCATGACGAAGGCGGCCCGGGCGATGTAGCCACTGTCCTCCAGCAAGGCGATGGCGGTGAACAGGATGACGATGTTTGGCAGGAATACCAGGACGCCACCCACCCCGCTGATGATCCCTTCCCCCACGAGGGAGGCGAGCCATTCCCTGGCCCCCAGGGATGCCAGGACCTCCATGCTCCAGCCTGAGAAACGGGTGAAGATTCCTTCCAGAAGGTCGGAGAAAAAATTGCCGATGCCAAACGTCACCTGAAAAACCAGGAACATCATCAGCGCGAAGACAGGCAATCCCGTCCAGCGGTTGGTCAGGATCCTGTCGATTTTTTCCGTGAGGCCATGCTGTCCCTCCACTTTGAATGATTTTGAGAGGGTTTCGTTGATGTATTGCTGCCGGGCCGTAATGATTTCCTTGTAATGGTCCTTCTGCTCCATACTTTTCACATTGTGGAAAAAATCCTGTCCCGGGTCCATCAGGTGCATCAGGTTCGCTGGAAACCAGGGAACCCCTGCGACCACCTTACGCCCTGTCAGGCTTTCCTGTGCAATATGGTTGCTCAAGTGATGAATGCCCTTGCCCTTGGTGGCGGATATGGCCACGCAGGGGATGCCCAGCCGGCGGGAAATCTCCTCTGTGTCGATGGTTCCTTTTCTTTTCTCGAAAACATCCAGCATGTTGAAGGCCAGAAGGGTGGGGGTTCCCGTCTCGATGAGCTCCAGGGTCAGGTTCATGTTCCGGGCGGGGTTTGTGATGTCCACCACGTTCACCACCACATCGGGTTTTTCCCGTATGATGAAGTCCCGGGTGATTTTCTCTTCCATGGTGAAAGGATTGAGGGTGTAGGTTCCCGGGAGGTCGATGATCTGGTAGGCTTTCCTGTTGTGGACCATCCGGCCTGTTTTCTTCTCCACCGTGACCCCCGGCCAGTTCCCGGTGCTCTGGTTCATGCCTGTGAGGACATTGAACAGGGTGGTCTTCCCTGAATTTGGGTTTCCAGCCAGGGCAACCTTTATTCCCATTTCCATGGTTTTTCCAGAGCCTTCTTTTTGCATCTTCAAGCGGTCCTTAGGAATATCTTCGAGGCAAGCTTGTTCTCCAGGGCGATTTTACTGTTGCCCACCCGGACAATCATTGCGTTTCCCTTGTTGTAGAGCACCAAAACCTCACATCCCTCCATGAAACCGTAGCCGTACAGCCTTTTACGGATGTCGTCAGGTGCGTCGATGTGGTCGATGATGCCCGTCCCGTTGTCCCTGATGCTTCCCATGTCATGGTTCCTCATGCTGGACCCTCCATAGTTAGTCTTTACTAACATATCAGATACAATATACCACTTCCATGGGCCGTATGCAAGATGTTTTTACTCTTTCTTCAGATATCCTTCGGTGAAATCCCGGAGTTTTCCCATGGTCTCCGGACTGATGACGTGCTCGATCAGGCAGGCGTCCTTTTCCGCGGTCTTGAGGGAGACCTTCAGGATGTCCGCCAGGAACATGCGGATGGCCTTGTGTCGCCTGTCAATCCTGCCCGCCTCGCCCTTTCCCTTCTCCGTGAGATAGACAATGCCATATTTCTCATGGCTCACCAGGTTCATGCTTTTTAGTTTCTCCACCGCCTGGTTGGCGCTGGCCTTGGAGACCTTCATCTCCTTGGCCATATCCGTGAGTCTTATGCCTCCGCTTTCGTCGCAGGCCTGGAAAATTGTCTCGAGGTAATCCTCGTCTGACTGGGTCAAGCGTTCGCTCATCCTATTTCCTTTCGAATGCCGTCAAGGCCGGGCAGCTGTTCCTCTATGTGATCTCGATGGCATCCACGGGGCATTGTTCCTTTGCGTCATTGGCCTTTCCGGCCAGTTCCCCGTCAATCTCCACATCCTTTGCAACGGCCATGCCGTCGTCCTCCATTTCGAAGACCTCCGGACAAAGGTCCACGCATAGTTCACATCCGATGCAAGTTGTTTTATCCACTTTTGCTTTCATGTCCAATCCTCCGTCATTCAATGGTTTCTCCACATATTATACCACCATATCCTCCCCCGTTAACGGTTTTCCATATCCTTTTTGTAGACAAGGGTCCTGTGGGGATAAGGAATCTCCACGCCTTCCCTGTCGAACCGTTCCTTGATGCTCTTGTTCACGTCGCACTTGAGGAGGAATCCATTCAGGGGTGACACGGACCAGGCCCAGGCCCTCAACCTCACAGCAGAATCCTCAAAGCCGATGAGCCTTACCGGGACTGCTGGGACGCTGGTTTTCTTTTCTTCGTCGGTGCGGTTGTCCAGGAAGTGGACATGCCCTTCCACCTCCTCCCGGATGATGGCCATTGCCTTGTCCACGTCCGAATCGTAACTGATGTCAAAATCGATGAGGCTGCAGACCTTCTCCTCAACCAGGTTGGCATTCTCGATCATCTCCTTGTTCGCCATGGAATTGGGGACGATGATGCGTTTGTTCTCAAAGGTCCTGATGACTGTGTGGCGGAAGGTGATGTCCTCCACGATCCCAATGCAGTTTTTGTCGATGAAGCTGATCCTGTCCCCCACCCGGAAAGGCTTGAATACGATGATGAAGAACCCGCTGATGATGTTGGAAAACGTCTCCTGGGAAGCGAATCCGATGATCAGGGCCAATATGCCTGAGCCTGCGAAAATGGCACCGGCATAATCCCGGAACCCTGGTATGGAGGCCAGGATGGCCACCCCTGCCAGAAAATACACCAACCCGTTGACCATGTACTTGATGACCATCAGGCGGGAGTCCGCCTGCTTGAGGACAGCAAGTTTCCGTTCCATGTATCTGCGCAAGGCCAGCCTGAGCAGGATAACTGCAAGAAGAATGACAAGGATCTGAACGATGGGCAGAATCACTTGCCTTACGAGCGGCATCTCCAATATTTCGTTGATGTTCATTCCGGGCTCCTTTCCACTTCAATCCGGATTGCAATGTCTCCTTTTGCCTGCCGGGAGACGATCCCTTCCCCCGGGGTGCCGGCACTTTCGCATTCCGTGATCTGCAGGTCGATGACTGCGCCACGGTAAAGGATGCCCTGGATCCTGATGTCCCGCATGCCTTTTGGCAGCCTGGGGGAAAACACCAGGGAATCCTCCGTATGCCGCATGCCGGCGATGGAATACAGGACCATGGACAGGAAACCGGTGGCGTTCCATGTCTGGCGCCTGCAGGATCTGGTCACCGCCATGGGCTTGTCCCTGAAATAGTATTCCTGCAGCCCTCCGTAAGGAAGGCCGGTGTCCGGATGGTAAATCTCATAAAACTGGCCGTCCCGTGCTGCATTGCGGGCCAGGGTGAAAAATTCAAAGGCGAACCGCTCCCACAGGTTCCTGCGGGCCAGCTCATTGGCGTAGAAGCACTGGATGAACGGCCACACCGTGCCGCTGTGCCTGCCCACATCAGTGCCTTTTGCATACCGTGCATAGGAAGGATGCACGCAGGGAATCCCATTGGGCGAGACATGGACATGGTCAAGGACTGTGTCAGGAAGGATGCAAAACTTCAGGCCCAGGGCGACTCCCAACCCTTCCTGCTCATAAAAATCACCGTATTTTCCCGTCAGGTACTTCAGCCTGCCCCCGTCGAGGAAATTGTCCCGGATGGCTTTTTCCAGGCGCAGCCTCTTTTCCATGAACTCCTCCCTGCCGGTATGCTCATGGAGGAACCGGTAAGCATCGGCATATACACAATTGGTGGATAAGGCATGCATGGGCATGCCCTGGCCCACCGGGATCTTTTTCCCGGGATGCGCCCTGGTGAAATCCAGGATGAACCCTGATTTCCCCGCATCCCCGTATTCCGGCGGATAGGCCGACACCCCGTCCCCGTAAACCGCCGGCCCACGGAACAGCCCGTAATCCATGCTGTATTCGGTTTCTTCAAAAAAGAGAAGGGAATTTTCCACGGCCTCCAGGGCAAGGCTCAGGAACCCTTCGTCCCCGGTGGCCTGGACATAGCGCTGTGCACCCAGTGCGAAAATGATGCTGTCCCAATACTGGCCTCCGATATATGTCTTGCCATCCTCTCGTTTCTCCATCACGGACAGAAGGGTATCCCTGGAGACCTCCCGTTGGTCATAGCAGAGGCAGTTGTACACATTGATGGAAGCGTCACGGGTCCAGGGAGTGTCATAGTCCCCTCCTGCCATGATGACGGGCCTTGGCGTCTCCAACAATCCGCTCCGGTGTTCCCTGATGTTGGATTGGATGTCCGAGAGCGCAATGCGGCAGGCCTCATGGACGACGGGATGACTGGTGGTGATTCTCATTGGTTCCTCCTCATTTCTTCTCCGCGCGGTACAGGCCCGGCGTTTTCGTCTTTTGGATGATGTGGCCTTCGATGACAGGGAGCGCCCTGTCCAATCCCCCGCCCCGGACCAGGACATCGAAGGATGTGATCCCTTCCAGGGTGATGACCGAGAGGATTGCCGTGTCCCCTTCGAATGCCAGTTCCCGTACCGCCATCCCGTCGATGCCGACGGCTTTTTTGTTTTGGAGATCGATGAACAGGTCCTTGTACCTTTTCTTCATCTCCCAGGCGGTGACCAGTGCGCTGCCCGTTCCCCAATGGAACCCCGATTGATAATTTCTGGAATCCTGGCCTCCATGCCCATGGTTCTCGGCGCTTCCCCCGTGTACCTCGAAATACATGCCCGTCCCCATGTGGTTCATGGGACAGACTTCCTTGTTCTCACGTATGGCCATGAGGGCGAAGGACGCCCGTGTGGCAGCCACCGCCCGTTCCAGGTAGGTGAAGTCCCCGGTGGCTTCATAGAAATCAGCCAGGGTCACGGCGAACTGGGCTTGCCTTGCATCATTCCATTCCCCGTCGGTATTCATCACGCCGAATCCACCGAAGGCATGGTGGGAGAGATACGGGGGGTTCCACACCTGCTGGTACATGCAGAGCAAATCCATGCAGAACATGGCGTTTTCCAGAGTTGCGGCCTTGCCTGTCAGGACATGGAGGGTCCGTAAAAACCCGGCACACCATTGCATGGCCAGGGTGTTCTGGGGGTACAGGCAGGTTTGTCCGTCATAAAAGTCCAGGGGTTTTTTGGAGCAGGAATAGTATAGCTCGAAATCCTGGAACAGCTGAGCCGGGATCAATGTCCCCATCAAGTGGGCGGCACCCTTTTCCAATGCGCTCATGACCTGCTTTCTTTCAACCGGGGCAAGGTTTCCGGATGCGGCCTCCTCTGCCAGAAACCACAGGGGCATGGCCCCGCAGGCTTTGTCATTGAGCCTCGGGTCAGGGAGGAAGGTCTCCCGATGGACCCAGCAAGGGAATCCACCGGTGGGGTTCTGGTGGTCCAGCAGGAACCCCCGGAAACCGGCCAGCATTTTCTCCGCCCCGCGGACAAAACGGCCACCGGCTATGAATTTCCTGAGCCACAGGCAGGTCCAGGCGCAATCCACCAGGGAATAAAGGTTCTCCCCTCCGCCGTGTTCCCGGGAGGACAGGACCCATCCCCCGTCACGGGGGGCGTAGATGGTGGGGAAAATCCCCTTCCTGCGGGGCGCATTCACGATGAGGGAGGCAATGGACATGGCTTTCCTTCTCCATTCCTCCCTGTCGAGGAGTGTCCCGAATTCATATAGTTCCAGTGCGGTCCGCATGTTGTTGAACCAGGCATGGAACCACAGGTCGTTCTTGTACTCCCTGCCACCGATGACCCCGTCTTCGTCCCTGAAGGTGGTGAGCATGATGCCTCCGGAATCCTTCCTGGGACCTTGCTGCCACAGGTATCGGAGTGCCATGGCATTTCCATAGAATGCATATTTTGAAAAAGGCACCGTCTGTGGAGTGACATCCCTCAGGTATTCTCCTGCATTCTGGTGCCAGATGAACCGGCTGACGGTCTTGAGGAACCCCTTTCCGTCCATGTCCGAACAGGTGATGACATAGAGGGAGAATCCTTTTCCCTGTCCGGTTGCTGTGAACTCCTCCCCGGTGGGGGCATAGTAGACATGCCCCGAAGGCCTTGTGGGCATGATCCCGTACTCCAGCCGCGGGGGGCCTGAATAATCCATGGACAGGTATCTTGGGGTGATCCTCCGGTCCCGGATGTCGTCCAGGTCCGGGACCAACGCTCCGCAGAAACCATCCACGGTGGCCATGCAGGCAGGGGAACGGAACACATGGTCCGATGCCACATCCCCTTTTTCATGACAGATGTTGGGAATCCAGTGGAAAGCTTCCCGCGCCTTTTCCCAGAGCTCCTCCCTGTCAGGAAGGAACCGGAAGGAGAGGGCGATCTTCTTCATGGAGGCCTTCCTCTCCGGCCTAAACCGGAAGGTGATCTTCTTGACGGCAAGCATTTCCGTTCCCGGGAAGATCAGGTCGACATCCTCGGGCAGGATCTCAATCTCTCCCGCCTGGTTGCTTTCCGGCTCCAGAAGAATCCCGTCCTCGTTGAGCGAGAGTATCCCCTTTTCATCCTTGTAAATGATATCCATGGCCATTCTCCTTGCATTCATCCCCTTTACCGCTATTATACCCGATGGTTGAAAAAAACGAAAGGCGGCGGAATCTTGCGGATTCCATTTACAACCTTCCCGTTTCTATGTATACTTTCGGAGGATGTGGCCAACAGGCCACGCAGAAGGCGGTACAAGTTTCATGAAAATCGGGCTCATCGGACTCCCCTCAGTGGGAAAAACCACATTCTTTCGTCTTTTGACACAAGCCGGGGAGAACCTGGCGGACCGGCCCAGAAACCAGGCGGGTCTTGGTTGCGCCCGGGTTCCAGATGTGCGCATCGATTACCTGTCGGGGATTTATGCGCCAAAGAAAACCACCTATGCAACCATGGAGGTGACTGACATACAGGGTATCCTGCCGGGTTCCGGTTCCTATCATTTCCTGGAGGCCGTCCGGGAAGCGGATGCACTGGTACACGTGGTCCGGGTATTCAAGGATGACACCATCGTTCATTATCAGGCAGGGATCCATCCCCTGAAGGACATGGAGACGGTGAACCTGGAGCTGTTGTTCGCCGATCTCTCGGTCATCGAGAACAGGATGGGACGGATTGAAGCCGGCAGGAAGATGACAAAGGATTCCGCCAGGGAACTTGAGGTTCTGAAGAAATGCAGGGAATGCCTGGAGGCCGGGAAGCCCCTCAACAGCCTGGACCTGGATGAAACCGAGAACATCCACATCAAAAGCTTCGACTTTCTCACCGAAAGGCCCATGGTCCTGCTGATGAACCTGGATGAGGACCAGTTTTCAACAGGTGATTACAATGGGAAGCGGGATATCCTGGAATATGCCGCTCACCGTGGAATCCCTCTCATTGAAGTCTGTGCCAAGACAGAACTGGAAATCTCCCTTCTGGATGTACAGGATCGCACATTGTTCATGGAGGAGATGAAAATCACCGAGAGCGGGCTGGACAAGCTGGCAACCACCCTGTACGGACTCCTCGGTTTGATTTCCTTCATCACGGTGGGCGCCGATGAGGTGCGGGCATGGCCTGTCCGAAAAGGCATCAACGCAAAAGCCGCCGGAGGAAAGATCCATTCGGACATCGACCGGGGCTTCATCAGGGCGGAAGTGGTGAAATATGCGGATTACATCGCCCTCGGCGGCATGCAGAAGGTCAAGGAAAAGGGCCTGTTCCGGCTGGAAGGGAAAGACGCCGTCATAGAGGACGGCGACATCGTCAATTTCCGCTTCAATGTGTGAACCGGATTATTCGGACAGAAGCCTTTTCTCCCCGGTCAATTCCCTGATGGGGCTGATGTCCTGGGTCACTTCCAGGCTTCCCATGTACTCCCCGTTTTTCCCTCTGACGGCAAAATAGCGGATATATACAAATTTTTCACCCATCCTGATCCAGAAATCCTCATGGTCCTTTTTCCCTGTCTGAAAATCCTGGATCAGCTTCTCCACCACATGCATGCTGGCAGGGGGATGGCAATTCACCACATTCCTTCCGATGATGGCTTTGGTCCGTGGGAAAATCCTTCCCCCGGCCTCGGAAAAATACCTGACGGTATTGTCCTTGTCGATGAAGGTGACATCAACAGGCAGGTGGTTGAAGATCATTCCGATTTCCTCCACTGAAAGCACACCTGTGTCGAAGCGGATGTCCCCCCCCAAAACCGCCTGTGCGGGTTCTTCTGCGGGAGAAGAAGGCCCGGTGATCCATGCCCCCGGGGGATCGATGAGACAAAAGCCGATGCCTCCGCTTTCAGAAGCCATGCCCTCCCATTCTTTCTGCTCCAGTGTCTCCAGGGCCATGGGAAAGAGGATGTTCTCCTCTTTGAATATCATCTCCCGTACACCTGCAAGGGCCTTGTCAACCTTTTCCTTCGCCTCCATGGGTTTTCCGTTGTAATCCACCAGCGCCTTCCTGGCTTCTCTGACCTGCGCCCTGATCTCATCCTGCACACCCCACATCACCTTGGGAGGGGCTGTGACACCGTGTTTCTCCAGGTAAGGAAACAACAAAATCTCCTTGCGGCTGTAGTGCTTTTCAAGCTCCATGAGCCTGTCCAGGCCCCTGATGAGCCTGTGTATATTGGCCGTGACGGGATTTTGCCTGAATGCTTCCAGGGCAGGTTCCAGAAGGGTTTCCATGAGCGCCTCCATTGCCCTGTTCTCCATCATAAAGACTTGCACCGGGTGTCCCGGGACATCCCCCGGACCTGGTCCTTTGTGGATGTCCTCGATGGATCCCTTGAACACCTGGGCATGCACGTCGCACAGCCGCTGGATCTCACTCACTGGCATTCCTTCCCGGACGAGGGCCTGTTCCATTTCTGCAATCTCCGAAGGGCTGATCCCCTCGATGAGCCGGGAGAATTCCTCTTTGACATTATCCACGCCTGCACCCTCATGGAGCCTGAGAATCAGTTCCTTTAGGATTCCCTGCCTGTGCTCCCTGTTATTGATCAATTCACTCATTTTGCTCATCCTTCCTTTATGGAGTATCCCTTTCCCAATATTTTTCTTCGGATCTCTCCCAAGTCCAGTCCTTTCATCCGCGCTCCCTTGGGAATGGTCATCACCCTTCCCACCGTATGAAGCATACCCGGATCGGTAATGCCGGTGAAACCAAGTTCCTTCATCAGGTCGAGGATTTCCGGGTCCTCTGCACACAGCTCATAGACCGTTTTCCCAAGGTCCACCTGCTTCATGTTGCGATCCTCCCTATTTCTTTGAATAGGTCATGGGATGGGGGGCCTTGATGACGAACAATTCCAGCCGTTCCTTGTTCCTGTTGGTTGCGTTCATTTTCTTGTGGTATGGGATGTTCAGGATTTCCCCTTTCACATAAGACCTCTCCTCCCCGTCATCCAGGCTGATGTTCAACACCCCCTGCGCCACAATCATGTAGATGTTGGCGTTGGTAAAATGCACGGGAAGGCTTTCCCCTTGCGGGAGACCCATATGGTTCAGGTGGATGTGTTCGTCATCGATGATTTTCTCGAGCACCTTTTCATTTGTCAGCGTGTAGTGGTACAATTTCTCTTCCATCATCTTTCCCTCCGTTTTTCTGCTCTCTGAATGGAATATACCGCATTGCAGAAAAATCATCGGTAACGGATGTTACATAATGGTGGACATGTGGAAGTTTCCCCTATTCCACGGTGACGCTTTTTGCCAGATTCCGCGGCTTGTCCACGTCGCATCCTTTTGCCAGGGCGCAGTAATATGCAAAAAGCTGCATGGGAGTGATGGCGGTGATGGGTGCCAGCATCCTGTCTATGTCAGGGATGGTGACGACCAGGTCGGAGAACTCCCCGGCATTTTCCCTTAGGGAATCCAGGGTAAGGGTCAGCACCCGGGCGCCCCGGGCCTTGACTTCACGGATGTTGCTCATGGTCTTGTCAAAAAGATTGTCCTGGGTCATGGAGCAGATGACGGGGGTTCCCTCCTCGATGAGTGCGATGGTCCCGTGCTTGAGTTCCCCTCCTGCATAGGCTTCGGAATGGATGTAGGAAATCTCCTTGAGTTTCAGGGAAGCCTCCATGGACAATGCATAGTCCAGCCCCCTTCCCAGAAAGAAGATGCTGGGGCTGTTGAACAGGAGGGATGCGGCTTTCTGGATGGTCTCCTTGCGTTCCAGAATCCGGCGGATCATGTCCGGAGTTTCCAGCAATCCTGCGGCCAGTTTCCTGCTCACCCCTTCCTCGGCGAAGGACAGGGCAATGAGATAAATGGCGGAAAGCTGTGTGGAATATGCCTTTGTGGAAGCCACGGCGATTTCCGGACCCGCCCAGGTGTAGAATACGTCATCCGACTCCCTGGCGATGGAGCTTCCCACCACGTTCACCACAGACAGGATTCTCGAACCTAAGCTTTTGGCCTTCCGCAGGGCGAAGAGCGTGTCAATGGTCTCCCCGGACTGGGAAATGATGATGGTGAGGTGGTTGTTTCCCGTCAGCACGTCCCTGTAGCGGAACTCACTGGCAATGTCCACTTCCACGGGGATCCTTGCCAGGCTCTCGATGACATATTTGCCCACAACCCCTGCATGATAGGCGGTGCCACAGGCCACAATGCTGATTTTATCAGGCCGTTCCAGACGTATGTCGTTCAGCACCACCTTCCCGTTCCGGATCCTCGGCCGGATGGTTTTCTGTATGGCGTCGGGCTCCTCATGGATCTCCTTGAGCATGAAGTGGGGATGACCCTCCTTTTCGGCGCTGACCACGTCCCAGTCCACTTGCATGACGCTTTTTTCCAGGGGAATGCCCATGGCGTTGAAAAACATGATGCCTTTTTTGTCCATCTTCAGGATCTCCCCGTCCTCAACGATGTAGATCTCCCGGGTGTATTCCAGGATGGCGGGGATGTCAGAGGCGAGGAAATTCTCCCCATCCCCCTTCCCGGCGATGATGGGGCTGTCCTTTCTGGCGGCGAAAACCGTCTCCGGATAATCCATGCAGACCACCCCAAGGGCATAGGAACCCTCCAAAAGATGGATGGTCTTGGAGATGGCCTCCACCACGTCCCCATTGTAATTGTATTGGAGCAGGTGGGCGATGACCTCTGAATCCGTCTCGGAGGAAAAGCCGCATCCCCTGGCAATCAGGCTTTTGCGAAGGTCCCTTTCGTTCTCAATGATGCCGTTGTGCACCACGCAGAACCTTCCGTCCCCACTCACATGGGGGTGGCTGTTGTTGTCGCTGGGTTCCCCATGGGTGGCCCACCGGGTGTGGCCGATGCCCGTGAAGCATCCGCTGAAATCCTCTCCCTCCAGTTTCTTGCGGAGATTCATGATCCGGCCCTTGCATTTAGAGACCTGGATGCGTCCTTGCCGGACAACGGCGATTCCCGCCGAGTCGTATCCCCTGTATTCCAGTTTCGCCAGGCCGTCCAGCAACACGGGAACGGCCTGTCTTGTTCCTGTATAACCAACTATACCGCACATCAGTCGCAGCCTCCTCTTTTCTGTATTCAGTTCGGGTGGAATGAAAAGAAATCACGTTGCACTTCTTTGTGATACGGTCGCCCGTATTCTTTGTCCGTGCATCAGGGCTGTGAAACCCGAAGGCATCCGCCGAATTTTCGATGAACCTTCCCCTCGTCAACAGCGACTTGCTGTCTGGCGCTTTGTTTCTCTTTTCTCTTTATCCCAGTCTTTCCTCGATGAGCCTTACCATCTCATCCGTTTTTTCTGTGATATATCCGATGTCCCTGCCTTCCATCATCACACGGATCACGGGTTCCGTTCCCGAAGGCCTGATGATCACCCTCCCCTCCCCTTTTAAAATTTCATCCAGTTCCCGGCACATGTCCATGAGGACCATGTCCTCGAAAAACTTTTCCTTGTTCCCGTTACCCACCCTGGCGTTTCTGGTAATCTGGGGATACACGGTCATCATCTCCCGGATGTCTTCCGGAGACATGTGTTCCAGTTCCAGCATACTGATTAATTTAATGGATGTCAATATTCCGTCCCCCGTGGTATTGCAGTCGGTGAGGATGATGTGTCCGGACTGTTCCCCTCCCAGGTTGCTCCCGCTCCTGAGCATCTCTTCGATCACGTAACGGTCTCCCACCCTGGTACGCACCACCTCGATGTCATTTTCCCCGGCCATCTTATCCAGGCCGATGTTGCTCATGACGGTGGTGACGATCCGGTTGTGTCTCAGCCTTCCTTGCTTTTTCATATGGAGGGCCAGGGCGCTCAGGATCATGTCGCCATCGATGGGCTGCCCGTCCCCGCTGAAGGCGATGAGCCTGTCCGCATCCCCGTCGTAGGCGAATCCCGCCCGTGCATTGCTGTCACGGACCACCTCCGACATTTTTTCCGGATGGGTCGACCCGCATTCTTCATTGATATTGAAGCCGTCCGGTTTGTCGCTGATGGCATGGACAAGTGCCCCGGCTCTCCGGAACACATCAGGGGCGATGCCCGAGGCAGCCCCGTTGGCGCAATCCAGGAAAATCTCCCAGCCGGAGAGATTGGCCTCGAACTGAGAAAAGAGGAAGTCCTTATAGTCCTCCAGGTACTCCGGTTTCTCCAGCACCCGCCCGATTTCCCTGTTCATTTTATGGGGAAGCGGGACTCCCCCGGTGATGACGGCCTCGATGGCGTTTTCCACCTCGTCCGCCAGCTTGTATCCCCTGGAATCGAAGAATTTGATTCCATTGAATTCATAGGAGTTGTGGGAGGCTGAAATCACCACCCCGGCATCCGCTCCGTGCTTTCTGGTCAGGTAGGCGATGCCCGGGGTTGGTATGACACCCACTTTCACCACGTTGGCTCCCACCGAGCACAACCCTGCCGCCAGTGCACAAAAGAGCATGTCGCAGGACACCCGGGTGTCCGTTCCCACGATTACAGTTGGCGCATGATTGAGTTTGCCCGCCAGGACATGGGCTCCTGCCTGTCCCAGCCTGAACGCCAGGTCTGACGTCAGTTCCAGGTTCGCGATCCCCCGGACACCGTCGGTACCGAATAGTCTGGTCATTTCGTCATCCTCCCCCGCAGTATTTCCCGATGATTTTTTCCGCAACCCGCATTCCGTCCACGGCCGCACTGGTGATGCCTCCCGCATATCCGGCCCCTTCTCCCGCGGGATAGACTCCGTCAATCCCTTCCGCCATCATCTGCTCATCCCTGACCACGCGCACCGGTGAACTGGTCCGGGTCTCGCATCCTGTCAGAATGGCATCCCCCATGGGAAAACATTGCATCTTCCCCCCAAGGGCTCTAACCGAAGCCTTCAGGGTGCTGGCGATGAAGCCGGGCAGGACCAGGTTCAGGTCATGGCGCCTGGTTTCTCCAGTGAAAGAGGGCCTGACGGAGCCTGTTTCCCCACAAGTCCTGCCCATCAGGAAATCCTCCATCCGCTGGACTGGGGCCCCGTAACCGCCACCTCCGGCCTCAAAGGCCTTTTTCTCCATCTCCCTTTGGAAATCAATCCCTGACAAGGGATGGGAAGAGGAAAAATCCGAAGGGAAAACGGATACAACCCAGGCGCTGTTGGCGTTGCACAGGCTCCTTGCCTCATTGCTCATGCCGTTGACCGTAAGGCAGCCAGGCTCGCTGGAAGCGTTGATCACCTGTCCGCCGGGACACATACAGAAGGAATAGGCGGTCCGGCTGCCAATCTTTGCCCAGATTCCGTATTCCGCTTTTTCACTGATGTACTTGCCGCTTTTTCCATACTGGGATTCATCCACCGCTTCCTGGGGGTGCTCGATCCGCACCCCTGCGGAAAAGGGCTTCTGCCTTAGGGAGAATTCCATCTTGTGAAGCATCCCATAGGTGTCCCGGGCGCTGTGGCCTGTGGCCAGCACCAGAACATTCGCCTCCATCTCCCCTCCTCCACGGATGCCCACCCCCCGGATCCTTCCCTGCCGGATATCCAATGAATCCACGCAAGCATCGAAAAAGAACTCCCCCCCGTTGGAGAGAATCGCCTGGCGCAGGTTTTTCACGATGGAAGCCAGCCGGTCCGTGCCGATATGGGGCCTTGCATCGTACAGGATGGCTTCCCCTGCCCCGAACCGGTGGAAGGTCTCCAGGACGAAGAGGCTTCGCCTGTCATTGATCCGGGTGATCAGTTTTCCATCAGAATAAGCTCCCGCGCCGCCTTCCCCAAACTGGACGTTTGTCTCAGGATGCAATATCCCTTCACGCCATAGCCGGGAGACGGCCTTGTGCCTTTCCTCCACCGGTTTTCCCCTTTCCAGTATCACCGGACGATAGCCGTACAGGGAAAGAAGGTACGCGCAGAAAAGGCCGCATGGGCCGCTTCCCACCACGATGGGCCTGGCCGGCAGGGGCTCACTCCCCCGTTCCAGGTTCCCATACCGGAAGGGTTCATGTTCCCTGGTGTCTGTGTATCGGTCCACTGGAAAGGCATTGTCCACCTCTACCAGGGCCTTGATGACATAATGGATGTTTGCTTTCCTCCGGGCGTCCAGGGACTTCCTGTGGATGGAAATGAAGACATGCTCCGCCGGATGGATTTTTTTCCGGATCTTTTCCCGGATCAACAACTTCAAGTCGCTGTCATGGGCTTCCCGGACCCCGATGATGATGTTCTCCACCAGTATCTGTTTCATGCCTTATCTGTCCGCAACCAGGATCTGGATGGTGTTCTGTCCGGTTTTTACCACACCATCGGGAAGATTGACTTCCACTTCCATGGTATGGGTCCCCGGTCCCAGCTGGCCCACATTCACCCTTGGGTTGAGAAGGATGGGATTGATTTCGTTGATGTCCTCGGTGAAGCCCCTGAGTTTGAGCTGCATGGTCTGCGTGATGATGGTGTAATCATATAGACCGGTCCTCATGTTGTTGAGGGTGATGCTGCCTCGTTCGATGTTCAGGGTCATATTCCTGTAGGCCACCACCTCCAATGAAGGATAATTGACCTGCAGGGTGTTTTCCGGAACGCTGATCCGCACCGGGATAAGCCGGGTCTCGTCCTTCATGCCTGCAACATCGATATATGGGTTCAGCTGGCTTTTCTCAATCTCATTGACATGCAGTCTTCTGCCCTTGAGGACAAAGGATACGGTGGGTTCTGTAATCACATAGGAATAGGTTCCCGTTGTGTCCGCATACCGGACTTCAATCTCATTTCTTGTGAAGGTGAAGGTCCGCTCCGCCAGTTTTTCCACATAGATTGAGACCTCCATGATGTCCGATCGGCCAACAACCCGGCTGTTCTGGGGAATCGTCGTCAGCCGCACCGTGGCGCTGAAAGGCTCGGTCTGTCCGCCCAGGTCAATATTCTC
>JAWOHX010000145.1:0-3782 GCA_046484975.1 Clostridia bacterium
CGCCAAATCCAGGCCGATATGCAAAAACACATGGATTTAAAAGGACTTCCATCAACTGAAGTTGAGGAAACTGCAGATGAAACACTCGTAAATTCCAACGGAGAAGCAGGATCATGTTGAATGATTTTTGGAAGGTGGGGTGGACAAATTGAACAAAAACGACAAAAGCCCTGAGGAACAGTTGCGTCTTCGGGCTGAGATGCAGCTCATAGAGAAAAGAGAGAAAGCGTCTTATCCTGCTTCCTTAGCTGATTTGCAGAGGATTGTCCATGAACTTGAGGTATACCAGATTGAGTTGGAAATGCAAAACGATGAACTGACGGTTGTTCGCTCAAGTCTGGAATCATTGCTGAACCAATATACCGATCTCTACGACTTTGCTCCGGTGGGTTATTTCACCCTGGACAGCAACGGGAAGATTCTTAAAGCCAACCTGACCGGGGCAAGCCTTTTGGGTATGGAGCGTCCGGCCCTGCTGAACCGTCCCTTTGGCTTTTTCATTCTGCCTGAGTACCGTCCCATTCTCAACACTTTCCTCAAAACAGTTTTTGAGAGTCAGTCCCGGGAAAACTGCGAGGTGGCCATCCTGAAGGAAGAGAATGAGCCATTCTTTGTACATATTGAAGCCATGGCCCTTGACACCATCCAACAATGCCACATAGCTGTGATTGATGTTACTGAGCAGACATTGACCCAAAAGAAGCTGAGTGAAAGCGAGCATTTATTCCATTCCTTGTTTAAAACAATTACACAAGGAATTGTTTTTCTAAGTCCGACCCACAGGATTATATCGATCAATCCTGCTGCCACCCGCATCCCGGGTTTGTCGATGGATTTGATTCAAGGAGCAGCATGGCCAATTCCAGGCTGGCGCTTGATCCGTGAGGATGGCTCTGTATTCCCTCGAGAGGAACAACCCTCCGAGATAGCATTCCGCAATGACACGATCGTAGTGAATGTGGTCATGGGAATCACATCTCCAAAGGCTCCCGGTTGCACCTGGCTCAAGGTCGATGCTTTGCCACAGCATTCCTTCATGAAAGCCAACCCATGCCAGGTCATCCTGATCATTGAGGATATCACACATCTTAAGCGCATGGAATCCTACAATACACTCACCAACAGAGAAAAGCAGGTCTTTTCCCTGTTGGCCAGAAACTTGAGTCGTCACACCATCGCAGAAACTTTGCGTATAAAACCGAAGACTGTGGACAAGCACAAGGAACACCTTATGGAAAAGCTCTCCATTTATGATATAGAGGGAATCATTCAGTTCGCACAAAAAGTCGGAGTTCTCAAATCATAGGCTCCCGTTTCACAACCTGCCCGGTACGCTTGAAGCAACCCCACATATCGTGGGGTTTATCTTTGTGACAATATAAAAAACGATAAACAGCCTGCATAATGCTAATATACTTGTTAGCACCATTGTTGATAACCTCTGTATACAAGACATCGAGGGGTCAGATGAATACTACTTCAAACAGCAAGCCCATTTCTTTGTAAGTGGGAACATTTTGCACCCTGTTATCGAGAGTCAGGCAATGGGAGGGAAATCATACTTTGGAAGCACTATTAGTGAAAGGTCCTGCAATCATCAAAGGGGAAGTAAGCATAGGTGGATCAAAGAATTCAGCTATGGCCATCATACCCGCTGCATTGCTGGCTGAAACTCCCGTTGTCTTAGAGAACGTTCCCAGGATTTCGGATGTCAAGATACAGCTCGAAATAGCTGAGTTTCTCGGTGCACGGGTTCAATGGCTGGAAGCCAACACCGTCAAGATAGACCCGACAGGGTTGAAGCCCCTCTCCCCTCCCTATGAGCTTTGTACAAAAATTCGCGCTTCGTATTATCTGATGGGTGTCCTGCTGGCTCGCTTTGGGCGAGGAAAGGTCCCTGTACCCGGAGGCTGTGATTTGGGGCCCCGCCCCATAGACCAACACATCAAAGGGTTTACGACCCTTGGCGCTGATATTGTGATGAATCATGGCCTTGTGGAGATGCAGGGGAAATCTATGAAGGGAAGTCAGATCTACCTGGATGTAATCAGCGTGGGAGCCACCATCAATATTATGCTGGCAGCTGTCCGTATTTCCGGCAGGACCGTCATTCAGAATTGTGCCAAGGAACCGGAAATTGTGGATCTGGCCAGTTTTCTAAATGCCATGGGAGCAAGGGTCAGGGGCGCTGGTACAGAGGTTATAAAAATTGATGGCGTCAAGAGTCTTCACGGCACCAATTACAGGGTTATCTCCGACCGCATTGAGGCAGGGACCTTTATGCTGGCTGCGGCAGCGACAAGAGGACAGGTCCTTATAAAAAATGTAGTCTCTCAACACCTGAATCCGGTCATTGCCAAGCTCAAGGAGTCCGGCGTCCGTGTATTTGCAGGTGAGGACACAATATTTGTGGATGCCACGCACGATTTGAGATCCGTCGATGTAGATACTTGCCCCTATCCCGGGTTTCCAACGGATCTGCAATCATTCGTGGCCGTCCTTCTTACCCAGTCCAAGGGGACCGGCATCATAACAGAAAATGTGTTTGTCGATCGTTTTCGTTATCTTGAAGAACTAAAACGCCTTGGGGCCAGTATCAAGGTCTTTAAAAAGAGTGCCATGATCAGCGGGGTTTCCCCATTGTCGGCCTGTACTGTGCAAGCAACCGACATTCGTGCCGGTGCCGCCTGTATCATTGCGGGGCTTGTGGCTATGGGCATTACAGAGATCAAGGGCGTTCATCACATAGACAGGGGCTACGACAGAATAGAAGATAAGTTAAGGCTCCTTGGAGCAGATTTGGTACGCGTGAATGACACATCTAGGAAGTGTTTGCAGTGGCAGGGCACGAGCATGCTGCATTCTTTTTCTGACAGATGTTAGTATTATTGGAGGATAGTGAATTATGACAAGAAAGAAGGGTACTGGTGGAATTGCCACTTTAACAAGCCAGCATGCCCGAATCCTATTATTGTTGATTCTTGTTTTGTCCTTGGTCTTGCCGGGATGTCAGGCTGTGGTGAACCGCAATGACCTGCACCAGCAACAAAGGATATATGTCGGCAGTGCCGTTTCAGAAATACATGAGGAAGACCCCATCATAAGCCTCTTGGGAAAAACCTTTCAGGAAATCAAGCAAGTATTGGGAGAACCGGATGAACAGGGATTTGAGGAATGGCTTGGGCCGCATCACTATATTCTATATCGATTCGGGAAAGGCTTCATTCAGTTCTGTTCCCCGGAATCCAAAGAAAATGGAATTGTTGTCAGTATTTATCTGGGGCCAGGAATGGTTGTGTTAGGTGCAAAGGTCGGGATGAGTTTCCAGGAAATCGTTGGCGTTTTGGGAGAACCTGATTCAGGACCAGGCCTTGGTATGGACAACTTCTATTATGCAGACTATTTCAGCGGTGAAACCAATCATGAGGTACCAGACATTTTCATTAGCTTCGTTGCTTTGTCCATGAATTCCCCCACTGAATATGCATTGATCAAATGGGAAGCTTTTGAAGATGAAGAAACAGAAATATTACAGACAGAGAAATGACCAGGCGGTTGGGGAGGTTTTGGATGACAACCCCCGCCTTGATGAATAAAATGCCTGTACTGGGCATTGAGACAATACCTGTGTTGGTGGGACCCCCCCTCCTTTCACAGGTATTTGTTTTGGTTATGGATGAGAAGGAGGGGTTCCCCGGAAATGGTCCGGTCCAACTGTTTAAATTTGCAATCCTTCAGCCATGCCCGGGCTATTTTCATTTCACACTCAAATAACACAGGGC
>JAWOHX010000146.1:0-9968 GCA_046484975.1 Clostridia bacterium
CAGTATTTCCGCCTTGTCCGTCTTTTCCCAGGTCAAATCCAAATCGTTCCTGCCGAAATGCCCGTAAGCCGCAGTCTGCCTGTATATGGGCCTGCGCAAATTCAGGTCCCTGATGATGTGGGAGGGACGAAGGTCGAAGACCTCTAAAACCGCCTTCTCGATCTTCCTCTCATCCACCACCGAAGTCCCGAAGGTATTGACGCTCACCGAGACCGGATGGGCCACCCCGATTGCATAGGCCAGCTGGATCTCACATTCCCCGCAGAGTCCCGCCGCCACGATGTTCTTAGCCACATGCCTGGCCGCATAGGCCGCAGAGCGGTCCACTTTGGTGGGATCCTTGCCGCTGAAGGCCCCTCCCCCATGCCGTCCCATCCCGCCGTAGGTGTCCACGATGATCTTCCTTCCGGTCAGGCCTGCATCCGCCAGGGGCCCACCCATGACAAACCTCCCCGTGGGATTGATGAGAATCTCCGTATTGGCGTCGATCATGGACTTGTCAAGTGTTTCCAGGACGACATGCTTCAGGATGTCCTGTCTCAGTTCTTCAATTTTTATTTTTTCATCATGCTGGCTCGACACCACGATGGTGGCGAATCTTTTGGGTTTTTTGTCCTCGTATTCCACGCTCACCTGGCTTTTCCCGTCGGGACGCAGATACTCCAGGATGCCCAGTTTCCGGACCACAGACAGTCTCCGGGCCAGCTTGTGGGCGGAAATGATTGGCAGCGGCATCAATTCCCCGGTCTCCTGGGAAGCATATCCGAACATCATTCCCTGATCCCCGGCTCCGGTCTCACTGCCATCGTCAAAAGCGTGGTCGACCCCCTGTGCGATGTCGGAGGACTGCTCATTGATGGTGGTCAGTACCGCGCAGGTGTCGCAGTCAAACCCGTACTTGGCCCTTGTGTATCCAATGTCGCGGATGGTTTCCCTGGCGATGTTGGGAATGTCCACATAACAGTTTGTGGTGATTTCACCCATCACCAGCACCAGGCCTGTGGTGACGGCGGTCTCACAGGCCACCCTGGCGTTTTGGTCCTGGGCAATAATGGCATCCAATATGGCATCGGAGATCTGGTCGCACATCTTGTCGGGATGCCCCTCTGTCACCGATTCCGAAGTAAATAGTCTCTTCATGTTTCACCTCCAAAAAAATCCCTCCTGGCAGGGAGGGTTGTTTACTCATCTGTCAGGAATTGGCACCGTACA
The DNA here is from genome assembly GCA_046484975.1 of Clostridia bacterium. GTDB lineage: Bacteria > Bacillota > Clostridia > DUPQ01 > DUPQ01 > JAWOHX01. The sequence continues at coordinate 1,213 of JAWOHX010000146.1, forward strand.
TCGCCGGTTGCCGGGCTTCATCGGGCCTGTCCCTCCACCTCTCTTGATAAGTCGATTATCTTGATTATGCGGTTGTGTAAAGTTCGTCGAATTCAGGTCCCTCAATTTTTTCCTTTTCCAGCAAGGTCTTTGAAATCTTGTGAAGTGCCGCGATCTTCCCGTTGACAATGTCCTTGACCTTGGCATAGCATTCGTCGATGATGCGCTTCACTTCGTTGTCGATCTTGGCGGCGATTTCCTCACTGAAGTTCTTGACATGCCCGAAATCCTTGCCCAGGAAGACTTCCTCGCTGTCCTGGTCGAACACCAGGTTTTCCATGGACTCGCTCATGCCGTACTTGGTGATCATGCTCCTGGCCACCATATTGGCCCTTTTCAGGTCGTTGGATGCGCCTGTGCTGATTTCCCCAAGGGCAATCTGCTCCGCAGCCCTGCCCCCCAGGCTGATCAATATATCTTCCAACAATTGCTGCTTCGTGTAGAAAAACTTGTCCTCATTGGGCCGAAAGGAAGTGTAGCCGCCCGCCTGGCCGATGGGGATGATGGAAACCCTGTCCACCTTCGTGGTGGTTGAGACGGCCTTGGTCACAATGGCATGGCCAGCCTCATGGTAGGCCGTAAGCTTTCTCTCGTAGTCGCTGACAATGCGGCTTTTTTTCTCCGGTCCCATGGTGACTTTGAATATGGCTTCCTTGATCTCCTCCATGGAAATTTTGCTTAGGTTCTTCCTTGCGGACAGTATGGCTGCCTCGTTCAGGAGATTCTCCAGGTCCGCGCCGGTGAACATGGGGGTAATCTTCGCGATGTCCTCCATGACGATGTCGTCAGACAGGGGCTTCTTCCTGGAATGGACCCTCAGTATGGCTTCCCTTCCTCTGGAATCAGGATAATTCACGGTGACCCTCCGGTCAAAACGGCCCGGCCTCAGTAGTGCGGGGTCCAGGATATCAGGCCGGTTGGTGGCTGCAAGGATGATGATTCCCTCGTTGACACCGAATCCGTCCATCTCCACCAGGAGCTGGTTCAGGGTCTGTTCCCTCTCGTCATGGCCTCCCCCGAGACCTGCTCCCCTGTGCCTGCCCACTGCATCGATCTCATCGATGAAAATGATGCAGGGCGTATTTTTTTTCGCCTGTTCAAACAGGTCACGCACCCTTGATGCGCCCACCCCCACGAACATCTCCACGAAATCGGATCCGCTGATGCTGAAAAACGGTACCCCGGCCTCTCCCGCCACCGCCTTTGCCAGCAAGGTCTTACCTGTGCCGGGCGGTCCCACAAGCAGGATGCCTTTTGGAATCCTGGCGCCAAGCCTGATGTATTTGTCCGGATGCTTGAGGAAATCCACGACTTCCTCCAGCTCCTCCTTCTCCTCGTCGGCCCCGGCCACATCCAGGAATGTCTTCAGTTTATCCTTGTCCGTCATCAGCCTGGCTTTGCTTTTTCCAAAGCTCATGGCCTTGTTGCTGCCGCCTCCCTGACTCTGTTGCATGATGAAAAACCAGAAAGCCAGGAACAATACCACCAGAAGCAACGGAGTCAGCATGGACACCCACCAGGGGGATGGCCTGTCCGTCTCGAAACTGAACTCCAGGTCGGGATAGACTGCCTGTGTTTCCTCTAGGGTTTCCTGCAGCCTGATATGGCTTCCGATGCTGACGATGAAAACATTCTTGTTGCCAAGCAGTGGTTCATACACCTCGATGATGGCATCATAGGACTCCACCGTCACTTCCTTGACATTTCCTTTGGACAGCTGGTTCAGGAACTGGGAGTAGTTCATGGGTTCTTGGGTGTCCTGGTTTGAAACCAGGGTGATGACAAGCAGGAATACGATGAACAATATGATATAAAAGCTCAGATTCTTAAAATATTTCAAAACCTGCCTCCTCGTGCATTAATAAATATTAACATATGCCTCCTCAAAAAACAACATCATAATTTATACACATCGTCCTTCAGGATACAGATTTCAGGGAGGTTCCGGTACTTCTCATTGAAGTCCAGACCATATCCCACAATGAACTCATCCGGCACATCCAGACCCTTGTAATCCACTTTCACATGGGTGGTCCGACGGGACGGTTTGTCAAAGGCCACGCATATTTTCACGCTTTTCGGGTTGCGCAGTCCAAAGAAAACCTGAAGGAACTTCAGTGTTCTCCCGGTGTCGATCAAATCCTCCACGATGATGATGTCCTTGTTCTCCACATCCACATCCACATCGTGCACGATCTTCACATCCCCGCTGGACACGGTTCCTGAACCATAGCTGGAAGCAGTGACGGTACCGAATTCCACCGGGATGGTCAGGCTCCTCAGAAGGTCGGAAAGGAATATGAGGCTGCCTTTCATGACGCCTATGAGAACAAGGTCCTTTCCCTCATATTCCTTGGATATCTGCGCGGCCAGTCTCCTCACCATCTCCTTGATTTCCTTCTCGCTGACCAGCACCTTTTTCACGTCCTTGTACATTGTCCATCCTCCTGAATCACTAGTTTCACCTGTTTTGGCCCGACTGGCTGAAAATCCCGGCCGGTTTCCCCGAGGGACAGGTAGGCAATCCTGTTCCCTCCGGCGATGACATAGGCCCTGTCCCTGTCCATGCGGTGTATCTTCCTGTCGATGAGGTATTTCTTGAGCTTCTTGCTTCCTGCACCCCTGGAGGGATCGATGATGTCCCCATTTCGTCTTCTCCGGACCACCAGGCCTTCCATGGCTGTCCCGTGGTCCAGATAAAGGGTCATGCTTTCATTTGCGTCCTTGTCTTCCCCGGTACCCTCCAGGACCTCCGCCCTTATGGTTATACCCACTTCCCGGACATGCGTCTCACCCGGAATACGCAGTGGAATCTCAAAATCGGAGACCTCGACGGACTCGTCGTACACCACGGTCTTGCCGAACTGGACCAGAGCCCGGAATCCTCCCGGCAGATGAATGCTTTCCCCGGTCCTGTCCAGCAGGATGATTTTCTCGACCTGCGCCGTATGGGATTGCTCGATGTCCTTCAGGGTTCCCCTTGCTTTTTCCAGAGCAAGGCGGATGACCCTGCCCCGCAGGCCCGCCTTCATCTGTTTCAGCTGCATGTTGTCCAGATGGATGACCCCTTGTTTCTCCTCAATGGCAAGCAGCGCCATGGCATCTGCGGCCTCCCTCACAATCTCTTCGTCTTTCTGAAGGAGTTCACCCATCCGGGCCAGGGTTTTTACAGTGTCCCCGGAGACCGCCTTGTTGAGGAAAGGAATCACCTCGTGACGGACTCTATTCCTGGAATGGCGGATGTCCTGGTTGCTTTCATCTGTCATATGGGGAATTCCAGCTTTTTTCAGGTATTCCAGCACCTGGGATTTCCTGACATGGAAAAGAGGGCGGATGATCCGGCGGCTCACGGCGCCCATCCCTGTGAGTCCTTCCAGTCCGCAACCTCTCAGCAGATTCATCAGGATGGTTTCCGCCTGGTCGTCCATGGTATGTCCCAGTGCGATTTTCCCCGGTTGGCAGGCATCGAACGCCTCATGCCTGGCCATTCTCCCGGCCTCCTCGATGGTGGTCCTCTGTTTTTTTGCCAGGGCTCCCACATCCACCCGGTGCACATGGAGGGGGACTCCCATTTTTTCACAGAGGGATTGGCAGAATGCCTCGTCCCGCAGGCTGTCCTCCCCTCTCAGTCCATGGTTCACATGAACCGCCTTCAGGTCGAGGATATAGCGATCCCTGAGGTCATTCAGGAGATGCAGCAGGCAGACGGAATCCGGCCCCCCGGACAGGGCCACCCAGACCACATCTTTTTGTTCGAGCATATGGTACCGGCGGATGGTTTCCAGAACGATGCTTTTCATACCACTTCTTTTCTCAGATTGTGGAATTTCGTATAGTCGCTGAACCAGCGGAGCTTGACCGTGCCCGTCTCCCCATTCCGGTGCTTGGAGATGATAATCTCAAAGACATTGGGTTCCTCGGATGCCTTGTTGTAATAATCGTCCCGGTAGAGGAACATGACCATGTCCGCATCCTGCTCTATGGCCCCGGACTCCCGCAGGTCACTGAGCATCGGCCGGTGGTTTTGCCTTTGCTCGCAGGCACGGGACAGCTGGGAGAGGGCAATGACCGGGACCTGAAGTTCCTTGGCCAGTATTTTCAGGCTTCTGGAGATCTCCGTGATTTCCTGCTGCTTGCTTTCCCGTCTGACGGAGGATGAAATGAGCTGGAGATAATCAATGATGACCATGTCCAGCTTGTTCCTCAGCTTGAGCCTCCTGCACTTGGCCCGTATTTCCCCGGTGGTGATGTCCGAGGTGTCGTCTATGAATATGCTTGCCTCCGATATCTGGGAAGAGGCATATGCGATTTTTTTCCATTCCTCGCTGCTGATTTTGCCTGTCCTGAGCTTATTGTTCTCGATCATGATCTCAGAGGAGATGATCCTGTTCACGATCTGCTCCCTGGCCATCTCCAGGCTGAACAGCGCCACGGACTTCCCTTCCTTGATGGCAACGTTCTGGGCGATGTTCAGGGCGAGGGAGGATTTCCCCATGGCGGGACGCGCCGCGATGAGAATCAGGTCTGAATTCTGGAATCCCAGGGTCAGCTTGTCCAGGTCCTCGAACCCGGAGGAGATGCCCGGCACGGGGTTGCCTTCCTTGTAAAGCTTTGCCAGGACCTTCAGGTTCTCCTGGAGAATTTCATTGATGGGATGGACCCCCTTGCTGTTTTTGTCCTGCACCAGTTCAAACAGGCTCTGCTGGGCATAATCCAGGACCAGACGGGCGTCATCCTGATAATTGTATCCCTTCTCGATGATCTCCCCGGAGTTTTTGATGAGCATGCGAAGCAGGGCCTTGTCCTCGACGATTTCCGCATAATGCCTGGCGCTGGCAACCGAGGGGACCTGCTCCACGATGGAGGCCAGATAGTCCATGCCGCCGATTTTTTCCAGCATGTCATTTTTCTTCAGGTGATCGCTCACCGTGACGATATCCACGGATTTGCCCGCTGTATAGAGATTGCTGACGGCCTGGAATATGGCCTTGTTCCTTGGCTCATAGAAGTCGTTTTCGTTGAGGACGTCGAAAGAATCGGCAATGGCATCCTCGTCAAGGAGCATGCATCCCAGCACGCACTGTTCCGCTTCGATGTTCTGGGGAGGGATTCTACCTTTCATGGCGCCCATACTTCATTCCTGTTCCGTCACGTTGACTTTGATCTGCGCGGTCATGCCATGGTGGACCTTGACCGTGATGTCGTATGTCCCTGTATGCTTGATGGGTTCCGGGAGGACGATTTTCTTTTTGTCCACCTCGATTTTCAACTGCTCCTTGATCTGATCAGCGATGTCCATGGATGTGATGGAGCCGAACAGCCTACCGTTTTCCCCGGCTTTCCCCGGAATCCCGATTTCCAGGCCGTCCAGCCTGTCTTTCAGGACCTGGCCGGCCTCCTGGCTGTCCTTCTGGCGCCTCATCTCAGCCTTGTGCTTGTTCTCCATGGTATTGAGGTTCTCACGGCTGGCTTCCAGGGCAAGGTTGTTCTTGAAAAGGTAATTCCTGGCATACCCGTCCTTGGCGTTGACCAGTTCATTCTTTTTACCCAGTCCTTTGATGTCTTCCAATAAAATAACTTTCATCTTTAACCTCCGGGATTCATTTGGGATATTAATTATACCATATCCGTATTCCGTCAGGAACGGGTAAGCATGATTCCATAAAAAAAAAGAGAGTTGAAACTCTCTATTCCGCAGTATACGGCAGAAGCGCAATCTGTCTGGCCCGTTTGATGGCTACTGTGAGCTCTCTCTGGTGCCTTGCGCAGGTCCCTGTCATCCTCCTGGGCTGGATTTTTCCCCTTTCGGAAACAAACCGCCTGAGTTTTATGGAATCCTTGTAATTGATTTCTGTCACCTTGTCCGCACAGAACTGGCAGACCTTCCTTTTTGGTTTGCGGTATTTGAATTCTCTCCTGTCGTTCATATCACTCATGGTTCTCATTCTCCTTTCTATGATTTTTCATCGGATGTCAAAATGGCAGATTGTCGTCATCATCCACATTGATGAAGCCCTCAGCCTCTGTCTGGTTGTCGGAAGAGCCTGCATTGGCCTCGTTCGACTGGTCTTCGTTTCCTCTTTTGCTGTCAGCAAAAAATGCATCCTCCACAATGACTTCGGTGGTGTAGACCGTCCGGCCGTCCTTCTCGTATTTTCCGGTCTGGATCCTGCCGACGACGGCTATCTGGCTTCCTTTCCGGAAGTAGTTCTTGCAGAACTCGGCGGTCTTGCCCCATGCGATCATATTGATGAAATCGGCCTGCCTTTCCTCCCCCTGTTTTGTGAACCTTCTGTTCACCGCCAGGGTGAAGCTGCATACGGGCACCGTGTTGGTGTTCGTGTACCTCAGTTCAGGGTCTCTGGTCAATCTACCCATCAAAATGGCTTTGTTCATCTGCGTCACCTGCTAATCTTGAATTTTTACAATCAAGCCTTTCATGATTCCTTCGGTTATCCTGTACTGCCTTTCCAGCAGGAGAGGCACCTCGGGTCCCGCGCTGAACTCGATGAGCACATAATAGCCTTCGTTTTTGAACTGGATGGGGTAGGCAAGCCTTCTCTTTCCCCACTCGTCCACTTTGTCGACGGTTCCCCCGTCGCTTTCGATTTCTGCTTTGATTTTCTCGATGATGCTTTTTTGGACTTCTTCCTCAAGCGTGTTGTCGATTATGAAAATCGCCTCGTATTTTCTCATTCTTTCACCTCCTTTTGGACTAACGGCTCCTTTCGGAGCAAGGACCAATGCTGGCAAGTATTATATACCATTCCTCCCCACAGCACAAGATGAATTGGGAATCTTTCCCTTTTGTTTGAAATTTACCGCAGGAACGGGCCATGCCACATCGCATTTACGCCTATGCTGCGATGGTGCCAGAACGCGTCAGCGGGTCAAGTCATGAGCAATCTCCTTCAGGTCTTCCTTGGATTTGACTTTCAGGATCGCCCTGGTGGAATTGGATGCCAGTCGTGAACGTGCAGTCGGAGGGGTTCATACAAACGCACCCGTGGTCTAAGCCGATGATTATATTCTGCAGGCATTCTACTTGCATAAACAAAAAGCCGTGGATCATTCCTGATCCACAGCCTAATATTGAACCTCTCGAATGTGGAATGAGAATCATTGATATCCTTCTCACCAAATCCTTTGCCTTCTCGACTCTCTAAGGATACTCTTATTATTCTATAGGCTTATGTGTAGTAGAAAAAGTCGCTTTAACAGATGAACTCCAGGCTGCTGTGGCGTCAACAGATATCTTAACCTGATGAGCATCAGCTGGTATGATTGCAGTAAAATGATACTCATGGATGCTGTCAGAACCAATTCTAAAAATTTCAGTATCTACCGCATATTTCCCCTGAGGTTCCTCTTTGCTTCTATAGTGGATAAAAATTCGTGCCAATATCTCTGCATTGCTTGTGGTATTCCTGTTTTGGATGATTCCCCATAGCTGAACCGTGGTGCCAGGCATAAATTCGCCGTGATCATAGCCGTGATATGCTTGAGAGCAAGTTGTACAAGCCCCAAGAGTTACACCGCTTACATTGTAGGTTAGCTGAGGTCCTGTTGCTATATCGCTTTCCACCGATCCACTCTCAACCAATTCCTGTTGCGGCGAGCCTGTAGTTTCCAAATCAGAATCCTCCCCAAGCGTTCCGTTTGTTTCTTGCGTATTATCTGAGTTTTTTTCTGATGAAAATCCGCCGTTGCACCCACTTAGAAGAATCATCAAGACAAAACATGCTGATAACACTTTTTTTGTTGTTTCATTCATTTTGTTACTCCTCATATAATAGTTTTTAGTCCATTAATGTAAATAACGATGAAGAATTATCTTTTGTTTGAAGAATTTTGACGATATTTCATATTTTACCATGCATATCACATCCCTGCAAGTTTTCGACATGAAAGAACAAGATGGACCTTGCTTTGGGAATCAATGTTTGTTTGATATTCCCCTGGAAAAGTGCTAAAATGCTGTTGAGAACATCCTGTTAAGGGAGAATTCCCATGGTCGGACGCCCCCTGCCGGTGGATTCCGGCATCACCTTCGAAATGGTCAGGAAAAATAATCTGGTCCGTGCATTCGCTGTCATCAATCATGAAATTTCATACACCCAGGCGCAGAAAAAGAGCCTGGAGATCATGCTGGATGCTGAGACATTAAGGTTCTATGAAGACAAGGGGGATCTCACCATCGACACCCTCGATGATTACCTCCGGTTCCGGGATTCCGTCATCTATCGGATCCGGGCCTGTGATGACCTTCTCCGGGAGCTTTCCGGAAAAAAGAAGGAGATCTCAAGGCAGATTCTCTTTTGCCGGAAAAAAATCCAGGACATTGCCCTGTCGAAGACAAGGCGCTGCTGAAACCACAGGTCATGTGTGTGAAGGTTGTGGCCGTTCAGGGACATATGATAGAATATCCGGATGAAGCTTACGGGAGGCCATATGAAATATTATCCATTGAAGTTCGAGCCTGTGTTTAAAAGCATCCTTTGGGGAGGCCGGAACTTGGAAAAACTCGGTAAAACCCTTCCACCCGGAAAGATTGCCGAAAGCTGGGAGATTTCCGCCCATCCCGTCCGGATGGGCAGGGTGTCAAACGGTATTTTCAGGGGAATGACCCTGGAGAAGCTGGCCGACACCCACTGGGAGGAAATCCTCGGTTCTTCCCGGACTGCTGGAAGCCCCGGGAAATTCCCCCTTCTCATCAA
>JAWOHX010000047.1:0-19698 GCA_046484975.1 Clostridia bacterium
CGTTCGACTTGCATGTGTTAGGCACGCCGCCAGCGTTCGTCCTGAGCCAGGATCAAACTCTCAAAAAAAATATTTCTGAACCTGGCGGTTCATTTTTTAGTTTGTCTTCATTACCATTTTTTGTCGATTCTCTCGAATCAACGGGATCCTCACTTTTAAAGTGCACTGTTTAATTTTCAAGGTTCATGGCCCTTCCAGTAAAGGCGCTTTACTATAATACCATTTTCATTCTTTTGATGTCAAGATGAATCCGATATTTCCAGTCCTTTGCCCCACCGGCAACCTTCATAAATATTAGCAGAGGCACCGGGTGGTGTCAAGAGGATATTTTTTGATTTTCTGGAATCTCACTTTTTTCTGTTTTTTAGATTTTCCGCGATTTCTTCCATCTTTCTGAGTCGATGATTGATTCCGGATTTCCCCAGTGCAGGGACCATCAGTTTACCCAGTTCCTGCAGGCTGGCATCCGGATGATTCATTCTTAGAAGTGCCACCGCCTGCAGTTCCTGGGGAAGCGTTTCGATCCCCATCACTTTGTCAATCAGGCGGATGGCTTCCATTTGTCTGTATGCGGTGTTCACGGTCTTTCCCAGGTTGGCGGTCTCGCAGTTCACCGCCCGGTTGACATGATTCCGCATGTCCTTGATGATGCGGACATTCTCATACTGCATCAAGGCATTGTGGGCCCCGATGACATTCAGGAAGTCGACGATGTTCTCGGACTCCTTGATGTAACAGACATACATGTTCCTTCGAACGATGACCTTGCCCCTGATCCCGAATTTTCCCATCATCTTAACGATGTCTGTGATCTCTTTTTGGTTGGCTGAGACCATCTCAAGATGGTAGCCCTTCTCCGGCTGGGACAGGGATCCGCCGATCATGAAGGCTCCCCTCAGGTAGGACCGGGTGCAACAATCATTTCCAGTGATGCTTTCAATGGGGTTATACAAACCGATTCCGTCTGCGACTTCCACCAGTCCCATGTCCCCCAGGGCCATGCGGGTGGCAAACGAGCCTTTCATGACCAGGATATACAGGTTGTGTTTTTTCAGTTTCCTGCTTTTTTTCGTAATCACGCTGGGATGAAAATCAAAGGCATGGATGGCGTTGATGAAAATCCTCCTGGCCAGGGAAGCGTTTTCTGTGGATAGACTCACCTGGTAATACCCGTCTTTCTGCAGGGACAAGCGCCCGCCAATGCGGATGATGGCCGCCAGTTCGCACAGAAGACAGCACTTGTCGTCCAGCGAAATCCGGCTTATCTCGTCTTTGACCTGAGAAGAAAATGACATGGCTATCCCCTGGAATCCTTGTTGATGTCCCGGTGGTTGATGATGGCCCGATGGTTGTTTGCCATAAGCATGCTCCCCAACTTGTCCCCGATGGCAACGGACCGGTGCCTTCCCCCGGTGCAGCCAATTCCAATGACCAGCTGTGTCTTTCCTTCCCGAATGTAGTTGGGGAGGAGAAATTCCAGGAGTTCTGTGGTTTTCTCCAGGAATACCACTGTTTGCTCCTGCCGGAGGACGTACTCCTTCACTGTCTCGTTCTTTCCTGTCAGCTTCCTCATGGAAGAATTGTAGTAGGGATTCGGGATGAAGCGCACGTCGAATATGATGTCGCATTCCAATGGGGTCCCGTACTTGTAGCCGAATGATATGACATTGACCATCAATGTCTCGTACTCCGACCCCTTGGACAAGAGGGCGGTCAGTTCCTCCCTCAGCTGCTTGGGAAGCAAGTCAGAGGAATCAATGATATAGTCAGATTTCTTTTTGATGCTTTCCAGTGTCTTTCGTTCCTTTTCTATGGCCTTTGCGATGTTGCCGTCCACTTCAAGGGGATGTTTCCTTCGGGTCTCCTTGTATCTTTTCAGCAGCACCTTGTCATTGGCTTCCAGAAAAATAATCTCATACTGGATATTAAGTTCACCCAATTCACACAGGGCCGGGAAAATGTCGGAAAGAAGCTCGCCGCCCCGGATATCCACCACCACCGCAACATTGTCCGATGTCCGGCTTTCATTGATGATCTGGGCGAACTTCGGGATCAGGCTTGGGGGTATGTTGTCAATGCAGTAGAATCCCATGTCTTCAAGTGTTTTGACAATGAGGCTTTTGCCTGCTCCCGACATCCCCGTGACGATATACAGTTTCATACTTTTACCATTCTCCGATGTACTTGATTTCCGTCTCCAGCAGGACCCCGAATTTATTATATACCCTGTCCGTGATATCGTCTATAAGGCGCTTGACATCCCCTGAGGTGGCATCCCCTTTCAGGTTCACGATGAAACCGGCATGCTTGTGAGACACCGCCGCCCCGTTCACGCAGTGGCCTTTCAGCTGGCACTCCTCGATGAGACGACCGGCGAAATACCCCTGGGGCCTTTTGAAAACACTTCCTGCACTGGGTAAATCCAAGGGTTGGCTTTTCATTCTCCGACCGTTGAGATCCAGCATTCTGGTACGGATGGTTTCCTTGTCTCCTTCCTCCAGACGGAACACACTATTCAATATGATGCTTTCGCCGATGGAAAACACGCTTTTCCGATAACTGAATCCATGGTCTGCATTCCCGATGGAATGGATGCTCCCATCCGGATCCATGTATGTGGTGGACACCAGGACATCCTTGATCTCCGGCCCATAGGCCCCGGCATTCATACATACACCTCCACCTGTGGTCCCCGGGATCCCTGAGGCGAATTCCAGCCCTTCCAGGCCATGCTCATACGCAGTCCTTGCCAGATGAGACAGCAGGGATCCAGCCTCTGCAGTCAGGGTCTTTCCCTCCACGGTGATCCCGTCAAACCCTTTGGATATTTTGATGCAGATTCCGCGGATTCCCTTGTCGCTGACCAAGACGTTGGTGCAGTTTCCCAGTATGACAGGTTTGATTTTCTCTTGCCGGCAGAAGTCAACTGCCCGGCGGATGTCTTCCAGTGTTTTCGGCAGGACCATGATGTCACAGGAACCTCCTGTCCGGAAACTGGTATGCCTGCTCATCGGTTCATCCGTCAGGATGAGTTCCTTTCCCATCGCATCATGCAAGCGGTCCAATAGCATATCATTCCCCGCCGTTTTCCATAAATTTTTTCCCGACTCTCTCACTCATGACCTTGGCGGCATTGTAGCCCATGTTGATCTGACGGATATTCATGGCCGCCACTTCCACGATGATGGCCAGGTTTCTGCCCGGCCTCACCGGTATGGTCAGAGAGGGCACCTTGATACCAAGGAAATCCCGGTATTCCTCCACCAGCCCTAGACGTTCATAGTTCTTGCTCTCGTCCCAGAGTTCAAGGTTGATGGCCATGGTGATGTTATCCAGTTGCTTGATGGCTCCTACCCCGTAGAGGCTTTTGACGTCGATGATTCCGATGCCACGGAGTTCCATGAAATAGCGGATGTCCGCCGGACTTGTCCCCAGCAGGGTCTTCTCACTGACTTTCCGGATTTCCACCACGTCATCAGCGATGAGGCGGTGTCCCCTTTTGACCAGTTCCAGGGCCGTCTCGCTCTTGCCCACACCGCTTTCACCGGTGATGAGGATGCCTTCTCCGTAGACCTCAAGGAGTTCCCCGTGAATGTTGATCCGGTCTGCAAGCTCGATATTCAGGAAACTCACCAGGGAGGCCAGGAATCTGGATGTCATCTCATCCGTCCGCAGGATGGGCACCTTGTATTTCCTGGCGACTTTGACGATTTCGTCATACACATGCTGTGTTCTGGATATGATGATGCAAGGCATGTGGCTGTGCATGAACCGATCCAGTTTCTTCAAGCGGGTCTGGTTGCCAAAGGTTTCAAGGTAAGACATCTCCATCTTGCCCAACAGCTGGATGCTCTCAGGGAAAAAGTTCCCCATATAACCGCTCAGCTGGAGCCCCGGGCGGTGAACCTCCACGATGGTCACTTTCTTATCCTTGATGTTCTCAGGGGCATATATCACTTCCAGGTTGAATTTTTCCACGATATTCAAAACATCTACACTGTACATCGCATCACCTGCATCCTCAAATATATCTCCCATTATATCATGTATGATTTTCACAGACAAAAAAAAGAGCCAGGCTCTTCACCTGGCTCCATCTGTTACATCATTCCGGGCATTCCACCGTGGCCGCCGCCCATCGGCATTTCCTTTTCCTTTTCAGGAATATCTGCCACAAGGCTTTCCGTGGTCAGCACCATAGCCGCGATGCTTGCTGCATTCTGAAGGGCCGACCTGGTGACCTTTGCCGGGTCCACGATTCCCTTTTCAATCATATCCACATAAGATTCCGTAAGGACATCATATCCGATACCTTTTTTCTCACTCTTGATGTTGTTGATAATGACGGATCCCTCGACCCCTGCGTTCTGTGCAATCTGCCTCATGGGTTCTTCCAAGGTCTTCACGATGATGGCAGCTCCTGTTTTCGCATCTCCTGTCAGTCCATCCATGACCTTGCGCACCTTTTCCTGAACGTTGATGTACGCAGTGCCGCCTCCGGAAACGATTCCCTCTTCCACAGCAGCCCTGGTTGCGGAAAGGGCATCCTCGATCCTGTGCTTCTTCTCCTTCATCTCCACTTCCGTCGCAGCGCCAACCTGGATGACGGCCACTCCGCCGGAAAGCTTCGCAAGCCTCTCCTGGAGTTTTTCCTTGTCGAAATCAGAGGTTGTTTCCTCGATCTGTGCTTTGATGGAAGCGATTCTGTTCTTGATTTCCCCAGGGTCGCCAGCGCCATCCACGATGATGGTGTTTTCCTTCTGCACTTTCACCTGTCTTGCTTTTCCAAGCATCTCCACGGTGGCGTCCTTGAGCTCAAGGCCGACTTCCTCACTGATGACCTGTCCACCGGTCAAAACGGCGATATCCTGCAGCATGGCTTTGCGTCTGTCTCCGAATCCGGGAGCTTTGACAGCCGTGCAGCTGAAGGTGCCTCTTAGTTTATTGACAACCAATGTGGCCAGGGCTTCTCCTTCGACATCCTCTGCGATGATGACTAGTTTCTTGCCCTGTTGTACGATCTGTTCCAGCACAGGAAGGATTTCTTGCACATTGGTGATTTTCTTGTCCGTGATGAGGATATACGGGTCTTCCATGATGGCTTCCATTTTTTCCGTGTCAGTCACCATGTATGGAGAAAGATATCCCCTGTCGAATTGCATGCCTTCCACGACCTCGAGGCTGGTTCCCATGGTCTTGGATTCCTCGACTGTGATGACTCCGTCTTTGCTGACCTTTTCCATGGCCTCGGCAATCAATGCACCGATTTCCTCATCATTGGCTGAAATGGCAGCAACCCTTGTGATGTCTTCTTTTCCCTTGATTTTCTGACTGATTTCAGAAATTCCTTCCACAGCGGCAGCGACTGCCTTCTCGATGCCCTTTTTCAGGATCATGGGATTGGCTCCCGCTGCGATGTTCCTCAATCCTTCCCTGACCATTGCCTGGGCCAGCAACGTGGCTGTGGTGGTTCCGTCCCCTGCCACGTCATTGGTCTTCGTGGCGACTTCCTTGAGCAACTGTGCACCCATGTTTTCAAACGGGTCCTCCAGCTCAATTTCCTTTGCGATGGTGACACCGTCATTTGTGATGACCGGTGATCCGAATTTCTTGTCCAGGACCACATTCCTGCCTTTCGGCCCAAGTGTGATCTTCACGGTATTTGCCAGTTTGTTGACGCCTTTTTCCAAGGCTTCCCTGGCTTCAATTCCATATAATATCTGCTTTGCCATAAATAATCCTCTCCTCCTTCGTCATCATTCCACTACAGCAAGGACATCACTCTGTTTGAGTATGGTGTATTCCACGCCGTCGATTTTCACTTCAGTGCCTGCGTATTTGCTGATGAGCACCTTGTCTCCTGCTTTGAGTTCCATCTCCACTTTTTGACCGTCCACATATCCACCTGGTCCCACTGCAATGACTTCCGCCACCTGGGGCTTTTCTTTCGCGGATCCTGGAAGGACAATCCCGCTTTTCGTGGTTTCTTCGGTTTCGAGCATTTTTATAACAACTCTTTCACCCAAAGGTTTTATCACCATAAAACAACCCTCCTATAAATATTTTTTATTAGCACTCTAATTGCTTGAGTGCTAATGATATGATAATACACACCCAATTTACATTCAAATGTATCTTTATACCATATTATCGCTCCTGGGATGATTGAAAGGATTTAGGGGCATCCTTGATTGAATTTTCTCTGTTTTTCTTTCATTTTCTCCATATTTCGAATATCCGGCATCATATATGGAAAATAAAAAAGACGCACCCTGCTGGTGCGCCTTTTTTTATCAGTATGCTGTTCAGTCGATTCTCAATGCCTCGACCCTTGCCTTGGTTTTCAGCTGGTTTCCCCAGACAATCCCGGATATGCCGGGGATGTAAAGCAACCCGCTGATGATGAAATATATGCCCCATGGCCAGCCTTCCCTGACATACACTATCAGAATGAAAAACCCGAATGTCATGACGGCAAAAGCCAATGATGCTAACACAATAGAAATTTTTAAAACTAAATTATAGTCTACTTTCATCAGGAACTCCTCCTTGGTCGTATAAAGTCTACATGAATTATAACAAACCCATTATTCCATTGTCAATGGAATTGCCGCCCCCAGGACAAGTTTGTATAATGTGTATAACTGGCGTGCGAAAAATTATATAAAATGAATATGTCTTTGCTCAGTTGCACTAAAAAACGAACAAATTCATGGGATGATTTCAGAACATGAAATGTTCTGGAAGTAAATATTATGGCAAGACAAGAATCAATTGGCCTGTTTGAACTGTTGAAATTCTATGCTTAAGGAGTTTTTAAAGCATCTTTTTGAAATGTGTTTGAATATGGTTCCTTGTGCTTTGAATGTGGTTGCATAGCATATTATTTTATGAACCATTCATACCTGCACTTTTGTTTCTCATTCTCCCTGTACATTTCATTTTCTCTGGGTATATCAACCACTTCCACCAATTTTGCGCCAATTTTTTCGCATGTTCTCCTTGAAGGATAATTATCAGGGTTGCATGTTATATAAAGCCTTTCAATGTCATGAGCCAATGCAACTTCCTTAATGAGCCTGCATGCTTTTGCTGCATAGCTGTTCCCTCTGTGTTTTTCATCAATCTTATAACCTATATGCCCTCTGAAAAAAGTATCTTTGTTTTCTCCAATGATTAAATTTACAGCACCAATTCTTTCTGCTGAATGATGCAATGTGATTGCATAGAAATATTCCGGAACACGTTTCTTTTCTGAATCTGCACCTCGTTTTTCTTCAATGATCAGATCTATTTCTCCATCAGATATATAATCAATTTTTTTAAATTCAAATTCAGCCATCGAATCCATCTCCAATTATTTATTGAACCATCTATTCTTTGGAAACATATTTTTCATGCCATTGAAATCAAACAACTAAAAGCGCATCTCAAGGCCGTTGTTTCGCAAATATGCCTTCAGATCACCGATGGTCAATTCTCCGAAATGGAACAGGGATGCCGCCAATACAGCGTCCGCTTTTCCCTCTGTTATCACACGCAGGAAATCCTCTGGCTTCCCGGCTCCACCGGAGGCAATCACAGGTATTCCAACGGCTTCCGACACCTGCCTGGTGAGTTGGATGTCATATCCGTTTTTTGTCCCGTCACAGTCCATGCTGGTCAGGAGAATCTCCCCGGCACCTCTTTTTTCCCCTTCCACTGCCCATCGGACCACATCCATGCCGGTGTTCACCCTTCCGCCATTCAAATAGGCATCCCACCCTCCGTCTTCCCTTCTTTTCGCATCGATGGCCAGCACGATGCACTGACTGCCGAACCTGTCTGACGCGCGGCTGACGAAATCCGGGTCGTTCAGGGCGGAGGAATTCACGGATACCTTGTCTGCTCCCGCGCTGAGAATGGTCCGGATGTCTTGTTCCGTCCGGATTCCTCCCCCCACCGTGAAGGGGATGAACACGCACTCAGCGACTTTTCGGACCACATCGACGATGGTGCTCCTGTTCTCGCTGGAAGCGGTGATATCAAGGAATACAAGCTCGTCTGCCCCTGCCAGGTCGTATGCCCTGGCGCATTCCACCGGATCCCCGGCATCCACCAGGTTCACAAAATTCACGCCTTTGACCACCCTTCCGTTGAATACGTCAAGGCATGGAATGACTCTCTTTGTCAGCATTGATGATCTCCTTCAAATTAATTTTTCCTTCATACAGGGCTTTTCCGATGATCACGCCGGACACCCCGGTCCCGCGCAATGCGTCCACATCATCTTTCTTCCCCACGCCGCCGGAGGCAATGACATCCATCGTCACCGAAACGGCCATCAGTTTCATGGCTTCCAGATTGGGGCCTGTGAGCATCCCGTCCCTTGACACATCGGTATAGACCACGGTCCGAATCCCAAGTTTCTGCATCATCCGGGCGAAAGGCACAGCTTCATAAGTGCTTTTGTTCTCCCAGCCGTCCACCGCCACAAACCCGTCTTTGGCATCGATGCCAATCACAATGCGGTCCCCGTATTTTTCCAATGCCTTTCCAAGGAAATCCGGATTTTTCACTGCACTTGTCCCGAGGATGATCCGTTGCACGCCGGACTCAAAGAGCCTGTCCGCTGCTTCCATGGAACGTATCCCTCCCCCTGCCTGAACGGGGATGCCCGCAGCGGCCGCAATCCTCCCGATCATTCCTGCATTGGATGGACTTCCCGTCCTGGCCCCATCCAAGTCCACCACATGGATATACCTGGCGCCAAGGGATTCCCATTCGGCGGCATATTCCAGTGGGCTTTTCGGATAGACCGTCACCCGGTCGTACCTTCCTTTTTCCAGGCGAACGCATTTGTGTTCCAGTATATCGATGGAAGGATAAATCATCATCCGGCATCCACCCACTTCCTGAGCATGTCGATTCCAGTCCTGCCGCTTTTTTCCGGATGGAACTGGCAGGCCAGGACATTGTCTTTTTCAACAGCCGAGGCAAAGAATTCCCCGTAGCTGGTCCGGGTGGCCAGCATGTGTCCTTCCTCGGGAAGCGCATGAAAGGAGTGGACAAAATACACATAGCATCCGTTGTATTCATGAAAAAATCCGGAGGCGTCCTCTGTCTTGATGGCATTCCAACCCATGTGGGGAACCTTCAGCCCGGGATACTCTTTGAACTTCACCACACGGCCGGGTAAAACCGAGAGGCCATCTGTCTTTATTCCTTCCTCGCTGTATGAAAAAAGCATCTGCAGCCCCAGGCAGATCCCAAGGAAAGGTTTTCCCTTCCGGATCTGGGATATGGCGGCATGGGCCATGCCTGTCTCCCGCAGATGATCCATGGCCTTTTCAAAGGCACCCACCCCGGGAAGAATGATCCTGTCTGCCTTGTCCAGTTCCCCGGGTTCCTGGGTGATAAAAAAATCCGTGGAAATGTATTTCAGTGCGTTGGCCACGCTTCCCAGATTCCCCATTCCATAATCGATGATGCCTGTCAAGTCCTTACAGTTCCTTTCCCGTCAGTCTTGTGTATGCCTCCAAGTATTTCTCTGCGGTTTTTTGGACCACTTCATCCGGCAATCCCGGCGCAGGGGGTCTTTTGTCCCAGCCCGTGCCTTCCAGATATTCCCTGAGATATTGCTTGTCGAAGCTTTTCTGGGCCTTGCCTGGCTCATATTCTGACAATTCCCAGAATCTGGATGAATCCGGTGTAAAAATTTCGTCGGCCAGGATAAGCTCTCCGTCCAGGAGTCCGTATTCAAATTTCGTATCCGCAAGGATGATTCCCCGTTCCAATGCATACTCATAGGCCTTCTTGTAAAGCCGGATGCTGGTGTCCCGGAGTTTCACTGCCAGGTCCTTTCCAATTTCATGGCTCAGCTGTTCGAATGAGATGTTGATGTCATGTCCTTCCTCCGCTTTTGTGGAAGGTGTGAATACCGGCTCGGGAAGCCTGTCCGCCTGCCTCAGTCCCTCCGGCAGCCTTGTCCCGGCGATGCTTCCGGTCAGGTTGTATTCCTTCAGGCCGGACCCTTCCAGGTAACCCCGCACAATGCATTCCGCAGGAATGATGTCCACTTTTTGTACCAGCATGGAGCGTTTGGACAGCCGGTCTCCATACTCATTGTACGGGGCAGGGTATTCCTGTACATCCGTTGTGATCAGATGGTTTCTCACAATATCCCCCATCTGGGAAAACCAGAAAGCGGAAAGGCTGTTGAGCACTTTTCCCTTGCCGGGGATGAGATCTCCGAACACACAGTCGAACGCAGATATCCGGTCTGTGACCACGATGATAAGCTTGTCCCCCAGGTCAAAGATATCCCGCACTTTTCCCGTCTTCCATGGCTTCATTCCATTCAACTCCGTTGCATTGAGCAGTTCCATTGCTTTCCTCCTTATATTACACCCTTCGTGGATGGGATTCCCTTTTCCCGGGGGTCGATGGCAGCCGCCTCGCGCAATGCCCGGGCCAGTCCTTTGAAGACAGCCTCCGCGATATGGTGGTTGTTCTTTCCGTACAGCAGGTTCACATGGAGGGTGATACCCGCATGGACACAGAATGCGTTGAGGAACTCCTCGACGGCTTCCGTGTCCATGTCCCCGATGCTTCCTCTTTCAATTCCGCCCGTGAAAACGAAAAACGGCCTTCCGCTCACATCCACGCTGACGGTCACCAGGGCTTCATCCATGGGCATTGTCAAGGAAGCATATCGCCGGATGGACTGCTTATCCCCCAGGGCTTCCTTCCAGGCCTGCCCCAGAACGATTCCCGTGTCCTCCACCGTGTGATGGCAATCGATGCGGATGTCCCCCTCCACCATGATGTCAAGGTCCATCAGGCTGTGCTTGGAGAACAACTCCAGCATATGGTTGAAAAACCCCACACCGGTCTCCACGGAGTACTTCCCGCTTCCATCCACATTCATTCTGACCGCCACCCTGGTTTCCTTGGTGACTCTCTCCACAGATGCCTTCCTGTCCATTTTTCATGTTCCCCCTTCGATGATTTTTCCCAATGCGGCCAGCAGCCGCTCCATGTCCTCTCCGGTGCCCACAGTAATCCGGATATGGTCCTCAATGCCAGGCCTGTCAAAATGCCGGACCAGAATGCCTGCCTCCCTGAGCCTGCTGTACAGCTCCATGCCTTTCATGTCGGGATGGCGGGCGAAGATGAAGTTGGCCATGGATTCAGTGACATGGAACCCCAGCGACTGAAGTTTTTTCTGCGTCTTGTCCCTCGTGTCCATGATCCACTTCTGGATTTTTCTGTTGTAAGCGGCATCCCCCATAGCCGCAATAGCGGCTTGCTGTGAAAGCCTGTTGACGGTATAGGAATTGAAGGAGTTCTTCACCATTTCAAGCCCTGATATCAATGTCTTGTCCCCGAAGGCGAAACCCACCCTCAACCCGGCGAGAGCCCGGGATTTGGAAAGTGTCTGGACAACCAGCAGATTGTCATGATTCCTGGTCAGGCCGGCACAGGATTCCCCGCCGAAATCGATGTAGGC
Source organism: Clostridia bacterium (assembly GCA_046484975.1). Lineage (GTDB taxonomy): Bacteria > Bacillota > Clostridia > DUPQ01 > DUPQ01 > JAWOHX01. Next base: position 11,492 of record JAWOHX010000047.1, read on the forward strand.
CTCATCCACCAGCACCACATGGTCCGGGTTGCTTTTCACCACTTCCTCGATTCCTCTGACCGGGATGTATTCCCCGGTGGGGGCGTTGGGATTGGCCAGCACGACCCCTTTGCCGCATCCGATGAATTTCTCCAGCCTGACCTTGTCACCCTGCATCGGAACGGTCTCCATGGCGATGTCAAACAAATCGCAGTAAACCGGATAAAAGGAATAGGTGATTTCCGGAAACACCACCTGTTTGTTCCAATAGAAAGCCGCAAATGCAAACGCCAGGATCTCATCCGACCCGTTGCCGATGAAAATATTTTCCACAGGGATGTCAACAAACCGGGAAACAGCCTTCTTCAATTCCGTACAGTCCGGGTCTGGATACAGTCTCAGCTCATCCATGTTCCCTTCTGACAATGCCACCCGCACCTTCGGTGAGGGGGGATAGGGGGATTCGTTGGTGTTAAGCTTGATGAGATTCTTGTCCTTCGGCTGCTCCCCGGGGACATAGGGCCTCAGGGCCCTTGCCTTGTCACTGAGAAGGTTTGCCATCGTCTTCTCCTTCGAACCGGATGCTGATTGCCCTGGCATGTGCATCCAGTTCTTCCTTCCGTGCGAATGTCTCGATTTCCTCATGCACCTTTCGCAGTGCGTCCTGATCATATTTTATTATACTGGTTTTCTTGCAGAAATCATATACACCCAGCGGGGAATAGAACCGCGCCGTCCCGCCGGTGGGCAGGGTGTGGTTGGGTCCTGCGTAGTAATCCCCGAGGGGTTCCGGAGAAAACTCCCCGATGAAAATGGCTCCTGCGTTCCGCACCAGGGGGATGAAGTCCATGGCTTTTTCCACATGCAACTCCAGATGCTCCGGCGCAATCCTGTTGGCGCAGTCAACACACTCCATGAGATTCTCGTTCACATAGATGATTCCATAGTCACGGATGCTTTTACCCGCGATATTCCTTCTTGCCAGTCCCTCCCACTGCTTTTGTACTTCACCGTTCACCCGGTCTGCGAAATCCCTGCTCCTGCAGCAAAGGACGGTGCCCGCCTGTTCGTCATGCTCCGCCTGGCTCAGCAGGTCGGCTGCCACATAGGCAGGGTTGGCGCTTTCATCCGCAATGACCATGATCTCGCTGGGACCCGCAATCATGTCGATGTCACAGTAACCGTAGGCCATCTTTTTGGCATTGGCCACATAGATGTTGCCCGGTCCGGTTATCTTATCCACCCTCGGGATGCTTTCAGTACCGAAAGCCATGGCGAATATGGCCTGGGCACCACCCGCCTTGTATATGTCCGTCACACCTGCCTCCCTGGCCGCAACAAGCCTCTCCGCATCAATGGTCCCATCCCTGCGGGGCGGCGTGCACATGATGATTCGATCCACCCCTGCCAACACCGCGGGGACTGCGTTCATCAACACCGAGGAAACCAGGGGGGCGGTTCCCCCGGGGATGTAGATCCCCACCCTCTCAAGGGGGGTGATCCGCTGCCCCAGGAGGATTCCTTTTTCCTTTTCCCAGAGAAAAGACTCCTGGCTCTGCCGTTCATGGTATTGCCTGATGTTATCGATGGCCTTTTGGAGGATGCCCAGGAATCCCGGGTCGATTTCCCCGTAGGCTTTCTCAATCTCCGTTTCACTCACTTTGAACTCCAGGATCTGGCATTTGTCATGTCTTAGGGTGTATTTCCTTAAGGCTGCATCCCCGTGCCTGCGGATGTCCGCCATGATTTCCGAGACTGCCATGATGACATCCGGCTGATCCAGCTGGTTCCTGGCGGCAAGTTTTTCCTCCACACGCATCACATCGCATGTCACCTCAAACATGGTCCAGCTCCTTTTTCACATCGGCGATGAGCCGCTTGATCCTCTCGCTCTTTATTTTCATGCTGACTTTGTTGACAACAAGCCTGGCGCTCACAGGCGCGATTTCCTCCAGGACAGCCAGTCCGTTCTCCTTCAGTGTCCTTCCGCTTTCCACAATGTCCACAATGATCTCGGACAGCCCCACAAGGGGAGCCAACTCCACAGATCCGTTGAGCTTGATCACCTCGATGCTTTCTTTCTTGACATGCTCGAAGTATTCCCTGGCGACATGGGGGTATTTCGTGGCAACCCTCTTCCCGGGGATCCGATCCAGTTTTCCCTCCAGTTCCTTGGGTCCGGCAACCACCATCCTGCATTTGCCGAAACCCAGGTCCAACACTTCGTAAAGATCCCGGGATTCCTCCATGAGGGTGTCTTTCCCCACCACGCCAAGGTCCGCAGCACCATATTCCACATAGACCGGCACATCGGAGGGCTTCACCATGAAAAACCGCACCAGGCTTTCATCATCGTCAATGATGAGTCTCCTGGATTTCAAGTCCGCATCCTCGCAGCGGATCCCTGCTTTCTCAAGAATCTCCAGAGTGAGATCCGCCAGTCTTCCTTTTGGCAATGCAATCGTCAGGTATTTCATCGTCCCTTGCCTTTCATGAGCTTATCCAGGTCCGTACGCGAGCAGGTGCCTGCCGTCAGGTCATGGATGAAAATCCCCCCGGGACTTTCCACCTGGACAACCCCGGGGATGTTGCGTTCCAGTGCATAGGCTTTGATATATTCCATGTCCTGGTTCTCACTGAACAATTCGACTTTCAAATCCTGCCCGCGCAGTGCCATGGCCAAAAGGATACCGGTCTTCCTCTCTTCCGGGCAAAAGCAGACCAGGCTGTCGGTGGCAGGGCTTTCCAGGTTGCTCCTGTTCCTGTACAGCGCCGTCAGTGCCATATCGATGTCCAGGGAAAATCCCGTGGATGGGATGTCCCTCCCAAAACCCCTGCAAAGCTGGTCGTATCTTCCTCCGGTCAGCAATGGGAAGCCCACGCCGTAAGTCAGACCCTTGAATATGATGCCAGTATAGTATGAAAGATTGCTCACCATGCCAAGGTCCACCGAAACCGCCTGGGACGCATCGAACTCATCCAGGATGTCGAAGATTTCAATGAGGTTGTCCACAGCCTTCATGGATCTGTCGTTTAAGCTTTTCTCCTTCATGCGGACCAGCATTTCCTTGCCGCCGAAATATTCCGGCAAGGACAGGATGCTTTCACGGACGGCCTTGTCCATTTCCAGGCCAGCCAGCATTTCCTCCAGGCTGAAAAAATCTTTTTTTTCGATGATCTGCCGTATCTGTTCCGCCACATCCTCCCGAAAACCAGCCTGTTCCATGAGTCCTTTGAAAAACTCCACCTGTCCAAGTTCAATGGTGAAATCCATGATTCCGGTTCCTTTGATGGCCTCGATGGCCGTGACGATGACGAAGGCATCGGCAAAAGCACCGGGGCTTCCCATGATTTCCACCCCTGCCTGCGTGAACTCCTTCTGTTTTCCACCGCCATATGCATCGGACTTATAGCAATTCCCCAGGTAGGATATCTTCAAAGGAAGCTTCATATCCTTCAGTTTTGTCGCAGCAACCCTGGCCGCAGGGATGGTCATTTCCGGACGCAAGGCCAGAATACGTCCTTTTTCGTCAAACAGCTTGAACAGGGATTCCTCGGGAATGATGTTGTTTTCCGAGTGAAAAACGCCCAGGAACTCCATGGACGGCGTTTCAATTTCCATGAATCCGAAGGATTGGAATATATCCCGTATGGTGCCCTCAATCTCCTTTTTCACCCGGCACCTGTCAAACAGAAGATCATACATCCCCTCGGGATTGTATAATTTCTTGTCGGTCATGGTCCCCTCCTTTCGCTTTATCATAGTAATGCGTTAAACTGCTAAAGTTATGATATCAGACACCCTTCTCCTTGTCAACACCTACTTCAAGGTAATTTCCCGGAGGAGTTCTCTGAAATAGATATAGTTTTCCAGTTTCGCATCCGCCGGGACAGCATGATCCACGTGGGGGATGTAACCGCCTTTTTCAATCATCTTTGGAACCTTTGACATCACTTCTGTGCGCACCTGATCCTTTCCCTGGGACAAAACCCGCTTGTCAATGCCCCCCCACAGGTGGAAACGGGGATAGGCCTTTCGCAGGCCCAGGATATCATTGCCCGCCGCAATCTCGCAAGGACTCATGCCATCAATCCCGGCCTCCATCCACAGGGGAATCAATTTCCCTGGGTAACCGTCACAGTCCACGAACACGAAGGACACCCCTGAGGATTTGGCGGTGGATATGAATTTTTTGTAATGGGGAAGCATGAATTTCCGGAACATGTCCGGCCCGATCATGGGGGCTCCCTTGTATGCCATGTCCTCCTTGAGCTCCACCGTGTCCACCCGGCATTTCTCCAAGGTGTTTTTTAAGATCCCCAGGGCAAACCCGCATATGTGCTCGAACATTTCCCCGACCAGTGCGGGCTGGTCATGGAATGCGCAGCAAAGTCCTTCGAAACCCATCCAGTCCCGTGCGGTCCAGAAGAGAAACGGGATGGACAGATGCGTTGGCGCATCCACTGTCCTCCTGAAATTCCCGATATACCTAGTGGACAGGCCGGGGTCAAAGCGTTTGCGGATCTCCAGGAAATCCTCCCGGGACTCCACGGGAAACTTCAGCCAGGACCGGGTCACGAAGCCCGGGGTCTTGTTTTCCAAAAAATCCTTGCGCACCGCTCCCAACTCGTCCCTCCATACCTTGTAAACCCCGTCCTGTTCCATGATTTCAGGTACGAACAGGGGAATCATCCCCATCTGCACAGGGGGATAATGATACATGGTATCCAATGAGAAAAAATCCGCCGGCTCCGTGCCTTCCGGATATCCCTGCCGTACCCATTCGCGCATGGTAGCCTCCCTGATCGGCCACTCCACAAGGGGGATCCGGTCCGTTCCCAAAAAACCAAGGGTCCTTAGCATTCTTTCCCTGTTATCCATTTTCCCTCTCCTCCGGGACGGTCAGCCTGGCGTATGCAGAAAGCAGGGTCTTTCTGCCTGCCATGTCAAACTGGATGGTTATCATCCTGTCCTTTCCCTCTCCGGAAACACGCACCACCGTCCCTTTCCCAAATTTTTTGTGCTCCACCCGCTGTCCTTCCACCACATCCACTACCGGGTGCATCTCCGTGCGGATACCCCTGATCTCATATGGCTTCCCTCCCCGGCTTACGGGAATCCCTCCACCCTTGGACAAATGCCCCATGCCTGCCTGCCTGGAATGGTCCGTCATCAGATGACCTGGAATTTCCTTGAGGAAACGGGAATCCTGGTTGATGGTTGTCTTGCCGTACAGAGTCCTTTCCATGGCATTCAACAGGTACAGCTTATCCTGCGCCCTGGTGATGCCCACATAGCAGAGTCGTCTCTCTTCTTCGATCTTGACATCGGAATCCAGGGACTGGGCACCCGGAAAAATCCCCTCTTCCATGCCGGTGATGAACACCACAGGGAATTCCAGCCCTTTTGCGCTGTGGAGGGTCATCAGGGACACGTAGTCCTCCGTTTGCTCTTCCTCGCTGATTGACTCCAGGGAGATGTCCTCCAGATAGGTCTCAAAGGTGAGTTCACTGCCTTCCCGTTCGAAGTATTCCTCCGAATAGGTGATGATGGAGCTTTTCAGCTCATTGATATTGTCCATGCGCACCTGGGCCTCCGGTGTGTTCTCGTTCCGGTAGACCGTCAGGATGTCCGTTGCCTCCAGGAGCTTGTCATAAAAGGATTCGAGATTGTTCTTGTCTTTGAATTCCGAGAGAAAGCGAATCATCCCGGTGAATTCCTTGAGTTTGTCCGCCTGCGACCTCAGATTTTCGATCCCATGTGCCTCTTCCGCTGCCTGGAACATGCTGGTTTCCCGATGGATGGCATGGGCCTCCAGCCTTTCCAGCGTGGTCTTTCCGATTCCTCTCTTCGGCTCATTGATGATTCTGCGGAACATCAGGTTGTCATGGTGGTTGAGGATCAGCTTCATATATGCAAGGACGTCTTTGATCTCTTTCCTGTCGTAAAAACTGATGCTTCCGAATATCCTGTAGGGGATTCCCCTTTCCCGGAGGGCCCGCTCGATGGCCCTGGACTGGGCATTCATCCTGTAGAGCACAGCCATATCTTTGTATGCCCCCGAGATTCCGTATTGTTTCTCAATCTCGGAAGCGATGAACAACGCTTCATTATGTTCATTGTATGCCTTATAGAACCTGATGTTCTCCCCTTTCCCTTTTTCAGTCCAGAGGGTTTTTCCCTTCCTGCCCATGTTCCTGGCGATGACGGTGTTGGCGGCCTCCAGGATGCAGGAGGTGGACCGGTAGTTCCTTTCCAGGCGGATGACTTCGCAATCCGGGTATTTGCTCTCAAATTCCAGGATGTTCCTGATGTTGGCCCCCCGCCACCCGTAGATGGATTGGTCATCGTCTCCCACCACAAAAACATTGTGGTGCTTTTCAGCAAGGATCTCCGCCAGCACATTCTGGGCGGTGTTTGTGTCCTGGTACTCGTCGATGAGTACATGCCGGAACATCCCCTGGAAGTATTCCCGGATGTCATCATATGACCGCAGCATCCTCACAGTATTGAAAATGAGGTCGTCAAAGTCCATGGCGCTGTTGTCACTGAGCTTTTTCTGGTAGCTTTCATACAAAGAGCCGATGACCTGCATTTTATAGTCTCCCTGGTGTTTTTCAATGAACTCCCTGTGTCCCACCAGTTCGTCCTTCGCCCGGCTCACATGATACAGGACTCCCCCGGGAGGATACATGGTGCTGTCAATATTGGCCTCCTTGATGCATTGTTTCATCAGGGCTTTCTGGTCATCGCTGTCGTATATCACGAAATTTCTGGAATATCCAAAGCGGTCCGCGAATATCCGCAGCATTCTCACGCACATGGAATGGAAGGTTCCAACCCACTGGAAGCGGATGCCTCCTCCCATGAGTTCCTCTACTCTTGTCTTCATTTCCCGGGCCGCCTTGTTGGTGAAGGTGATGGCCAGGATGCATGAAGGCGGTACTTTCTTCTCGACGACCAGATAGACGATTCTGCGTGTCAGCACAGAGGTCTTTCCACTTCCCGCACCGGCAAGCACCAGGACAGGTCCTTCTTTTGCAAGGACGGCCTTTTTCTGCATGTCATTGAGTCCGCTCAGGATCTGATCCATTGTTCCTCCGTCTGCTGTCCGTATTGTTTCCATGAATGGTTGTTATCAAAAAGGGATGGCATGTCATTTCCCCGGTAAATTCGTCGTCCTTTCCGGTTTTGGAAATCACCACAATCAGATTCTACCATGATTTGGAATGTTTGAAAAGAACAAACGTTCTGTCCCCGGGTGCAACCTTTTACTGGGGTTCGATCAGGCCGTAGTTCCCGTCTTTTCTTCTATAGACGACACAGACTTTTTCCGTTTCCCCATCTTGGAAAACAAAAAAGGAGTGGCCCACCAGCTCCATCTGAAGAACCGCTTCCTCAGGAGTCATGGGCTTCATGGCAAACTTCTTGCTTTTGACGATTTTGATCTCGCTTTCCTCAACGACATCATCCGTCACCATATATTGGTCAAAGGCCCCCTCATGAAGCCTTTTCTCCAACCTGGTCTTGTTTTTCCTGATTTGCCTCTCTATGACTTCAACGGCTTTGTCAATGGCTGCGAACACATCCTTGTTCTCAACCTCAGCCCGGAATATCATGCCCTTATATGTGATTGTTGCATCAAGCTTGTGCTTTCCCCTCTTCCTGCTGTCAACGGTGATGTTGGCTTCGCTGTCCCTTCTGAAAAACTTCTCAAGCTTGGAGAATTTCTTTTCTGCCCATGTTCTCACGTCTTCCCCGACATCCATATGCTTTCCTGTGATTATCATTTTCATACTTATCGCCCCTTTCATAGAAAAGAATTTGATGATATATACATTATATACCGAATCGCAGGCGGTTGAAACAGGATGCTCAATAAAAGACGTCCACGAGGTACAGTCCTTCGGCGGGCATGGTCTTCCCGGCCCGGCCCCTGTCCTTGCCCGCAATGATGTCAATCATGTCGTGGGGATTCGTTTTTCCGGTTCCGATGTCCACCAGCGTCCCGGCAATGATCCTCACCATGTTGTACAGGAACCCGTTCCCCTTGATGTCAAAGGATACGATGTCCCCTTCCATTTCCGCAAAAGCCTCATAAACCGTTCGCACCGTCTCCCCGATCCGGCTTCCTGAAGCCATGAAGCATCTGAAATCATGGGTGCCCACCAGATAGCTGCAGGCCGTTGCCATGGATTTTATGTCCAGCCTGCCGGACACGAATCCC